>JBKHJZ010000036.1:0-24000 GCA_046537875.1 Acidimicrobiia bacterium | reverse complement strand
CCACCGAAGATGTCGGACACCGAGGTGTCCTCGAACACGGCGTCGATGGCGTCGGCGATGATCGGGGCGACCGAGAGGACCACGATCTTGTCGATCTGCTTCTCGGGCGGGAGCGGCAACGTGTCGGTCACCACCACCCGGGAGATGACCGAGTTCTTCAGGCGGTCGATGGCGGGACCCGACAGCACGCCGTGGGTCGCCGCCGCGCACACCTCGCGGGCACCCTGCTCGACGAGCTGATCGGCGGCGGCGACGAGCGTGCCACCGGTGTCGATCATGTCGTCGATGAGCACGCAGGTGCGCCCCGCCACGTTGCCGACGACCTGCTTGGCCTCGACGAGCTGCTTCTCGCCGTGGGCCCGGCGCTTGTGGACGATCGCCAGGTCGGCGTGGAGGCGGTTGGCGTAGCGTTCGGCGACCTTCACCCGTCCGGCATCCGGGGAGACGACCACGATGTCGTCGCCCATCGTGCTGCGGATGTGGTCGATCAGCACCGGCATGGCGGTCAGGTGGTCGAAGGGCTGGTCGAAGAACCCCTGGATCTGCCCGCTGTGCAGGTCGACCGACACCAGCCGCCCGGCACCGGCTGCCGCGAACATGTTGGACACCAGCTTGGCGGTGATCGGCTCGCGCCCCTCGGCCTTGCGATCCTGCCTGCCGTAGCCGAAGAACGGCATGACGGCGGTGATCCGCTTCGCCGAGGCGCGGCGGGCGGCGTCGACCATGATCAGGTGCTCCATGATCGCGTCGTTGATCGAGCCGGAGCCGCTGGCGCTGTGGCTCTGGACGATGAACACGTCCATGCCCCGCACAGACTCGCCGAAGCGGCAGTGCAGCTCGCCGTTGGAGAACTGGCCGAGGTTGGCCTCCCCCAGCTCGACGCCGAGGCACGACGCGATCTCCTCCGCCAGCGGCAGGTTGGCGCGCCCGGACACGATGTGCAGCTTCTTCTTGGTGACGAGCTCCATCGCCGGCCTCCGGTGCACTACTGCGTGGTCGCGGTTGCAGTGTAGAACGGACCGGTTCGAGCGCCCGGGAGCACGCGGGAGCCCGGCTCGAGCACGGCGTACGGGCCGACCACGGCATCGTCGCCGATCTCGGCGTGGCGGGCCGTCGACTCGGACACGTGCGCCCGCCGGCCGACGCGGGTGTCGATCAGGTGGGCGTAAGGGCCGATCTCGCTGCCCTCCCCCACCTCGGTGCCGCCCCGCAGCACGGTGCCGGGGAAGATCGTGACATCCGTGGCGAGCCGGACCCCGGCGTCGATGGTGGTGGATGCGGGGTCGACCAGCGTGACCCCGGCCCGCATCCACCGCTCGTTCGTGCGACGCCGGAGCTCGGCCTCGGCGACCGCGAGCTCGGCACGGTCGTTCACGCCCCGGATCTCCGTGGCGTCCTCGGCGACGAGCGACACCACCTGGTGACCCGCCTCCGACAGCACCTCGATGACGTCGGTGACGTAGAGCTCCCCCTGGGCGTTGTCCGGCGAGAGGCGGCGGAGGGCGGGCGCCAGCAGGCTGCGCCGGAACACGTAGATGCCGGTGTTGATCTCGTCGATCGCCCGCTCGGCCTCGTTGGCGTCGCGCTCCTCGACGATCCGCCGCACCCGGCCGTCCTTGTCGCGCACGGCGCGCCCGTACCCCGTGGGGTCGTCCATCCGGGCGGTGAGCAGGGTGCACGCAGCACCCGAGAGGCGGTGCTCGTCCACGAGCGCGGCGAGCGTGCCCGGCTGCACGAGCGGGGTGTCGGCAGGCAGCACCACCACGTCGCCGTCGTCGGTGTCGAGGTCGGCGAGCTCGTCCTCCGGCAGCCCGGTGAGCCCGACCGCCACGGCGTCGCCCGTCCCCCGCGGCTCCCGCTGCTCGACGAACTCGAGCGCCACGGTCCCCTCGAGCTCCCCGAGCTTCTTGACCAGCAGGTCGCCGCCGTGGCCCACCACCACGACGGCGCAGTCGACCGTGCACCCGCCCAGCGCATCGAGCACGTACGCGACGAGCGGCTTCCCGCACAGGAGGTGCAGCGGCTTGGGGCGGGCCGAACGCATGCGCGTCCCCTGCCCGGCGGCGAGGACGATGGCCGACAGCGAACGCTCGCTCATGTGTCTGTTGTACCGCCCGCGGGGCCGATCCGCGCGCCGGCGCCCGGCCGGCGTTCACCAGCGGGCCGGGACCGCATCCCGGTGGTGACACCCCGGACACCCCAGCGGCGGACCGATGCCTCACCCCCGGGCGGCACGGGTACACGCCCACCCGACCGACACCCACCCCCGCCGCGGAGGTACCACGCATGTCAGAGCACCGATCCGTGTGGATCGCCACGAGCGAGGCCCCCGAGCACCCGCCGCTCGCAGGCGACCTGAACGTGGACGTGGCGGTGATCGGCGCGGGCATCACCGGGCTGACCACGGCGCTGCTCCTGCAGCGGCGGGGTGCCTCGGTCGCGGTCGTCGAGGCCGAGCGGGTGGGCGCCGGCACCACCGGCCACACCACCGGCAAGGTCACGTCGCAGCACGGGCTCACCTACGCGTCGCTCGTCGACCGCCACGGCGAGCGGCTGGCGCGCCTCTACGCCGAGGCCAATCAGGCGGCCGTCGACATGGTGGCCGACCTCGCCGCCGAGCTCGCCGACGAGACGGCGATCGACTGCCACCTCCGGCGGGCACCCGCGATCGTCTACGCCGACCGGGTCGGCGAGCGGCGCGCCGTCGAGCGGGAGCACGCGGCGGCGGTCCGGCTCGGGCTGCCCGCCGGCCTCACCACCGACGCCGGGATCCGGGTGCCCGTCGAGCTCGGCCTCCGCTTCGACCACCAGGCGAGGATCCACGCCCACCGCTACTGCGTCGCGCTGGCGCGCGCCGTCGCGGCCGGCGGCGGCCGGGTCGTCGAGCGGACCCGGGCCCGGGCCGTCGACGAGCGCCACGACGGTGTGTCCGTGCGGACACCCCTGGGGAGCGTGCACGCCGGCCAGGCGGTGATCGCCACGCTCCTGCCCTTCGTCGACATCGGTGGGTTCTTCGCCAAGGCCCGGCCGTCGCGGGCCTACGGCCTGGCCGCCCGCATCCGGGGCGACGCCCCGGAGACGATGACCATCACCGCCGGGACGCCCACGCGCTCGGTGCGCCCCTGGGACGAGCGGGGCCGCCCGGGCGTGATCGTGGTGGGCGAGAGCCACCTCACGGGCGACCACGAGGACACGGTCGCGCACTGGGGCGCGCTCGAGCGGTGGACCCAGGCGGCCTTCGACGTCGAGTCGTTCGACCACCGGTGGTCGGCGCAGGACTACCTGCCGGCCGACGGCATCCCCTACGTCGGCCTGTCGCCGCGCACGACCCGCACGTTCGTGGCCACCGGGTTCCGCAAGTGGGGCCTCACCAACGGGACCGCTGCGGCCGCGGTGCTCGCCGAGGTCGTCGAGGGACGCCCCCACCCGTGGCTCGAGCTGTACGACGCGAGCCGCCCCGGCGACACGGCCACCGCGCGCACGCTGATCTCCGAGAACCTCGACGTCGCCAGGCGGTTCGTCGGCGACCGCCTCCGCCGCCTGCGGGCCGGCACGCTCACCGACCTCGCGCCCGGCACCGGGGGGATGGTGAGGCTCGGCGGGCGCACGGTCGGCGCCTACCGGGAACCGGACGGCGAAGTCCACGCCGTCGAGCTGACGTGCACCCACCTGGGGTGCACGCTGCGCTGGAACCGGGGCGAGGCCAGCTGGGACTGCCCCTGCCACGGCTCGCGGTTCGGCGTGGACGGCGACGTGATCCAGGGGCCCGCCGTGGAACCCCTCCCCCGGGTGGACACCGACGAGGCAAGCTGAGGGAAGGCGAACCAGAGGGAGCGACCATGTGCGACGACCACGGGCACCACGCCCACGTCCCGGCGATCGAGACCGACATCCCCCGGGAGGAGTGGCGGGGCGAGGTGCTGCCCCTGGAGCCGGTCGACGGCGTGTCGATCCTGACGGTCTGCGACAACACGGTCGACATGCTGCTCCTCGACGAGGGCCCGGCCCGGCGCATGCCGATCGGGGGTGAGCCCACCCGCGTCCTGCCCGCGCCGACGGTCATCGACGGCAAGGTGCCCGACGCGCCGCTCGCGCAGCACGGGTTCAGCGCCCTGGTCACGGTGCGCAAGGGCGAGCGGGAGCATCGGATCCTGTTCGACACCGGGATCACACCCGACGGGTGCGTCGAGAACCTCGCCCGCTTCGACATCCACCCCGGCGACATCGAGGTGGTGGTGTGCAGCCACGGCCACTTCGACCACACGGTCGGGCTCTCGGGCCTGGCCGACCGCCTGGGACGGACCGGGATGCCGGTGCTGCTCCATCCCGAGTTCTGGACGCAGCGGCGCCTCAACATCCCGGGCCGTGACCCGATCGAGCTGCCCACCACCAGCCGGCGGGGCCTGGAGGAGGCCCACTTCGACATCGTCGAGAACCGGCAGCCGTCGTTCCTCTTCGAGCGCTCGGTGCTGATCACGGGCGAGGTCGACCGCACCACCAGCTTCGAGACCGGCTTCGCGCTCCACGAAGCGCGGCGAAACGACCACTGGGAGCCCGACCCGCTGATCCTCGACGACCAGGCGCTGATCCTGAACGTCCGGGACCGGGGGCTGGTCGTGCTGACCGGCTGCGGGCACGCGGGCGTCGTCAACATCGTCCGCTACGCGCAGCGGCTCACCGGGGTGGACCGCATCCACATGCTGATGGGCGGCTTCCACCTGAACGGGCCGCTGTTCGAGCCCCTGATCGCCCCCACCTGCGAGGCGCTCGAAGCGATCGGGCCGGCGACGATCGTGCCGGCCCACTGCACCGGCTGGAAGGCCCAGCACGCGCTCGCCGCCCGCATCCCCGACGCGTTCATCCAGGGAAGCGTCGGCACCACCTACGAGCTCTGACCCGGCCGCCCCCGCGACCGCTCACTCTGACGTGGGTCCGTCGAAGCGGGGCTCCCGCTTCTCGGTGTGCGACGCCAGGCCCTCGCGGGCGTCCGGACCCCCGAAGCCGAAGAACTCGTAGGCGAGCGAGGCATCGAGCGCTGCGGACTGCGCCCGGTACCAGTGGTTCAGCGTCTGCTTGGTCCAGCGGATCGCCGACTGCGCGCCCCCGGCGAGGCGCGTGGCGATGTCGAGCGCGGTGTCCTGCACCTCGTCGTCGTCCACGCACCGCGACACCAGTCCGATGCGCTCCGCGTCCTCGCCGGTGAGCGTGTCGCAGGTCAGCAGGTGGTACTTGGCCTTGGCCATGCCGCACAGCAGCGGCCAGCAGATGGCCGCGTGGTCGCCGGCCGCCACCCCGAGCCGGGTGTGGCCGTCGATGATGCGGGTCGACCGGCCCACCACCGACACGTCGGCCAGGATCCCCGCCGCCAGACCGGCACCGACGGCCGGCCCGTGCATGGCGGAGACCACCGGTTTGGCGCAGTTGATCACGTTGAACACCAGGTCGCGCGCCTCGCGCATGACCCGGGTGCGGACGGCGTAGTCGGACATGATCGAGTCGAGCAGCTCGAAGCTCCCCCCGGACGAGAACGCGCGGCCGGCCCCCCGGAGCAGGGCGACGTTGGTGTCGGGGTCACGGTCGACCGCCAGCCACACGTCGGCGAGCTCGCGGTGGACGGCATGGTCGACCGCGTTGAGGCCGGGGCCGTCGAGCGTGATGCGCAGCACACCCTCAGCCGGCCGGTCGAACCGCAGGTGCGGGAACTGGTCGTAGCGGTCGGTCACGCAGGCCTCCCGGGAAGCTCGACGGGCTCAGGCTTCCAGAGGACCGGGCCGGCGACAAAGCCGGGCGCGGCCTGGGGGGCGGAGACCTGCGGCCCCCACCCCCCGAGTCGACCGCTGAGGGTTCCTAGTCCTCGTCGACGAAGGCCACCATGATGCCCATGTCGTGGTCCTCGCCCTGGTCGTGGTTGTACACGGTGTGCATCCTCAGGAGGTCACCCCGGCGCCACCACGGGTCCCGTATCCGAGTGAACGGCTGACACGTGGTCATGCCGGAGATGTGACCCTGGAACGCTTCGAGCGTCACCTCCGGGTTCCACGACTCGGTCTGCGTGATCCAGTCGGCGGGATGCAGGTCGTCGGCGCCCGTCCCCGGCCCGGCCGGCTCGCCGACGCCGCCCGCCGCGTAGCCGGCGACCGACGTGCAGACCGTCTCACCGGTGGTGGCGTTCTCGAGAGCGATAGAGATGCCCTGGTCGTGCACGTGCCCCCCGATGGCGACGATCCGACCGTCGAGCGTGGAGTTCCATTCGTAGTGCGTGTCCGAGTAGCCGTCCGGCGTGGCCCACTCGGAGTCCTCGCACTGGTCGACGTCCAGCCACACGGGCGTCACGTGCTCGGCGCTCTTCACCCACTCGAAGGTGTACTCGAACTCGTACTGGCGGTCCTCCATCGACATGTTCATCACATCGACGATGAGGCCCCACTCGTCGCCCCGGCCGACGTAGTAGCCGTAGCCGTCGGGAACGGTCATCAGCGTGCGCTCGTTGCCCGAGGCGAAGAACCGCTCGTTGCCGCCCTCGACGGCGCCGAGCAGGTTGATCGTGTCGCCGAACCAGCTCGGCCGGCACGTCACGTCCGGCCGCGAGAAGTTCATGTTCACCACGTGGTGCAGCATCCCCTGGGTGTCGAAGTTGACCGGCGTGTCGGTGCCGGCCAGCACCAGGTTCGGTGTCATCTTGGTGATGTAGCAGTCCTCGCAGGGCTTCTCGATCTGCATGTCGACGCACTCGGTGACGAAGCCGACCAGCCACGAGCACCCGCCCGGCTTGGCGATGAGGTTCTCGGTCGCTCCCATCGCCGGGACGTCGAACGGTCCCCACCGGACGGTGGTCGTGTGCGTGGTCGTGGAGGCGACCTCGGTCGCAGTCGCTTCACCAGCCGTCGTCGGCGCTGCATCGACACCGGCCGGTGTCACGGCCAGGACGCCGCTCAACATGACCACAGCGAGCGCAAGCTTGATCCATCTGCTCATGATTCCCCCTCGATGGTTCATGCGTCCCGCAGCCGAGCGAGCCACGGGACCCTCTGTGCGTTCGGCGGTGCACGCCGGCTGGGGACCGTGAACCACCCCGTCGTGCGGTCCGGGCCCGGCGTCGACGCCGTGTCCCTCTGCTGCATCACCTCCTCTCGTCGCCGGTCATCGATCTCACGGGCGAGGTGCCGAAGGCGATCAGGCCGTCGACGAACCTGCGCAGGCGCTGTCGGGAGACGGTCTCGTCCTGCTCGAGCCAGACCCCCACCATGTGCTGCAGCAGGCCGGTGATCGCGTGCGCCAGCAGCTCGCCGTCCATCTCGCGCAGCTCACCCGAGGCCATGCCCTCCTCGAGGAGCGGGCGGAGGTCGGCGGCGTGCTGGCCGAGCGCCCAGTCGGAGAGGCGACCCCCGGTGGTGTGGACCGCGCCGGAATCGCGGAAGTAGAGGAAACCGGCGCGGTGCTCCTCGACGAAGTCGAGGTAGCGATCGAACCGGCGGGCCATGCGGTCGATCACCGTGCCGCCCTCGCGGTCGGCCTCGTGGAACCGTTCGAGCAGCCGCTCGGTGTACCCGATGACGAGCTGGACGAAGAGGTCGTTCTTCCCGTCGAAGTAGAGGTAGACGGTGCCGACCGCGACGCCGGCACGCTTCGCGAGATCGTCGATGCGCAGGTCCGGGACACCGCTCTCACCGATCAGCTCGGCGGCCGCGTCGAGAATGCGGACCCGCACATCGTCGTTCGGCGTCTGCAGCGTGCGGCGCTGGCGCTTCTTGCGTTTGATGGGCCGGATGGGCTCGCTCACTGAATAGAACTCTATTCACTGAGCGCGATTCGTCAACGGGCCGGCACGCGCCGGTGCCGCGCGGCGCCGGCCCGCCGCGGCCACCTTCGGGGGCGCCGCGGCGGGCCGGTTGGCCACGTCATGATCGGGTTCCGGGGCCCACCGTCACGGTGACGGCCCCGCGGATCCCCGGCCGGGCCGGAGCGTCAGCTCAGGTCGAACAGCGGGCCGGTCAGGGTGAGCCCCAGGTCGCCACCCGCGTAGGCGAAGAAGGCGAACAGCGCCAGCGCTGCGCCGGCGAGGGCCATGTCCTTCATGAACTGGATCTGCTCCATCTGCGCCTGCTGGGCGTCGTCCGTGAAGCGCCAGAAGCCGTGCATGATCACCGCCGCCGGGACCAGGAACGCCACCAGGAGCAGCGCGCCCAGATCGGCCCACACGCCGAGGAGCACCATCAGGCCGCCGACGAGGATCACCGCACCGCTGGCCAGCGTCGCCGGCAGCGGCGACGGCACGCCCATCTGCCCGGCATACCCGCTCATGGCCTCACGCTTCTGGAAGTGGCTGAGACCGGAGCCCACGAAGAGGGCGGCGAAAACGACGCGCCCGATCAGCACCACGACATCCATCTGTTCATCCCCCTTGCTGTCGATGGTGGCTGCCAGAGGACGATAGCGCCCACCCAGGGGGTCGGAACCGACCCCAACGGACCTCGAGCGCGGGGCGCGCAAGAGGGTCGGAGCGTCAGGACGACTGCTGCTCCCGCGGCTGGCCGAACGCCCGCACGCGGGCCGCGAAACCGGCGATGATCCGGTGCAGGGAGCCGTCCGTGAGCTCGGCCGCCCGGGCGGGAAGGTCGATCTCGATGCGGGCGACGCCCGGCTCCGCGGGCACCACCCGCGCGCCCTCACCGGTCAGAAGGTCGATCGCCGACGTGTTCTGCCACAGCACGTAGCTCACGAACGTGCGGATCCCGTTCTCCGCCGCCACCTCGCTGAGCGTGCGGAGGAGGAGCGTGCCGACCCCACGCCGTTGGTGCTCGTCGACCACGGTCACGGCCACCTCGGCGACCGCCGGATCGTCCTGCTCGCGGATGTAGCGGGCGACGCCGATGCCCGTGGGGGCCGGGGTGGTCGGCAGGATCGCCACGCACGCGAAGTGATCGCGGTAGTCGATGTTGGTGAGGTACTCGATGTCGTCGGTGTCCAGCTCATCGGGGGTGCGAAGGAACCGGAACCGGCGTGATCGCACGGAGAGATCGCCGAAGCGCGCCGCCAGTTCGAAGCGGTCGCCGTAGAGCAGCGGGCGGATCACGACCTCGCCGCCGTCGGGCAGCACGTGGTGGCGCGTCAGCGACTCGGCGAGCCACGTGGCGCACGACTCGCAGGTCCCCCGGCGCGCGCACCCGGGGCAGGCGATGGTGTCGACCTCGGCGCCGTCACCGCCGTCCTGCCAGCACCGTCCGCAGTGGGCGCAGACCGCGCGCCAACCGGGGGGCCATCCGGCGGGCTGGAGGTCGGGCGATCCACACGCCTGGCACGTGCGCCCATCATCCATACAGATCCTCGATGACGGCACCGTAGGCCTTCTCGACGACCGCCCGCCGGACCTTCAGGGTGGGTGTCACCTCGCCCGCGGCGATGGTGAGGTCATGGGGCAGCACGGCGAAGGTCCTGATGGACTCGGCCCTCGACACCGAGCGGTTGGCCTCGTCGACCGCCGTCTGGAGCTCGGCGCGCAGCCGCTCGTGCTTCGAGAGCTCGAGCCGGTCCAGGTGGCCGAGGCCGTGGTCGTCCGCCCACTCGTCCAGCCCCTCCTCGTCGAGCGTGAGCATCGCCGCCACGAACGGACGCTGGTCGCCCACGACCACCGCCTGGCTGATCAGCGGGTGCGCCCGGAGCCGGTCCTCCAGCGGTGCGGGCGCCACGTTCTTGCCGGCGGCCGTGACGATGATCTCCTTCTTCCGCCCGGTGATCCGCAGATAGCCGTCGGCGTCCAGGCTGCCGATGTCGCCGGTGCGGAACCAACCGTCGGCGTCGAACGTCTCGGCCGTGGCCTCCGGGGCGTTCCAGTAGCCGGAGAACACCTGGGGCCCCTTCGCCAGGATCTCGCCGTCCTCGGCGATCCGGATGGTCGTGCCCGGCAGCGGCCGGCCCACCGTGCCCGGCCTCCAGGCGTCGGCCGTGTTCAACGTCAGCACGGGGCTGGTCTCGGTCAGGCCGTAGCCCTCGAAGATCTGCACGCCGACGCCGTTGAAGAAGTGGGTCAACCGCTCGCCGAGCGGGCCGCCCCCGCTGACGGCCCACCGGAGCCGCCCACCGAACACCTCTCGCAGCTTCCCGTACACGACCCGGTCCAGCAGTGCGTGCTCGGCGCTGGTGACCAGGCCCCTCCGGCCGGCGGCCCGGTCTCGCGACCAGCGGATGGCCACCTCCTCGGCCTTGGCGAAGATCCTGCCGTGACCTTCGGCGGCCGCGCGGTGCTGTGCCGCGTTGTAGACCTTCTCGAACACCCGGGGCACCGAGCACACGAGGGTCGGCCGGGCCAGCGGCAGCTCCTCCTGGACGTGTGCCATGTCGGTGGCGAAGGCGAGCGTCGCCCCCCACTCGACGCACACCAGGGCGATGATCTTGGCGAGGGTGTGAGCGAGGGGCAGGAACAGCAGGGTGGCCTCGTCGGCGGTCAGCATCGGCCGGATCGCGTCGAGGCTCTGGGCCACGTTGGTGGTGAGGTTCCGCTGGGTCTGCATGCACCCCTTCGGGCGCCCCGTGGTGCCCGACGTGTAGACCAACGTGGCGAGCGAGTCGGCCGTGATGCCCGCGATGCGCTCGTCGAGGGTGCGGTCGTCGACGCTGCGACCCGACGCCACCAGGTCGTCGATGCCGCCCGCGTCGATGACGTGGGCCGCCCGGCACGTCGGCGTGCGCGAGCGCACCTCGCGGTACATGGCGAGCATCTCGGGGGTCTCGAGGATCGCCAGCACGGCGCCGCTGTCACCGAGGACCCACGCGACCTGCTCGGTCGACGACGTCTCGTAGACCGGCACCGTCACGCCGCCGGCCGCCATGATCGCGTAGTCGGCCACCAGCCACTCCAGCCGCGTGTGCGACATCAGCGCGACCCGGTCCCCGACCCCGACCCCGGCGGCCACCAGGCCCTTGGCCAGCGCGCGGATCCGCTCGTAGACGTCGGCGGCCGTCACGTCGACGAACCCGTCGCCCCGCCGGATCGCCGCCAGCGCGCGGTCCGGCCGCTCGGTGGCCCAGCGCATGACCGGCTGCAGCAGGTGGGTGCCCGCCGGCAGCGGCGCCATCTCCGGGCCGGTCGCCTCGCGGTCAGTGGCGGGATGCTCGATCACGGTCATCGACTGCTCCTTCCTGCGGTGGCCGGCACTCGCACGTGCCCGTTGGACCGGTGCTCGAGGGGCACGTCCGGCGGCTCGATGACCTCCAGGCCGCGCCGCCCACGACGGCGCAGTGTCAGGATCACACCCACGATCAGGGCGAGGACCGCGACCGCGCCGAGCGCCAGCGGGATCCAGACCTTGACCAGCAGCACCTGTCCCCGCAGGGCGCGCACCTCGTCGGCCACATCGGCGACCGACGCCGGCGTCTGCTCGTAGTCGTACTCGAGGAGGGTGATCGTGGGGTCGGCAGCGAGGTCCTCGAGGGCGGAACCGGCCGCCACCGCCTCGGGAACATCCGGGTAGTTCCCGAGCACCTCCTGCAGGGCGGGAAGGCCGGACAGGTCGGGTCGGGCACCGATCGACTCGGTGGCGGCCACCTTCACCTCGGCGCCGGTGACCGGCTCCACGGCCGCCCGGCCGTCGAACGACAGCACGTACTCCAGGGGGATCGGCTCGGCGGCGAACGCCGTCAGCGTGGCGGCGTCGTCGGGCGCGAGCACCGGTGACAGCGCGGCCAGCACTGCGTCCACGTCGATCCCGGCCGCGAGCAGGTGCGGCTTCAGCTGGTCGAGGGTGAGCAACTCCGGCAGCGTCACCACCTCGTTCAGCTCGGCCAGGTAGGCGTCGGTCAGGGGGGCGCCATCCAGGCTGGCGACGAAGTTCGACAGCTCCAACCCTTCGGTCTCGGTGGTGGGATCCTCGGGGTCCGCAGCCATGGTGTAGGTGTCGCCGATCTCGTTCTTGTACACCCGGTAGGTCTCCCCCCGGTCGGTGTCGAACGGCAGGTTGAGGCGGAACGCCCCCGACCGGTCGACGACGTTCGACTCGTCGAAGGCGAACGCCCGCTCGTCGGCCACGTTCTCGAGCGACGAGCGGTCCATCACGTAGTCGTTCCGCTGGGTGGTGTCGAGCAGCGGGCCCGCCGTCTGCTCGATGGTCTCCCGCACGAGCACCCGCGAGGCGCCGCTCTCGCCGCCGATGGCCTCGACCCGGCGGTCGATCGTGAGAGGCCACTCCATGGGCTCGTCGAGTGGGGCGGTGGACAGGTCGACGAACGCCCGGAACGTGCCGTCGTACGCGGGGCTGACGACGAGGTCGGTGGGGTACTTCACGAGCGCCGGCACGCCGACGACCATCCACATGAGGGTGATGGCCGCGAAGCCGCCTGCCACGAGGAAGGCGGCCGTCGGGCGCCTGCGGGTACGTGCCATCGGACCACCTCCGCTCTGAGCGCGATCCCGATCACTGACTGTGGTAAACCCGGCGGCGGCCCCACCGCCACGGCCACGTGGCAGGTAGGCGAGGGACCTTGGACCCGGGGATCGGCGGCGGGAACCCCCTGGTCGGCGGCCCACCGAGCCGCTCAGGTGCGGGAGCGGGCGGCCGACTCCGCCAGGTTCGCGACGTGGGCGTCGAGCGCAGCGACCAGTTCGGGGGGACGCCGGACCTCGAAGCGCCACGGCAGGCTCGCCAGCATCTGTGCCATGCCGGCCAGGTCCTCCACGCCGCTGACCAGCACGACACCGCCGGCCGGATCCGGGTGGATCTCGCCCGCCGTCGTGGGCAGGCGCCGGCGGGCTCCCTCCGCATCGGTGTCGAGCCAGACCTCGGTGCGGTGGGTCCACGCCCCCAGCGTCAGGCTGTGGCGCACGTGCGCCACGGCGTCGAGGCGGGCGGGCGGCGTGAACCGGCGGGGCAGCTCGGCAACGCTGCCGATCCGGTCGACGCGGAACGTGCGCAGGCCGTCCCGCAGGTGATCGTGGGCGACCAGGTACCAGCGGCCGGCGTGGACGACGAGCCCGTAGGGGTCGACGTCGCGGGTCGTGCGCTCGCCGTCCGGCCGGGTGTGGTCGATGCGGACCCGCCGGTGGGCCCGCACGGCGGCAGCCAGGGTGAGCACCACCTCCGGGTCGGACACCACCGGGCGGCGAGCGGGATCGAGCACGCCCGTGGCCGAGAGCACCGCGTTGACCCGCTCGCGCAGGGGCGCGGGCAGGACGCGGGTGAGCTTGACGAGCGCCCGGTCGACCGCCGACGGGCTGGCGGCGTCCCGCCCCTCACCGGCGGCCGACAGGGCCACGGCGACGGCCACCGCCTCGTCGTCGCCGAGCATGAGCGGAGGCAGGCGGTAGCCGGGCGCCAGCCGGTAGCCGCCGTAGCGCCCCCGGACCGAGCGGACCGGGATGCCGAGGTCGTGGAGCGCGGTGACGTAGCGACGGACGCTGCGGGCGTCGACCTCCAGCCGGTCCGCCAGCTCGGCGGCGGTGACCAGACCCCGATCCTGCAGGATCTCGAGCAGGGCCAGCACGCGGGTCGCCGGGCGCGACACGAGGAAAAAACCTACAACCGGACCGTTTCCGTCCACAATTGCCCGGAGCATGTTCCCCGCCGCACCACGGCGGCGGAGAGGAGGCACACAGGGACATGTCCGCGATCGCACTCGTGGGAGGGTCGTTCCTCGGCGCCTGGGCGTGGGAGCGCGTCACACCGGCGCTCGCCGACGCCGGGCACGAGGTCCACCCGCTGACGCTGACCGGCTTCGGCGACCGGGCCCACCTCGGCTCGGCCGGGACCGACCTGACCACGCACGTCACCGACATCGTGGCGGCGCTCGAGGTCGCCGACGTCCGGGACGTCGTGCTCGTCGCCCACTCGTACGCCGGCGTGCCGGCGACCGTCGCCGCGAGCCGGATCCCCGAGCGGATCGCCCGGCTCGTCTACGTGGCCGCGCTGCTTCCCGAGCCCGGGAAGACCCTGTTCGAGATGGCGCCACCGGGCTTCGAGGAGGTCATCGGCCACCTGGTGGCGACGGAGGGCGACGGCTGGCGCATCCCCGTCATGAGCGACGAGATCCTCGACGCCAACTTCGGCGAGCACGGTCTGTCGCCCGACGACCGGGCGTGGTTGCGGGACCGGGGGGTCGGCCACCCGGTGGCCACGTACCGCGAGCGGGTTCCCCACGACCTCGGCGCCGCCGAGACCCTGCCCCGCACCTACATCGCCTGCGCGGGCGACCCCGGCGACCCGCCGATCGCGCCGGGCACGCCGGGCTGGCAGGCGGCGACCATCGCCACCGGTCACTGGCCGATGGTCACCGCCCCGCTCGAGCTCGCCCGCCTGATCGACGAGGCCGCCCGGGCACCCGCACCGGACCGCCAGCCGGCGTGAGCTCGGGCTGAGCCGGGCTGCTCGCCGCCCGGCTCAGCCCCCCCACGACGGAAGCTGCTGCACGGCCCAGCGGTTGCCGTCCGGGTCGCCGAAGTAGACGAACCGGCCCCAGGGGAAGTCCTTCACGTCGCTCGCGTCCACGCCACGCTCGACCAGGTGCCGGTGCGCGGCCTCGATGTCGGACACCACGAGCTGCAGGCCCTGCACCGAGCCGGGGCGGGCGTCGACGATGCCGGTGCCCAGGGCGATCGAGCAGGCCGAGCCCGGAGGGGTCAGCTGCACGAACCGCAGCTCCTCGCTGACCGTGTGGTCGTGGTCGACGTTGAACCCGACCTGCTCGTAGAACGACTTCGCCCGGTCCACGTCGGACACGGGGATCGCCACCAGCTGCAGCTTCCAGTCCATGGTGCACATCCTCTCGGTGCGTCGCTGCGGCGGCGCCCGTCGCCGCCACAGCCCATCGTCCGCGGGAGAAGTGGCCACCTGCTGGACAGGTTTGCTGCCCGACCCCAGATGGCCGACTCCCAGCGTTCCGGCAGCGGTCCATCGCCGTCGGCGAAGCCAGCGCTGCCACAACCGTCCTGCCCGCAGTGCGCCGGCGGAGTGCGGGACCCGGCCCCGTTCCGGCAGCGGTCCGTCGCCGTCGGCGAAGCCAGCGCTGCCAGAACGGTGGTGCCAGAACGCTGGTGCCCGCACCGGGCAGGCGGAGTGCGGGGGCCCGCCGGCCCACCCCCCTGGAGAGCTACCCCTCGTGCTCCTCGGCGGCGTCGGCCTCGGCCTTGGTCTGGTGGACCGTGCCCGGGGGGTGCTCGGGGGGTGCGTAGACCGTGAACAGCCGCAGCGGGCCCGAGCCCGTGTTCCGGAAGTTGTGCTTGGTGCCGGCCGGAACGAAGGTGAGGCTGTCGGCCCGCACGGGGGAGACCTCTCCCTCGAGGATCGCCTCGCCCTCACCCTCGACGAAGACCAGCGTCTGGTCGACGTGACCGTGGACCTCCTCGCCGATCTCGCCGCCGGGCGGCACGGTCATCAGCACGACCTGGCTGTGCTCGCCGGTCACCACCTCGCGGCGGAAGGCGTCGCTCCGCTTCGCCCGAGCGGCGATGTCCTCGTTCATGGCGGCCATGTGCGCCCTCCTCTGTCGGGGTCCGTGGAGCAATGCTGCACCACGTCAGTACCCGAGCGGGCCCGGGGTGAGTCGCCGCCGCCGGCTCTCCCCGGACGGGCGGCCACCCGCCCCGGCGGCGTAGCCGGCCACGACGGCCGCTGCGGCGAAGACGACGCGGGCCTGGCCAGCGCACCACCGAGCTCCCCGGGGAACCGCCCCACGGCAAGCAGCACCGTGGCCAGGCGGGGCGAGAGCACGGGATCGATGCCGGCACCCGCGGCCAGCTCCACCGGGGCGAGCCCGGCCCCGAGCCCCCGGGCCACGAACTCCGGCACCGGGGCGCCGGCGGCCAGGTGGCGGAGCGGACCGGCGAGCCTCACTGCCACCGGAACGCCCCCTCCCGCCAGGCGTAGGCGATGCCGAGCGACAGCAAGCCGAGGAACATGCCCATCTCGACGAGCGCCTTCGTGCCCTCGCGGACGAACACCACCGCCCAGGGGTACATGAACATCGTCTCCATCTCGAAGGCGATGAAGACCAGCGTCATCGGCAGGTAGCGGGCGTGGTACCGGCTCCAGGCGTGCGTCTCGGGGGCGCCGCCGCCGAGGAAGGGCGCGCGCTGGGGCCAGTGGGCGCCGGGTCCCGGTCGCGGCCAACCAGCGGGCTGCGGTCGCCGCGGCGGTCGCGGTGAGCGTGACGGTGAGCGCGGCGGCGAGCGCCCCGTACATACCTCAGGCGCCCCCGGGGCGCTCACCGAGCGTCACCGTGACCTCGCGCTCCTCGCCGTCACTCACGACGGTCATCTGCAGCTCGTCGCCGGGCTCCATGCCCCGGATCGCCCCGAGGAGATCCTCGACCGTCCGCACGGGCTCGCCCTCGAGCTCGACGATGATGTCGCCCGCGCCGACCCCGGCCTCGGCCGCCGGCCCGCCCGGGGTGGCCGAGAGCACCAGCACACCCTCCTCCCTGGCGAGGTCGTACTGCTCGGCCAGCGTCGGCGTGATCGCCTGGGGGCGCACCCCGAGGAAGGGGTGGGAGGCCTCGCCGTCCTCCAGCAGGTCCTCGACGACCGACGCGACCGTGGCCGCCGGGATCGCGAACCCGATCGACACCGCACCGCCGGCCGGCGGGATGTAGGCCACGTTCACCCCGACGAGTTGCCCGTCGGTGTTCACGAGCGCCCCGCCGGAGTTGCCGGGGGAGATCGGGGCGTCGGTCTGGATCAGGTCCACGAGGCCGGGGGCCTGCTGGGCCGCCCCGGGGATCGCCCGCTCGAGGCCCGAGATGATGCCGGCGGTCACCGTGTTCTCGAAGCCGAACGGGTTGCCGATGGCGACCGCCAGCTCGCCGACCTCGGGGAGCTCCTCGGCGAGCTCGACCGCGGGCAGGTCGCGGTCGACGCGCAGCACGGCGAGGTCGGTGAGGCGGTCGGCGCCCACCACCTCGGCCTCTGCCCGGGACGCGTCCGCGAACGTCACCTCGACCGCATCGGCGTCGCCCACCACGTGAGCGTTGGTGACGATCACACCGTCGCTCTGGATGATCACCCCGCTGCCTTCGCCCGGCCCGGTCGAGATGGCGACGACCGACGGCGAGACCGCGTCGACGACGTCCGGGATGTTCTCGAACGTCCCGGTGTCCTGACCACCGCCGCCCCCGGTACCGGCCTCCCGGGTCGCCGACCCCTGGTCACCCGACGGCTCCTCTCCCCCGCCGTCGTCGCCGCCGCACGCCCCGGCCACGGAGAGGGCGGCGGCCAGGATCACGGCCGTCGCGGAGCGCCAGCGGGTCGTCGCTTCCATCCGGTCCTCTCCTGTCCGCAGGGCCGGCGCCGGCCGGCGGTCCGCGCCGGCGACACGGCATGCCTCCCGCGGCACGTCCTACCCGCTCACGCCGTGCACTACCCGGGAAGCGCGGCGGCGGCGCGTGCGTCCCCCCGTCAGTGTCGAGCATCCCGGCCGAGGTGAGGATCGGCACCAGTGCGAGAACCACCAGGGCCGCGAGAGCGCCCGCCACCGCGCATCAGACCTCCACGGGGAACGTGGCGATGACCACGACCGCGCCGACGAGCGTCACGAGGGCCAGCCCCAGCGCGATGCGCTGGCTGATCGGGCGCACCAGCTTTGTGCTGACACCGGCGAAGAAGAGCACGGTCGCGAAGGCGACGGTGGTCATCACGTAGTTGTCCGACCGCTGGTTGTCGTCGCGGGCGTCGGCCGCCCGCTGCTCGGCGCGAGCGTGTTGTTCCTCGCCCCGCTCGACCGCCGCCAACCGGTACTTGTCCATGGAGAACGGCGTCGGTGGGGCCTCGGCGTTCGCGACGGGGTGCTCGGCCAACCAGGCGCGGACCACCGGCCGGAACTCACCTCGGAGGCGCTCGAACAGGAAGCCCGCCGCCGTGTCGGGATCGGGTGCGTAGCCGGAGGCCTCCAGTTCGGTCCGCGCCTGCGGGTCGTCGAAGACGCCGGTGCGCAACTCCTCCAGCAACTGCAGGAAGGTGATGACATCGATCGTCGTCTGCTGGCCCGCCTCGGTGAAGTCCAGCGAGGACTCGATGCGGGCCGCCGAGGCCTCGTTGAAGGCGATCGCCTGCAGGCCGCTCCACTTGGCGCTCTGGAAGGCGCTCCACGCGGTCAGCACCGCAGCCACCGCCATCACGAGCGTGGCGTAGAGCTCCACGCTCGCCCTCGAGCGCACGGGTGCGTCCGCCTCCCCCGATGCCGGACGCCCGAGACCTCCCTCGACCGCCATGGCCCCAAGTCTCCCAGCTCGACGACGCCGGTGGACGCCAGGGCGGACGGTCCGTCAGGCACGCAGGTGCGCGTCGAAGAAGGAGACGATGCGGCGGCGGGTCGACCCGAGGAGGAGGCGTAGCCGCCGCCCATGCAGAACCCGATGACCGGCCCGGCCACGGCCGACCGGGCGGGTCGGCCATGGCCGGCGTCGCACCGGGGCGATCACCCGGCGACCGACACCCGCGAGGCGTACTGGTTCGCCGGGTCGGGAGCGGCGCTCTGCGTGAAGAACGGCAGGAAGTCCTGGCCGTCGGTACCGAACCCGACGTAGTCGCCGGGGAAGTACCCGCCCGCGAACGGGAGCTCGCGGAGGTCGAACGGCGAGTCGGTCACGCGGACCTCGTCGTCCGGCGTCCAGCTTGCCGGGTTCGCGCAGTCGGCGTGGCAGTGGACCACGAACTGGTCGGTGCCGCCGATGCCGTCGCCCGGGGTGTTGTTGCGGAAGTCGTAGTAGCTCACGGCCACGACCCCGTCGTCGTTCACCCGGACCATCGGGATGAACGCTTGCCGGTCGCCGAGCGGCTCGGTGGTGGGCGTCTGGTTGACCTTGATCGGCGCCGACCACGTGAGGCCACCGTCGGTCGACATCGAGAACGCGATCTCGTCGATCAGCCGGGTCGGATCGCCGAAGCCGCCGGCCTCCACGGCGCTGAACCGGGCGTCCTGCCAGACCGCGTAGAGGTTGCCGTTGTTCGGATCGACGGCAACCTCGGGGATCACGTCGGCGGTACGTGCCGCATTGGCGCCGTCGAGCGTGGCGTTGCCGCTGACGTCCGGGTCGTAGACACCGACGAACGGGAACGGGGTGAACAGCGTCCGGGGGAGCATCTTGGCCGCCCGGATGGGCTGACCGCTGGGCTTCCAGGTGGTCCCCTTGTCCGCCGAGCGCTTGAGCGCCAGGTTGAAGTCGAACTGCGGCCCGCCGTCGCTGTTGCGGAAGTTCAGGATCTCGTTGAACACGTCGACGAGGGTCCCGTCCGGCAGCACGACGATCTGGTTGCCGATGGTCTGGTTGATGCCGCCCGGGTCGTAGAGGGTGCGGATCGGCTCCCAGGTCTCGCCGCCGTCGGTGGTCCTGGTGAAGACGGCCGCGCCCTTGAACGCGAGCCCCCCGCCGAACGTCCCCCGGTCGGGATTGCGCTTGGTGCCCTCGTTCAGGCTCAGGACGTCCCACACCGCGTACACGTGGCTGCCGTCCGGCACGGTGGGATCGGCGGTCATCGTGTTCTTGTCGTGGAGGTCGCCGGTCTCATCGAGCGCCAGCAGGATCGGTGGTTCCCACTCGTCGTCGGCGACGTGACCGTCGGCCAGTGCGGCGGCCGGCACCTTCTGCGCCACCATCCCGTTGCGGCCCGAGATGGCGCCCGGCCGGTCCTCGGGGAGATCGGCATCGAACACCAGGTGCATCAGGTGGAGATCCCCGTTGGGCGCGAACGACAGCCAGGGGTCGGAGGCCCGGTCGAAGACGGCGAAGTCACCGGAGGCGGCGTCGGGGTCGGCCGTGCACTCGGTGATGTTCGGCGGGACCAGCGTGGTCCAGCTCGACCCACCGTCGACGCTCAGGGCCATCACGTTGCCCCTGGCGCCCCCGTCGTTCCAGCGGTCCTGCTGCCACATCCCGGCGACGATGTCGGGGTCCGCCGGGCTGACGTCGACCCAGGGCTCGACCTCGCTGTCGGTGAAGACCATCGAGCTCTCGTCGACCGGGGTGAGACCGCATCCGGGGTCGAACGGCGAGGCCCCCGTCACCTGGACCGGCTCGGTCGCATCGAGCAGCCCGGCCGCCCCGGGCGAGGCCCACAGGGGCAGCAGGACAACCGGGACCCCCACGCCTACCAGCACTCGTCTCATGGCACCTCCCAGCGCCCGCTGCCCCCATCGTCCGCCGTGACCGTCGGTATGTCAACCGTCACGCTGGGTGTGCGTCACCAGGGCGTCCATCGGGTCTGGGGCGCCGCGAGCCAGCTGAGCACCTCGCGCCGCGTGACGGGTCCGCGCGGCCGCCACAGGGCCGGAAGCTCCCCGGTCGCCGCCAGCTGGCGGACCTCGGCACGAGCCCGGGCGAGGCCGTCGGCGTCGAGCGCGCACCTGGTGGCCTCCGCGTCGAGCCCCATCAGCTCGGCGGCGTTCAGGCCCAGGATCTTGGCCTTCACCTCGTCGGTGAGCGGCGGGTAGCCGAAGCGCTCCTGATACTCATCGGTGATCCGGAAGGCGCGGAACGCCATGATCTGCGGCTGCGGCGAGCCGTACCAGACGGCGTCGGTACCCCACATCACCCTGTCCTCGCCGACGTGCACGAGCAGCTTGCCGAGCGTGTGGGCCGCCTGGTCGGGGTCGCTCATCACCTCGCGCCAGGTCGTGCCGAGCTCGGCCCACACGTTGCCGTTGGGCCTCATGCCGTGGTCCTGCATGGCCTTCACCAGCGAGTTGACCCCGGTGGCCGCATCGGCCGGGTCGTACGCCCCCTCGACCGTCTGCCGTTCGTAGGCCGAGTGGTAGACGACGAAGTCCATGTCCGGGTACTGGGCGGCGCACGACACCATGTCGGCGGGCCCGTTGTGGCCGCTGTCGAACTCGAGCAGCGGCAGGCCCTTGTGCGCGCACATCACCCGCACCCCGAGGTCCCGGGCCTGCTCGACCACCGGGAGCCCGATGGCCGGGTCGTCGAGGGCGAAGCCCTGCCCGCCGGGCCCCCACGCCGTGTACACCTTGAACGCGGCCACGTTGCCGGTGTCGGCCGTGGCGGCCATCCCGTCGAGGCGCTCCGACAGCTCGCCGAAGTTCGGCGCGATCACGTCGTGGACCAGCAGGCGCGGGGCTCCGCCCGAGGTGAGCCGGTCGGCGAGCTCCTGGGTGCCGACGGCGTCCCGGAACGGGACCGGCGCGTCGTCGGGGCCCGAGTTGGGCACGTCCGAGAGCATGGCCACCGTCGTGTCGCTCGCCAGGAACATGTCGTGCAGGTAGGCGATGCGGTCGACGCAGACGAGGGGATCGGCCTCCGTGCAGCCCTCGGGGACGAGCCCCAGGATCATGTCCTCGATCCGGGGGGCGTTCTGCCGCCACGGCCCGTCGGGCATCACGTGGTGGGTGTGGACGTCGAAGATGAACTCGCCCCGGTCCCCGAGCGCCTCCTCGCAGGCCGCCTCGTCCTCGGGCTCCGGCACGTCGAACGTGCCTCCGGGACGGCTCGACGGCGTGGTGGAGCCCGTGGCCGGGGCCGACCGCCCCCCACCATCACCGGAGGAGCAGGCCGCGAGGTTGACGACCCCGAGCATCGCCGCCATCCCCCCGGCCGTCTGCAGGAACCGCCGGCGATCCATGCCGAGCCGGTCGGCGGCCTCGGAGGCCCGCAGCAACGTGGCCCGCACGACGTCGCGGTCGCGCGTGGTGGGAGCCCGGGGAACGAACTCGCCGTTCGACACCTCCCCCGGGAGGAACGGCAGCGGCGGGGGCGAGCCGGGCTCGCCCACCTCGGGGCGGCGCCGCCACGAGCCCATGCGGGCACCGTACCCCTGCGGGGCGACCGCGTCGGCCGATCGTCACCCAGCCGTCACACGGCGGCGGGGCGGCCACCGGGTTGCGCCGGCGGCGGTGAGCCCCTCAGACCGACGCCCGGTTGACCGCGCGCCACGCGCTCGGCGGGGTGCCGTGGCTGCGCTTGAAGGCACGGCTGAAGGCCTCCTCGGAGTCGTAGCCCACCCGGCGGGCGATCTGCGCCACGCCCTGGTCGGTGCTGCTGAGGAGGTTCTCGGCGACGTGCATCCGCCAGTCGGTCAGATAGCGGATCGGTGATCGACCCAGCACCTCGCGGAACCGCTGATCGAGGAGCGACCGGGACGCCGCGGCCCCGGCGGCCAGCTCGGCCACGGTCCACTTGCGGTCCGGGGCGGCGTGGAGCTGCGCGAGCGCGGGCGCGAGGACCGGGTCGCGGAGCGCGGCGATCCATCCCCGGTCACCGGCCGGGGCCGACGAGAGGTGCAGGCGCAGCACCTCCACCAGCAGCAGCTCGGGGAGCCGGGTGGAGGGAGGATCGTCCGGCAGCGAGGCGGAGCCCGCGGCCAGGGCGTAGCTGATGCTCGACTCGACCCAGCGCGCCGCGGGCCCGTCGGGGGGCCGCACCACCAGGACCGGCGGCAGGGCTCTCATCGCGGGATCGAACAACGGGTCGTCGCCCTGGAGGTAGCCGCACACGATGTCGGTGCGATCACCGCCGGCACCGTGGCGCACGACCGGCAGGGTGTCCCACGGCGGGGGGTCGAACAGCGTGGTGATCGGGACGCACGAGGCGGGACGGGCGCCGCCGACCCGGTGCTGGTCGCCGTAGCCGGCGCCCTGAGCGCCACCGAGCTGCGGGACATCGCCACGAAGTCGAACGAGGTGCTCGACTCGATGGCGGGCCGCGCCCAGTGGCTCCACAGCTTCGTGACCGACGACAAGCTGTTCTGCGTCTACATCGCCGACGACGCACAGACCATCGCCGAGCACGCCCGGGCCGGGGGCTTCCCCTGCGACACGGCGCTGCAGGTGCGGGCGATCATCGACCCCACCACGGCCGAGGTCGCCGCAGCCTGAGCTCGGGGGGTGCGGGAGCGGGCGGGGGCCCCGGGCCGGACATCCTCCCCTCGGATCGCCGCCGCGAGCGGCCCGGCACGTAGGCTCGGCCGGGTGGCAGGGGAGGTCGACCGCCTCGGGCCCCTCGGCCCGCTCCGGGCATCGGCCACGGTGGAGCTGGCGATCCAGCTCCTCAGGTCGTTCCCCGGCCGGGCCGCCGACGTCCGCGCGGTGCTCAACGGCCTGATCGGCGACGAGCTGGCCGAGCAGGGATCCTCCCTCGCCGTCCCCCTGTCCTTCCGCACCCGGGCGGGCGACGAGCTACCGCTCGAGCGCGAGGCGCTCGGGCGGGCCCTGCCCGACGCCGGCCCCAGGCTCTGCGTTCTCGTGCACGGCCTGATGTCGTCGGAGACGGTGTGGCGGTTCGCGGGGCGGCCGCGGCTCACCTACGGCGAGCTGCTGGCCGCCGAGCACGGCGTGACCCCCGTGTACGTCCGCTACAACACCGGCCTGCACATCTCGACCAACGGGCGCGAGCTCGCCGCGGCGCTCCAGCGCCTCGTCCGGGCGTGGCCGGTGCGCGTGCGGGAGATCGGTCTCATCGGCCACAGCATGGGCGGCCTGGTGGTCCGGAGCGCCTGCCACTACGGCAGACACAGCGGCACCGTGCGCGACCGGCTGCGGCGCCGGGGACCGTGGCCGGCCCGGGTGCGGCGGATCGTGCTGCTCGGCACGCCGAACCGCGGCGCGACCCTCGAGGTGATCGCGAACCTCGTCAGCGCCGCCCTCTGGTCGGTGCCCGTCCCCATCACGCGCCTGGTCGGCTCCGGGATCGACCGCCGCAGCGACGGCATCAAGGACCTCCGCTGGGGAGCGGTGCTCGACGAGGACTGGCTCGAGCGCGACCCCGCCGCCACCGAGCCTCCGCGGCGGCATCGCGTCCACGTGCCCCGCCGCGCCGAGATCCTCGTCGTGGGCGGCACGCTCGCCGCGCTGCCGGGCGGCACCAGCCTCGAGCTCGTCGACCGGGTGCTCGGCGACGGTCTCGTGTCAGCGGTGAGCACCGAGGGGCGACCCGTCGACGACGAGCCGGCGCTGCTCCCCCACGTCACCCTGCGGCGCCTTCCCCGGATCAACCACATCGCGCTCGCCAACCACCCGCACGTCCACCGCGAGATCACCGCCTGGTGGGGCGGCACGGGCTGACGGCGGCCGG
>JBKHJZ010000182.1:0-6367 GCA_046537875.1 Acidimicrobiia bacterium | reverse complement strand
GGCCGGCGGCTCGTGGGTCCCGGGACCGCCGGCGCAGGCGCGGGCCGCGCCGGCTGCGGCGCCGCCGGGCAGGGGTTCTGGTGGCGATGGGCCTGCTCGCGGCGGCCGGGGTGGCGCTCGTGCTCGGCGCCGTCTCGCTGGTCCGCGACAGCACCGCCGGGCGGTACGTCGAGCCGACCGCCAGCCCGGACGAGCCGGGATACCAGGCGTACGTCGAACCCACGCCCACGCTCGCCGTGGTGCAGCCCGGCGGCGGAGAGCTGGTCGGGATCACGCTGCTGAGCCTGAACGCCGGCGACGAGGGCGGCGCGGCGGTGCTCGTCCCCCCGTCGACGGTGGTGCCGTTCGAGGGTGCGGAGACCACGCTCGCCGACGCCTACGCGCGGGGCGGGGCCGAGGCTGCCGTCGGCGCGCTGGAGGAGATGCTGGTCGTCGACATCGCCGAGTCCGTGGTGGTGGACGACCGGCGGTGGGCGAGCCTCGTCGCTCCGGTGGCGCCGGTGACGGTCGAGCCGCGGGGGGCCGTGGTCGGGTTCCCCGGCGGCGAGGTGGAGCTCGCCGCCGGCGACGTCGGCCGGTACCTGGCTGCGCTCGGCGACGACGAGACCGAGCTCGACAGGCTGGAGCGGGCGGCCGGCTTCTGGTCGTCGTGGGTGGCCGCCGTCGGGGCCGGCGGCGACCACGCGGTGCCCGGGGAGGTCGAGGTGGGCATCGGCCGGTTCGTTCGGGGGTTCGCGGCGGGGGACCTCACCACGGCGCCGCTGCCCGTGACCGAGCAGCGGGACGACGGCGACGTGCGGTGGCGGCCCGACCGCGAGCGCACGGCCGATCTGGTCAGTCGCACCATCCCGTTCCCGGTGTCGCCGGCGCCGGGCGCCCGCGTGCGGGTCCGGTTGCTGAACGGCACCACCGACGACACGCTGACGACCGCGGCGGCCCGGCGGCTCGTGCGCTCCGGCGCCGAGATCACGATCGTGGGCAACGGGCCGTCGTTCTCGGAGGCGACGACCCGCGTGATCCATCGGCTCCCCGGGCAGCGGGAGGCGGCCGAGCGGCTCGGACTGGCCCTCGGCGTGGGCGATGTCGAGCAGGTAGACGCGCCCCGCGGTGGGCTGGCCGTCCCCGACGAGGAGCTGGACGTGACCGTGATCCTCGGGGCGGACGCCCGGGATCGGATCGAAGGGCAGGAGACCTGACTGAGAGCACCGAACGAGCAGAGGCCCGGGCGCTGGCCGTGACCGCGGCACGCGCCGCCGACGCCAAGGGGGCACGCGACGTCGTGATCCTCGAGGTGGCCGAGGTGATGGTGGTGTCGGACGAGTTCGTCATCGCCTCGGCGCCCAACGAGCGGCAGGTCAAGGCCATCGTCGACGAGATCGAGCGCGTCGTGGCCGAGACCCGCTCGGCGAGGCCGTTGCGCGTCGAGGGGCTGGAAGACCGGCACTGGGTCCTGCTCGACTACGGCGACGTGGTCGTGCACGTCTTCCTGGACGAGACCCGCGACTACTACGAGCTCGAACGCCTCTGGAGCGACGTCCCCCGCGTGGCATGGGACGACGTGGAGCTAAGGGGAATCGAACCCCTGACCTCTTCCATGCCATGGAAGCGCTCTACCAACTGAGCTATAGCCCCGTGGGGGAGCCGCCACACTACCAGAGCCCGGTGACCCCTCAAATCCCCCGTGTGCTGGGGCGTCGAGTCCTCACCGCGTCACGAAGTTCACCAGGCGTCCCGGCACCGTGACGACCTTGCGGACGGTCCGGTCGGCCAGCAGCGCCGCCACCCGCTCGGTCGCCCGGGCGGCGGCCTCCAGGTCGTCGGCTGTGGCATCGGCGGTCACCGTCACGCGGGCCCGCAGCTTGCCGTCGATCTGCACCGGGATCTCGATCGTCTCGTCGACCAGCAGGTCCGGGTCGGCCTCCGGAAACGGGTGCCGGGCCAGCGAGGCGTCGTGGCCCAGCCGCGACCAGAGCTCCTCGCTGACGTGCGGCGCCAGCGGCGCCAGCAGCAGGACGAGCGCCTCGGCCACCTCGCGTGGCACGCCCCCCTCGGGATACCGGGCGGTGAGGTGGTTGTTGAGCTCGGTGATCTTCGCCACCGACACGTTGAACCGCAGCGAGTCCATGCCGGACCGCACGGCGTCGATCGTGCGGTGGAGCACCCGACGCGTGTCGTCGGCGGGCGCGCCGTCGGCCACCGTGACCTCGCCGGTCTCCTCGTCGAGGATGTTGCGCCACACGCGCTGCAGCAGCCGGTAGACGCCGACGACGGCGCTCGCGTCCCACGGGCGGCTCTGGTCGAGAGGGCCCGTGGACATCTCGTACAGCCGCAGCGTGTCGGCGCCGTAGTCGGCGTACAGCTCGTCGGGCGCCACGGCGTTCTTGCGGCTCTTGCCCATGCGGCCGAGCTGCCGCTGGACCTGCTCGTCGCCGTACCAGAACGTGCCGTCGCGCTCGACGACCTCGTGGGCGTCGACGTACATGCCCCGGCGGTCGACGTACTCGAAGGCCTGGATCAGGCCCTGGTTGAACAGGCGCCGGTACGGCTCGTACGACGAGACGTGGCCCAGGTCGTAGAGCACCTTGTGCCAGAACCGGGCGTACAGCAGGTGCAGCACTGCGTGCTCCGCGCCCCCGACGTACAGGTCGACGCCACCGCAGTCGCCCGGCCACCGGGGCCCCATCCAGTAGCGCTCGTTCTCGGGGTCGACGAACGCCTTGTCGTTCGTCGGATCGAGGTAGCGCAGCTCGTACCAGCACGATCCCGCCCAGTTGGGCATCGTGTTGGTCTCGCGGCGGTAGCGCTTGGGCCCCTCGCCGATGTCCAGCGTCACCTCCACCCAGTCGGTCGCCCGCGACAGCGGCGTCTCGGGCTCGGAGGTGTCGTCGTCGGGCGCCATGCGGGGCGAGTAGTCCTCGATGTGGGGCAGGGCGACCGGCAGCATCTCGTCCGGCAGCGCCCGCGGCAGCCCGTCGTCGGGGTCGTAGACGATGGGGAACGGCTCGCCCCAGAACCGCTGGCGGCTGAACAGCCAGTCGCGCAGGCGGTACGTGACCGTTCCCTCGCCGAGGCCCTTCGCCTCCAGCCACCCGATGATCGTGCGCTTGGCCTCGTCCACGCCGAGGCCGTCGAGGCTCACCTCGTCGTTGGCCGAGTTGATCGCCGGACCCTCGCCCACGTAGGCGCGGCCTTCCCACCCGTCCGGCGGCTGCACGGTGCGGACGATGGGCAGGCCGAACGCCTCGGCGAAGGTCCAGTCGCGCTCGTCCTGCCCCGGCACCGCCATGATCGCCCCCGTGCCGTAGCCCATGAGGACGTAGTCGGCGATGAACACCGGGATCGGCTCGCCGGTGGTGGGGTTGGTGGCGTGGGAGCCGACGAACACGCCGGTCTTGGTGCGCGACTCGACCTGACGCTCCACGTCCGTCCGCCGGCTGGCCTCGTCGCGGTAGCGGGCGACGGCGTCGCGGGGCGTCGCGTGCCCGCCGGTCCAGCGGTCGGGGGTCCCGTCGGGCCAGGCGTCGGCGGTCAGCGCGTCGACCAGCGGGTGCTCGGGGGCCAGCACCATGTAGGTCGCGCCGAACAGCGTGTCGGGCCGGGTGGTGAACACCTCGATGCCGGGTCCGGCCTCGGTGGGGAAGATCACCTGCGCGCCCTCTGACCGCCCGATCCAGTTGCGCTGCATCAGCTTGATCGGCTCGGGCCAGTCGAGCACGTCGAGGTCGGCGAGCAGCCGCTCCGCGTACGCGGTGATGCGCAGCATCCACTGCTTCAGCGGGCGGCGGAACACCGGGAAGTTGCCGCGCTCGCTGCGGCCCTCGGCCGTGACCTCCTCGTTCGCCAGCACGGTGCCGAGGCCCGGGCACCAGTTGACCATCGCCTCGTGCAGGTACGCGAGGCGATGGTTGTCGACGACGGTGCGACGCTCGGTGGCCGACAGCTCGGCCCAGGGGCGGCCCGTCGGGTTGGTACCCGGACCCGGCGCCCGGCGGCCGGCGTCCAGCTCCGCGATCAGGTCGTCGATCGGGCGGGCCCGGTCGGCCTCGGGGTCGTACCAGGAGTTGAAGATCTGGAGGAAGATCCACTGCGTCCAGCGGTAGTAGCCGGGGTCGATCGTGGCGATGGACCGCCGCGGGTCGTGGCCCAGGCCCAGGCGCCGCAGCTGGCGGCGCATGGTGACGATGTTGTCCTCGGTGGTGACGCGGGGGTGCCGGCCGGTCTGGATGGCGTACTGCTCGGCGGGCAGGCCAAAGGCGTCGTAGCCCATCGTGTGCATGACGTTGTGGCCGGTCATGCGCTTGTACCGGGCGTAGACGTCGGTGCCGATGTAGCCCAGCGGGTGGCCCACGTGCAGGCCGGCTCCGCTGGGGTAGGGGAACATGTCGAGCACGTAGAGCTTGGGGCAGTCGGCCACGGCCTCGAAGCCGGTGCTCAGCTCGCCGACCGGGTTGGGCGTGAAGAACGTGCCCTCGCGCTCCCAGCGATCCTGCCAGGAGGTCTCGATCGCCTCGGCGAGCCCCGCGGTGTAGCGCAGGCGCGGTGCCCCCTGCGGCGCGGCGACCGGCCCGCCGGGCTGCGCACCGGGCTGCTCTGACGGAGTCTCCGGCTCGACCATGGCCGCGCATCGTACCGGCCCGCCCGACGCGTCCCCGAGGTCGATTTCCGCCCCGGTTCACGAGCCGTGTAACCCCGGAGGCCCGCGGCAAGTCACACCCTCGATGCCGAGCCTCCTGTCACGTCTCGAGCAGGCCGCCCGACGCGACACCGAGATCACGTTCGTCGTGGGTGGTGGCGAGGACGTCGTGCCGTGGCGCACCCTCCACGCCGACGCGAAGGCCGCCGCAGCCGTGCTCCAGGCCCGGGGGATCGGCCCCGGCGACCACGTCGCACTCCTCTCGCCGACCACCCGTGAGCTGGTCACGGCGATCCAGGCGACCTGGCTCGCGGGGGCGACCGTGGTGGTGCTCCCGCTGCCGATGCGGCTGTCATCGATCGAGGAGTTCGTCGCCCAGACGCGCCGTCGGATCCGCAACGCCGACGCCGCGCTGGTGGTGATCGATCCCGAGCTGGCGGCGTTCGTGAGCCCCGAGCCCGAGGACCCCCCGATGGTGGCGATCGCGGACCTCGCCGCCGGGTCGGCCGATGACTGGCGGCGCCCACCCGACGACCCCGACCGCCTGGCGATCCTGCAGTTCACCAGCGGCTCCACCTCGGACCCGAAGGGGGTGATGCTGCCCGACCGGGTGCTGCTGGCCAACCTCGACGCGATCGCCGAGGCGGCGTCGCTCGACGTGGACGACGACGTGCTCGTGTCGTGGCTGCCGCTCTACCACGACATGGGGCTGGTCGGCCTGCTGACGCTGCCGATGTCGACCGGCACCGCCCTGGTGCTGGGTGCCCCGCAGGACTTCCTGGCCCGGCCCCTGCGCTGGATGGAGTGGCTGTCGACCTACGGCGGCACCGCCACCGCGGGGCCCAACTTCTCGTACGTGCTCGCCACCCGGGCGCTGCAGCGCGCCGAGGGGCTCGACCTCTCGCGGGTCCGCGTCGCGCTCAACGGCGCCGAGCCCATCGACCCCGACCAGGTCGAGGCGTTCGTCGCCGCCGCGGCGCGCCACGGCCTGCGGCCCGGCGCGGTGTTCCCCGCCTTCGGCATGGCCGAGCTGGCCATCGGGGGCACGTTCCCCGAGCCGATGTCGGGCATGGTCACCGACTGCGTCGACCGGCGGGTCCTCGAGACCGAGCGCTACGCGGCGCCGGCCGCGCCCGGGGAGCCCGGCAGCCGCCGGCTCCCGCTGCTCGGCCGGCCGGTGCCGGGACTCGAGATCCGGATCGTCGACCCCGAGACCGGCACCCCGCTGCGCGAGCGGGAGGTGGGCGAGCTCGAGGTCCGGGGCACCTCGGTCACGCCCGGCTACTACCGGCGCCGCGCCGCCAACGCCGAGCTGTTCCACGACGGGTGGCTCCGCACCGGCGACCTCGCGTACACGATCGACGGCCAGCTGGTGATGTGCGGGCGCATCAAGGACGTGATCATCGTCGGCGGGCGCAACGTGTTCCCCGAGGACGTCGAGCGGACGGTCGGCACGCTCGAGGGCGTCCGGGCGGGCAACGTCATCGCGTTCGGCGTACCGGGCGACCGCGGGCGCGAGTCGCTGGTGGTGGTGGCCGAGACGAAGGCCGAGGACCTCGTGGCGCTCCGCCGCCGGGTCGCCGAGCGCACCCGCGAGGTCGTCGGCGTGCCGGCGCGCGACATCGTGCTGGTGGCGGCCGGCACCCTGCCGAAGACGAGCTCGGGCAAGCTGCAGCGGTCGCTGTGCAAGCGTCGCTACCACGCCGGCCAGCTCGCCCTGGTCGACGCGTAGCG
>JBKHJZ010000181.1:0-6420 GCA_046537875.1 Acidimicrobiia bacterium | reverse complement strand
GGCGCCTCGGGCTGGCTGCCGTCGCCTTCCGCTCCCGGGGGCACACCCTCGTCGCCTTCCGCCGGGACCTGTCCACCCGCGTCCACCGCGCCGAGCTCTGCGAGGTTCCCCGCGGTGGGCGGCTTCGGGATGTCGGTGGTGCCCTCGGGAACGAACGCGATCGTGTACCCGGCCGCGTCCTCGGTGAAGTGGATGCCGTCGAGGTCGCTGTCGAGGATCTCCGGATCCCCGTCGTTGGTCTGGACGTTCTCCCAGTGGGCGACCACCAGCTCGGCCTCCTGGTCGCCGCAGGTCTGGTCCCCCTCGGTCCAGGACTCGTCGCCGATGCGGAGGGTGTCGTCGGACAGCTCCGCGTCCGCGTCCTCGAGGAAGGTCCTCATCGTGGCGTTCTCGCCGGTCCCCGAGGACGAGTAGGGGTGGATGTGGATGACGCCGTCGCCGTGCGTGTGGATGCCCGCCCGACCCTCGAAGGTGTCGAGGTGCGGCTGGAAGCCGTCGCAGACGTAGAAGCCGTACGCGGCGTGCCAGTGGTCACCCAGGATGGGCCGCACGTCGGCCTCCGACCTGCGGTCGCCGGCGGCGATGACGATCAACGCGATGCCGAGCACCACGATCGCGGCGATCGCGCCCGGGAACACCAGGTTGCGGCGCTTCGACGACCGGGCCCCGGTCCCGGCCGCACGTGCGACCTTCTTGGCGGACGAAGCCTTGCCCATGAAGGACCCACCGTATCGTGTCGGTGGGCCGACGACGGAACCTGGGTCAGCCCCGCCGGGCCCGCAGCTCCTCGAACAGGGCCTCGTAGCGTGCCGCGATGGCGGCGGGCGACGCCCAGCCCTCGATGAAGGCCCGACCGGCCCGCCCCATCACCGCCGCCCCCTCCGGGTCGTCGAGGAGCCGGGTGACCGCACCGGTGAACGCCGCCGGATCGTCCGGGGGCACCGCGAGGCCCGCGCCGGCCTTCTCGACGACCCGGGCCACCTCCGTGCCCTCGTCGACGCTGGCCACGACCGGGCGGCCGGCCGCGAGCACCGAGTAGATCTTCGACGGGACGCTGGAGCGGGCCAGGCCCTGCCGCAACGGGACCACGTGGATGTCCCCCGCCGCCAGCACCTCGGGCAGGCGCTCGGCCGGCTGGAAGCCCACGAACCGCACGTTGTCGAGGCCCCTCGCCCGGGCCTCCAGCTCGCTCCGGGCCGAGCCGCCCCCGTTGATCACGAACGCCACGTCGGTCCTCTCGGCCAGGGCCCGGGCCGCGGCGAGCACCAGGTCGAGCGACTGGGAGAAGCCCACGTTCCCCGCGTACATCACCACCCGCTTGCCGCCGAGCCCGTGCTCGGCGCGATACCGCCCCGCCTCGGGATCGGCGGGCACGATCCTCGCCGTGTCGACGAAGTTCGGGATGACCCGCACCCTGTCGAGCGGCTCGTCCACGCTGTCGTGGAGCTTCTCCACCAGGTTGTCGCGCACGTCGTCGGACAGCACGGTCACCGCGTCCGCCCGCCGGTAGGTCCACCGCTCGAGCGACGACGCGGCGGCGATCAGCTTCGGGCTGGTGATGGCTCCCAGCTCGACGGCCACGTCGGGGAAGACGTCCTGGATGTTGAACACGAACGGCACCCGCCAGCGCCGTGCCGCCGCCCAGCCGGCGGCGCCCAGCGTGAGCGGTGGCGACATCGCCAGCACCGCGTCGGGCCGGCCGGCCTCGTCCGCGGCGAGCGACAGCGCCCCACCCAGGGCGGTGAAGCCCGCGAAGGCGAGCGCACGCGCCGGGATGTTCGTCTTGTCGGTGGGGAACGGGTACACGCGGCTGATGCGGCCCCAGGCGACGTCCTCGTGCCGCACCAACCGGCCCTCCCATCCGGGCTCGACCCGATGGTGCTGGTACCAGGGCAGCGACGTGACGACGTGGAGCGTGTGGCCCCGCTCGGCGAGACCCTCGGCGATGCTGGTCATCACCGCCCCCGTGGGCGCCACGTCGGGGGCGAAGTGCGGGCAGAGCACGAGGAGGTTCACGGGGTCGCTCCTGCCAGGGCGTCGCGATGGGCGTCGACGGTCATCCGGGCGGATGCCGCCCAGGTGAAGTCGCGGGCCCGCAGGAGGCCGGCGGCGGCGAGTCGCTCCCGCTCGTCGCCGTCGCCCAGCAGCTGCAGCATCACGGCCGCCCACTCCTCCGTGTCGTCGGGATCGATCAGCCGGCCCGCGCCCGCCACCACCTCCGGGAGCGCCGTCGCGGCGGCGGCCACCACCGGGGTCCCCTGGCTCATCGCCTCGAGCACCGGGAGGCCGAACCCCTCGTAGCGCGACGGGAACGTGAGGGCCACGGCGCCCCGCACGATGGCCAGCACGTCCCGCCGGGGGATCCGCCCCGTCCGGCGGACGCGGCCCCGCAGCCCCAGGCGGAGGATCTCGTCGCGGACCTGCTGCTCGGCCTGCGCCGGGGCGCCGGTGAGCACGAGCACCACGTCGTGCTCCCGCGCCGCCACCGTGGCGAACGCCCGGATCAGCATGAGGTGGTTCTTGTGCGGCCAGGTGACCGCGGGGAGCACGAACCAGCGGCGCGGCAGCCCGTAGCGGGCCTGCACCTCGGCGACGGTCACGTTCACGCGAGCCTCCTCGACGCCCCACGGCGTCGCCCGCACGCGCTCGGGTGCCACGCCGAAGCGGTCGATGACGGTCTGGCGCACGAACTCGCTGGGGGTCAGGACGAGCTCGGCACGCTGGACCGACCGCGGGACGAGGTGCCGCAGGTAGCCCCGCCGCGTGCCGGAGAAGTTCTCCGGCATCTCGAACGGCTGGAGATCGTGGATGGTCAGCACCCCGGGGCAGCGCCGGAGCACCGGCATCACACCTCCCATGTGGTGCACCATGTCGAGCCCGGCGCGGCGTGTCTTCGTGGCCAGCCAGCTGTTCTCGGCCGCGGCCCGCAGAGGCTTGAACCGGCCGTCGAGCGGCGCCAGCTCGACGGGGAAGGCCGCGGCGAGCGCGGGGTGGGCCGCAGCGAAGGCCGGGAGCGCGAACAGCAGGTAGCGGACGTCATCGGGTGCGAGGGACGCGATCTCCCGCAGCAGGGCGACCGTTGCCTCCTCGCTCCCTCCGACCGCGCCCGGGACGAGCCACAGCAGGTTGATGCCCACCCGGCTCGGCATCTACGCCACCTCCCGGTAGGCGGCGACCGTCCGCTCGGCCGTGAGGTCCCAGGTCGTCCGGGCGGCGCGGGCGAGCCCCGCACGGCGCAGCCGTTCCGCGAGGTCGTCGTCGTCGAGCACCGATGCCAGCGCACCGGCGATCGCATCCACGTCGCGGGCGTCGACCGCCAGGCCGGCACCGCCGGTCACGAGCTCCTCCGTCGCGGTGCCGGCGGAGGTCACGACCGCGGCACCGGCTCCCAGTGCCTCGGCCACGGGGAGACCGTAGCCCTCGAGCAGGCTCGGGTAGCAGACCGCGGCGGCCGCGCGGTAGAGCGGCGCGAGGTCGGCCTGCGGCACGAAGCCCAGCAGGCGCGCCCTGCCGTCGAGCGACTCGATGCGGGGGCCGAGCGACTCGCCCCACCCGTCGGGCCCCACCACCGCCAGGGTGACGTCCCGCTGCGGCAGGAGGGCGAAGGCGTCCAGCAGGCGCCCCAGGTTCTTTCGGGGCTCGAGCGTGCCGACCGTCAGGATGAAGCGGTCCCCCAGGCCATAGCGCTGCCGAACCCGGCCCACGTCCTCGTCGCTGACGGTCGCCAGGCGCATGCCGAGGGGCACGTGGCGCAGGCGGGCCGGCTCCACGCCCGCGGCCCGGCAGTCGGCCAGGGTCGCACGCGAGGGGCACAGCACCAGGTCGGCGTCGGACAGCGTGCAGCGCAGCGCCGACTCGAAGAAGCGCACGCCGTGGGGGGTGAAGTTGCCGGGGTCGTGGCGCCAGGCGAGGTCGTTGAGCGTCACCACCAGCGGCGCGCTGCGGGGCGGCACCGCGTAGCCGGTCGCGTGGATCACGTCGACCGGTCCGGTCGCCCGCTGGACCGGCGGGCGCCGCCACCGGTGCCACGCCGGGTAGAGAAGCCGGCGGGGCAGCCCGAGATGGCGGACCGGGATCGTCGGCCGCCAGGGGTCGGGGGGAGGACCCGCGTGCCTGGCCGCCACGCCCACCTGGACGAGGTCGTCGGCCGGGGTCGACGCCTCACCGGCATCCCGCCCCCGGGACGCGACGGCCGCCACCTGCTCGAGCGCGGCGCGCGCGGTGCCGCCGGGCACCCGGTGCCAGCACTGCTCGAGCACGACCGCCACACGCATGACCGCGCATCCTCGCACGCGGGGTCGGGGGCGCGCCCGGTCGGCGCCGGCGACGGACCACCGCATCCGGCCCCGGTGGGCGCGACGGTACGATGGCACGCCATGGTCGACTCGACGAGGGGCCCGCGGCCCGACGACGCCATGCCCGGTCGGTCGACCGGATCCGCCGCCGGCGAGCCCGGGGCGAGCGCCGTCCCCGACAGCGGCGGTGGCGCGGTGGCTCAGTGGGCGGGCCGCAGGGTGGTCGTCACCGGCGGCCGGGGCTTCCTGGGCGCGGCCCTGTGCGAGCGGCTGCGGGAGCGCGGGGCCGACCGGGTCGTCGGCCTGGGATCCGGCCAGTACGACCTTCGCCGGCCCGACGACGTGGCGCGCATGTTCGACGCCGAGCGGCCGGACCTGGTCATCCACCTGGCCGCCCGGGTCGGCGGCATCGGGGCGAACATGGCCCGGCCCGCCGACCTGTACCTCGACAACCTGTTGATGGGCACGTACGTGATCGAGCAGGCCCGCCTCGCGGGCACGCCGAAGACGGTGGTGGTCGGCACGATCTGCTCCTACCCGAAGCACACGCCGGTGCCGTTCAGCGAGGACTCGCTGTGGCACGGCTACCCCGAGGAGACCAACGCGCCCTACGGCATCGCCAAGCTCGCCCAGCTCGTGCAGGCGCAGGCGAACCGGGCGCAATACGGCCAGAACGTCATCTACCTGATGCCCACCAACCTCTACGGGCCGGGCGACAAGTTCCACCCCGAGGTCAGCCACGTCATCCCCGCGCTGATCCGCAAGTGCGTCGAGGCCCGCGAGTCGGGCGCCGATCACATCCAGGTGTGGGGCACCGGCTCGGCGTCGCGGGAGTTCCTCTACGTCGACGACGCCGCCGAGGGCATCGTGCTCGCCGCCGAGCACTACGACGGCGACGAGCCGGTCAACCTCGGCACCGACGAGGAGATCCCGATCCGCGAGCTGGTCGGGATGGTCGCCGGCGCCACCGGCTTCCAGGGTGAGATCCGCTGGGACACCTCGAAACCCGACGGCCAGCCCCGCCGGCGGGTCGACCCGTCGCGGGCGGCCAGCCTCTTCGGCTTCAAGGCCGAGGTGCCCTTCGCCGAGGGGCTCCGGCGGACCGTCGACTGGTACCTCGCCAACCGGGACGCAGCCGAGGTCAGAGCGCGCTGACCACGTGGTCGCTGCCGGCGGCGCTCCTCGCCGTGGCGGGAGCGACGGTGGTGATCGTGATCGTCGGCCCCCGCCTGGCGCGGGTGGCCGACCGGCTCGCCGACCGCACGGGACTCGGGGAGGCCGTCGCCGGCGCGCTGCTGCTCGGGGCCGCGACGTCGCTGGCGGGGATCGTGACCACCGGGGTGGGCGCGGCCGAGGGGGAGGGCGGGTTCGCCGTGAGCAACGCGCTCGGGGGGATCGCCGTGCAGACCCTGTTCATCTCGGTGGCGGATCTGCTGCTGCGGCGCGTGAACCTCGAGCACGTGGCCGCGTCGCTGCCCAACATGCTCCAGGCGACGCTGCTGCTCACCCTGCTCGGGCTGGTGCTGCTCGGCGTGACCGGCCCCAGGGTGGAGGCGGCCGGCGTCCACCCGCTGTCGCTGGTGCTGGTGGCCGTCTACCTGTACGGGTTGCGGGTCGCCCGGCAGGCCCACGACGTGCCGATGTGGCGCGCGGAGGAGACCGACCAGACCGTGGTCGACCATCCCGAGGAGCCCGACGCCGGGGAGTCGCTCCGGGGGCTGTGGGCCGGCTTCGCCGCCCTCGCCGCGGTGCTGGCCGTAGCCGGGTGGGTGATCGGGCGCGGCGGCCTCTCGATCGCGAGCGAGACCGGCTTCACCGGCACCGAGGTGGCGACGCTGCTCACGGGGGTGGTGACGTCGCTCCCGGAGCTGGTGGTGCTGCTGGCGGCCGTCCGGATGGGCTCGCCCACGCTCGGGATCGGCAACATCATCGGCGGCAACGCCTTCGACATCATGTTCATCCCGGTCGCCGACGTGTTCTTCCGGAGGGGGTCGATCTACCAGGCCGTCGACACAGAGACGGTGTTCGTGCTCGGCCTCACGCTGTCGATGACCGCGGTGTTCGCCGCCGGCCTGCTGTCGCGGCAGCGGAAGGGCATCGGCTTCGAGGGGGTCGCGATCCTCGC
>JBKHJZ010000035.1:0-24312 GCA_046537875.1 Acidimicrobiia bacterium | reverse complement strand
GGGTACTGGCAGCGTTTCGCCGGGGGGATGCGAAGCCATCGCTGCCAGAATGCGTTCCGGGTGGGCGGCAGGGGCGGCTGGCGGCGCCCCTTGGGCGTTCTGGCAGCGTTTCGCCGGGGGAACGCGAAGCCATCGCTGCCAGAACGGTCCCGGGCGACCGGCCCCGGGTGACGGGCCCCGGGCGGGAGGGTGGCCCCGGGGACCTCGGCCCGGCCGCACGCGTGTTCGCCCCATTCCTGACGGACGGCCCCACCACCCGGGACCAAGGTCCCCTACTTCGGGCCGGAGCCGCGTGTTTCAGTCGATCGCAGTGACGATCCCCGCGACCTGACAGGGGCGGGGGACCGACCACGAGCTGCGAGGGAACGCGTGAACGGTGCAGGGCAACCGATCAGCCGGCGGTCGTTCCTCAAGCTCTCGGGCGCCGCGGTGGCGACCGCCCTCTACCTGGAGCTGGGGCTCGACTACCTGAGCGCGCAGGAGGGCGTCGACAACCCGCTGCGGGCCTACCCGGACCGGGACTGGGAGCGGGTGTACCGCGACCAGTACGCCTACGACGACCACTTCACGTTCGTCTGCGCCCCGAACGACACGCACATGTGCCGCCTGCGGGCCTTCAGCCGCAACGGCGTGGTCACCCGGATCGAGCAGAACTACGACGGCGACGCCTACGGCGACCCGCAGGGCAACCGCTCGACGGTGGCCTGGAACCCCCGGGGCTGCCCGAAGGGCTACACGCTGCACCGCCGGGTCTACGGGCCGTACCGGGCCAAGCACCCGATGGTCCGGGCCGGGTGGAAGGAGTGGGCCGACGACGGCTTCCCGTCGCTCTCCGACGACCCGTCGCTGCGCGGCCGCTACCGCTTCGACGCCCGGGGCGACGACGAGTTCGTGCGGGTGAGCTGGGACGAGGTCGACGCCTACCTGGCCCGTGGCCTGCGGGCGATCGCCGCCACCTACAGCGGCGACGAGGGCGAGCGCCGGCTGGTCGACGAGGACGGTTACGAGCCCGAGATGCTGGAGCACTGGGAGGGCTCGGGGGTCCGGACCATGAAGTTCGGGTCGTCGCTCCCGGTGCACGGCGTGGCCGGCAAGTTCGGCCTGTTCCGGTTCGCCAACATGCTGGCCCTGCTCGACGCGGACGTCCGGGGCGTCGGCGAGGACGAGGCGGTCGGCGCCCGGGACTGGTCGGAGTACACGTGGCGGGGCGACCAGGCGCCCGGCTTCCCGTTCGTGCACGGCCTCCAGTCGACCGAGGTCGACATGAACGACATGCGGCGCAGCCGCCTGATCGTGATGGTCGGCAAGAACCTCGTCGAGAACAAGATGCCCGACAGCCACTGGTTCCACGAGGTGATGGAGCGGGGCGGGAAGATCGTGTCGATCATCCCGGAGTACGGCCCGCCGTCCACCAAGTCGGACTACTGGATCCCGGTGCGGGCCGGCCTGTCGGACACCGCGCTCATGCTCGGCGTGTGCAAGGCCCTGATCGACCGCAGGGCCTACGACGAGCCGTTCCTGCTGCGGTTCACCGACATGCCGCTGCTGGTCCGGCTCGACACGCTGCAGCGCCTGCGGGCCGACGAGGTGTTCGACGACCACACGCCGCTCCTGCCCGCCGACGGCCCCAGCTTCGGTCTCCACGGCCTGACCGCCGAGCAGTACGAGCGGCTCGGCGATCGCGTGGTGCTCGACCGGCGCACGAACCGCCCGCGGGCGATCAGCCGCGACGACGTGGGCGACCGCCTCGAGGCCCGGGGTATCCGCCCGGTGCTCGACCACGAGGGCACGGTCCGGCTGGCCGACGGCAGCGAGGTGGAGGTGGCGACCGTGTTCGCCATGTACCGCCGCCACCTCGAGGACTACGACCTCGACACGGTCGCCGACATCACCGGGGCGCCCCGCACCCTGATCGAGCAGCTCGTCGAGGACTTCGCCACCCTGTCGCCGGCCGCGATCCACATCGGCGAGGGCGTCAACCACTACTTCCACGCCACGCTGCACAACCGGGCCTGCTACCTGGTGGCGATGCTGGTCGGCAGCATCGGCGTGCCAGGCGGGGGCGTGAGCACCTGGGCCGGCAACTACAAGGGCGGCATCTTCCACGCGGCGCCCTGGCACGGCCCGGGCGTGGGCGGTTACGTGAACGAGGACCCGTTCCACCCGCTGCGCGACCCGGACGCCCGCTACACGGCCGAGACCAGCCGCCACACGATCCACGGCGAGGAGACCAGCTACTGGGGCTACGGCGACCGCCCGCTGATCGTGGACACCCCCTCGGAGGGGCGGAAGGTGTTCACGGGCCGGACCCACCTACCGACCCCGACGAAGGTGCTCTGGTACAACAACGCCAACCTGATCAACCAGGCCAAGTGGGCCTACCACCTGATCCGCAACGTCAACCCGAAGGTCGACCTGATCGTCGACCAGCAGATCGAGTGGACGGGCTCGGCCGAGTTCGCCGACGTCGTGCTCCCGGTGAGCAGCTGGCTGGAGTTCCGCACGCACGAGATGGCGGGCTCGTGCTCGAACCCGTTCCTGCAGGTGTGGACGGGCGGCATCGAGCCGCTGCACGACACCCGCGACGACATCGCGGTCTTCGCCGGCGTCGCGGGCGCGTTGGGCGACCTCACCGGCGACCGGCGGTTCGCCCGTCACTACGCGTTCGCCGACCGGCCGGAGGTCTACCTCGACCGGGTGATGGCGGCGTCGTTCACCACCGAGGGCTACCGCACCGCCGACCTGCTCGCCGGCCGCTACGGCGAGCCCGGCGGGGCGCTCATGCAGTACCGCACGTACCCCCGGGTCCCGTTCGTCGAGCAGGTGCGCGACAGCCTGCCCTTCTACACCGACACCGGCCGCCTGCACGGCTACGCCGACATCCCCGAGGCCATCGAGTACGGCGAGAACCTCATCGTGCACCGCGAGGCGGTGGAGGCGACGCCCTACCTGCCGAACGTGATCGTCTCGACCAGCCCCTACCTGCGGCCCGACGACTACGGCATCGACCCGGCCGAGACCGACGCCGACCTGCGCCAGGTCCGCAACCTGGCCATGCCGTGGGACGAGGTGAAGCGGACCAGGAACCCGCTGCTCGACGACGGCTACACGTTGCTGTGCCTCACGCCCAAGTCGCGCCACAGCGTCCACTCGTCGTGGGCGGTCACCGACTGGCACTGGCTGTGGGCATCGGGCTTCACCGACCCCTACCGGGCCGACCAGCGCATGCCCGGGGTCGGCGACCCCCAGCTCCACATGCATCCCGACGACGCCCGCGAGCTGGGCATCGACAACGGCGACTACGTGTGGATCGACGCCAACGAGCGTGACCGCCCGTTCGTGGGCGCCGACGGGGACGGGGACTTCCTCGAGGTGGCACGCCTCCAGGCCCGGTTGACCTACAACCCCGCCTACCCGCGGGGCGTGACCATGCTCAAGCACGCCTTCTACATGGCGACGCCCCGGACGGTGCGGGCGCAGCGGGAGCGCGAGGACCACCGGGCGCTGGCGCCCACCGGCTACCAGGCGAGCTTCCGCTCCGGCAGCCAGCAGAGCATCACCCGGGGTTGGGCGCCGCCGATGCACCAGACCGACACGCTCTTCCACAAGCTCGCCGGCGGCATGGGGTTCGTGTTCGGGTTCGACGTCGACAACCACGCCATCAACACCACGCCCAAGGAGGTCCTGGTGCGGGTGACGAAGGCGGAGGACGGGGCGGTCGGCGGCCGCGGCCCGTGGGCCCGGGCGACCACCGGGTTCACCCCCGGCAACGAGGGCCGGGCCATGCGGAAGTACCTGGCCGGCGAGCTGACCACCGTGAAGGGAGCGCGCTGATGGAGGGCACGCCGGTCGAGCTCACGACCAAGGCCAGGTCCCGGGCCCACGGGTCGGACAAGCACGCCGAGGCCGACGACCCCTACGAGCTGGTGGGCGTGCGCTACCCGGTGGCCCCCGGCGTCGACGCCGACCGCGAGCTGGCCCGGTCGTTCGTCGAGGAGTACGCGCTGCTCGGCTGGACCCCGGCGCACGTCCGCATGCTGTTCGAGACGCCCCAGTTCGCCGGCGCCCACGACATCCGCCGCCGCCGGGGGCCGGCGCTCGTCGACGACGTGCTCGCCGAGGTGTTCGGCCCGGTCGCGCAGAGTCCGGCTGAACCCGACCCGGCTGCGACCGGCCCGGCTTCGCCCCGTCCGGCCTCGGTCGACCGGGCTGCGAGCGACCCGGCTGCGAGCGGCCACGCAGCGCTCGAACGTCCGACCGCCGACGATCCCGAGGGGGCGTGATGCCGGTCGTCTACAACTGGCACCTCGGCCGCGACATGGACTACCGGTTCGCCGCCGGCCGGACCGAGCGCCAGTTCGCCGCGGTCTTCAACATCAACCGGTGCATCGGCTGCCAGACCTGCACGATGGCCTGCAAGTCGACCTGGACCCACTCGCCGGGCCAGGAGCTGATGTGGTGGAACAACGTGGAGACCAAGCCCTTCGGCGGCTACCCCCACGCGTGGGACGTCAAGGGCCTCGAGCTGCTCGACCAGGCCAACCGCGAGGGTCGGGGCTGGGACCCCGAGGCCGGGGGAGACGGCACGGCGGCCCCCTACGGCCGCTACGAGGGGCCGACCCTGTTCGAGGCCGCCGACGGCGACGAGCAGGCCGTGGTCGGCTACCTGCCGACCGACGAGGAGTGGAAGGGCCCCAACGCGTTCGAGGACCACGCGACGGCGTTCACCGCGGGCGGCACCCGGCTGCCCGAGCACGAGGGCTGGTTCTTCTACCTCCAGCGGATCTGCAACCACTGCACGTACCCCGCCTGCCTGGCCGCCTGCCCCCGCAACGCCATCTACAAGCGGCCCGAGGACGGCATCGTCCTCGTCGACCAGGAGCGCTGCCGCGGCTACCGCAAGTGCGTCGAGGGCTGCCCCTACAAGAAGACGATGTACCGGCCCACCACCCGGACCACCGAGAAGTGCATCGCCTGCTACCCCCGCATCGAGGGGCGCGACCCGCTCACCGGGAACCTGCCCACCGAGACCCGCTGCATGGCGGCCTGCGTGGGCAAGATCCGCCTGCAGGGCCTGGTGAGGACCGAGGCCGACGGCACCTGGTCGGAGGATCCCCGCAACCCGCTCTACCACCTGGTGCACACCGAGAAGGTGGCCCTGCCGCTGTACCCGCAGTTCGGGACCCAGCCGAACGTGTACTACATCCCGCCCCGCTGGGTTCCCCGCCCCTACCTGCGGCAGATGTTCGGCCCCGGCGTCGACCGCGCCATCGAGCGCTACGAGCGCCCGTCGCGCGAGCTGCTCGCGGTGCTCCAGCTCTTCCGGGCGCACCGCCAGATCGTGTTCTCGTACGAGATCGAGGAGGGCCCGCCGTTCGCAGAGATCACCGTCGGCGGCGAGAAGGTCACCCTCTACGACGACACGGTGATCGGCTTCGACAGCCAGGGGCGGGAGATCGTCCGGGTGACCGTCGACGAGCCGGTGCACGAACGTCCCGGGAAGTTGAACTCGATCTGATGACTCACACGACCACCACCACCGACCGCCCGCCCGACCGGGACACGGCCCTGGCCCGCAGCCTGGTGTACGGCTTCCTGGCGCGGGCACTCGCCTTCCCGACCGCCGACCGCCTGGCCCAGCTGCGCCGGCACCTCGGCCCGGCGGTCGTCGCCACCACGGCCGGGGATCCCGGGCTCGGGGCCCTGACGCGCGACGTGGTCGCCGCCCTCGACGGCCACGACGACGGGCTCCGCCGGGGCCACACCCGGACGTTCCCGCCGATCGAGTCGCGCGAGCACCCCGCCTACGAGAGCGCCTACGCCTCGGGCGACATCTTCGTGCAGACCCAGGTGATGGCCGACGTCGCCGGCTTCTACCGGGCCCACGGGCTCGCGGTGGGTGGGCCCGAGCGCGAGCGCCCCGACCACATCGGCACCGAGCTCGAGTTCATGGGGTTCATGGCCCGCAAGGAGGCCGTCGCCCTCGACGAGCTGGGGTCGGGCGAGGTCGCCGAGTGCCGCCGCACCCAACGCCACTTCCTGCGCGATCACCTGGGGTGCTGGGGACCGGCCTTCGGGGAGCGGCTGGCGCTGTCGGCGTCCGGCGATCTCCACTCGCGGCTCGGCCGGCTGATCCGCGCGTGGCTCGACGGCGACATGGCGGCGCTCGATGTGGTGCCCGCCCGGCTGCTCGACACCCCGCACCCGCCACCGCCGCCCGACGACGGCGCCTGCGGCCTCGATGCCGAGGTGGCCGGCACCGGGGTGCCCGGCGCGGCTCCGGTCGCCACCCCGGTCGACTGTCCGACACCCGGTAGGAGGACGGCAGGATGAGGGCGAGGTCGAGATGAGGTCGCAGGTCACCCGCCTGGCACGGACCCGGACGCGGCGCCGCGCCCTTGTCCTGGTGCTCACGCTCGGCGCGGCCTTCACCCTCCAGACGCTGGGTGCCAACCCGGCGGTGCCCCAGGGCACGTCGCTCACCGCCCTCCGTGCCGCCGAGCTGCCGGACCTCGACCCGGGGGACTCCCTCTGGCAGCGCGCCCCCGAGGTCGAGGTGCCCCTCACCGCCCAGAACGTCACCTACCCGTTCGGCGGTGGGAGCCTGCCCGCCGTGCGGGTCAGGGCGATGCACGACGGCGGGCGCCTCCTGGTCCGGGTCGCGTGGCCCGACCGCAGCGAGGACGCGAGCGCGGTCCGCGCCGAGGAGTTCGCGGACGCGGTGGCGGTCCAGTTCCCTTCGACCGCCGGGTCGACGGCGCCGGCCGTCTGCATGGGCCAGGCCGACGGCGGGGTGAACATCTGGCAGTGGCGGGCCGACAGCGAGGGGGACCTGCCGGCCGCAGCCGCCGATCTGCACGAGGGTGCCTACGCCGACCTGGAGTCGACCGACGACGTCGATTTCCCGGCGCGCGAGGCGGGCAATCCCTACGCGCAGCCCCGTGGTGGTCCGGTGCAGGACCTGGTGGCCACCGGGTTCGGCACGCTCGAGCCCGCCGGCGAGCAGGACGTCGCGGGCCGGGGCGCACGGGACGGCGACGGGTGGGCGGTGGTGTTCGCCCGGCCGTTCGCCGCCGCGGACGCTGACCGCCCGGAGTTCGCGGTGGGCACCACCACGGACGTGGCGCTGGCCGCCTGGGACGGCTCGCAGGGCGACCGCAACGGGCAGAAGTCGGTGTCGGCGTTCCTGCGGCTGTCGCTGAGCGACGAGCGGCTGCCGTCACGGCCCCGGCCGACCGTGGAGGTCGTCGCGGTCTCGGTCGGCGTCGTCGGCGGGCTGTTCGCGACGGTGCTGGGAATCACCCTCCTGAGCGGGCGGACCAGGCGGCCGGAGGCATGACGGCGGTCGCCCCCGACGTGCTGCGGGCGTCCCGCCGGGCCGGCTCGGCCGGCCGGCCGGTGCCCCCCGGCGGGGACGGTGCCGGGGGCGGTGATGCCACGGTGATCGATGAGGTGCCCGGCGAGCTCACCCGCTGGCTGGCGGGCGTCACGGCGGCGGCGGCGCTCACCGAGACGGTGCTGCTGCGGCTGGCCACCCGCACGGCGATCCACATCCCGGGCATCGAGCAGGTCGCCACCCCGTACGGGGTGTTCGCATCGATCGGGCGGTTCGCGCACTACGCGGCCAGCCTGCTGGTGGCGGTGACGCTGGCGCTGCTGGCCGGGCTCCTGGTCCGTCGGGGGCACCCGGTTGCGGCCGCGGCGGTGGGACTGGTGGTGGTCGCCGCCGCGGCCGCCCGGGTGGGGCTGGTGAGCGACGTGGCGCTGGCGCTGGCTGCGGGCGCGGGCGTGGCGGGCCTGGTCGCGTGGGTCGTGCGTGCCGGGTCCCGGCGTCGGGTGCCCGTGGCGCTCGCCGGGGTGGCGTTCGTGGCCGCGGCGATCCACGCCACGGCCCAGCACCTCTCCGGCGCGGGTGCCCTGCGCCCGCACAGCACGGCGTGGCTGCTGCTCGCCGCCGAGGCGGTGGTGCTCGCGGCCGTTCTGGTGCTGCCCCTCGTGGTGCGGGTGCGGCGTCGCGACCTGCTGGTCGGGGCCGCGGCCGGCGGGCTGGTGCTCGCCGTGTTCACGGCGAACACGGCCACCTCGACCATCCTCCTGCTCTGGACGTTCGGGCTGGCCGGGTACGTGCCCGCCGCGGTCTACGCGGTGGCAGCCGGCGTGCTGGTGGCCGTGTTGCGGGCGCTGGCGCGGGAGCACCGCGACCTCGCGGTCAGCCTCGCCCTGGTCGCTTTGGGCGGCATCGGCCTCCACAGCAGCTACCAGACCGCCCTCGTGGTGTGTGGGCTGGCGCTCCTGGTGGCGACGGAGACCCGGTGGATGACCACCTCGAGCCGAACGGACGTTCCCGCCCACGCACCCTCGTGACGCGCCAAGGGAGCGGAGTGGCGGGCGACGCAGCCGCGTCGGGTCTGCCGGGCCGGCGGCTCTCCATGATTCCCCACGTGTTCTCGGCACGGTCTCCAAGACCCGGGCTCCACGGCACGCGACGGTCGGCGGCATGGAACCCAGGAGGAGCACGCCGGGAACGCCTACGCGATCCGCCCCGTCGGTCCGCAACGGCGTGGACACCGCGACGCTGTTCACCACGCTGGCGACGGTCGAGCGCGTGCCGGACGCCGCGCAGTTCCGCTTCCGGGCCCGGAACCGCTGGGTCTCCGGCGTCCACAGCCACAGCACCGTCGTCGACTACTTCGGTGTCGGCAGGGAGCAGGAGCACGAACGAGCCTTCGCACTCGACGCCGACCACCCCCTGCCCCTCGTGGGCACCGACCGGGGCCCCACGCCGGCCGAGTACGTGCTGGTGAGCTTGGCGTCGTGCCTCACGGCCGGGATCGCCAACATCGCCGCCACCCGCGGCGTCGACCTGGCTGCGGTCACGTCGGTGATCGAGGGCGACCTCGACCTCACCGGTGTCCTCGGCCTCCGGGAGGGGGTCCGCAACGGCTTCCAGGGCATCGAGATCCGGATCGAGGTGTCGGGCGACGCACCCGCCGACACCCTGCGGGAGATCGTCGAGCAGTCACGGTCCCGCTCGGTCGTCCACGACGTGGTCGCCAATCCGGTGCCGGTGTCCATCGACGTGGTCGCGGGTCGGGGGCCCGATACACAGCCAAGAGGAGCATGAGGCGACCCGCCACCACCGAGACATCAGGGCAGCGCTGGCACCCGCCCGCCGCCGGTGGAGAGTGAGCCGCTGACGGCCCGCCCCAGCCCGTAGCGGGCGGCGGACCCGCTGGTAGCGTCGCACGGGTACCACTGTCGACCTCGGGGAGCAGGCGCACGGGTGATCTGGCGCTTCGGTGATCGGGAGATCGACTCGGGACAGTTCGAGGTGCGAAGCGCCGGCGTGCCGGTGCCGGTGGAGCCACAGGTGCTCGACGTGCTCGTCTACCTCGCCGAGCGCTGCGACCGGGTGGTCACCAAGGAGGAGCTGCTCGACGAGGTGTGGGGCGACCGGTTCGTCAGCGAGTCGACGCTCACCAGCCGGATCAAGGACGCTCGGCGCGCCGTGGGTGACGACGGGCGGACCCAGCGGGTGATCCGCACCGTGCATGGCCGCGGTTACCGGTTCGTGCCCGAGCTCGAGGAGCTGCCGGGCGGAGGGCGCACGCGGGCGGGGGCACGGCCGGCAGAGGTCCATCAGCGCGCGGCGGGGCCGGCGTCGACAGCCGTGCCCACCACCCACTACACGCGCAGCGGGGGCTACGACATCGCCTACCAGGTGGCCGGCGACGGGCCGCCCGACATCGTGCTCATCCCCGGCTTCGTGTCGAACCTGGATCTGCAGTGGGAGCTGCCGGCGATGTCGGGGTTCTTCCGGCGCCTGGCGGGACTCGGCCGCCTGATCGTGTTCGACAAGCGGGGCACCGGCCTTTCGGAGCGGGTGTCGTCCGAGCGGCTCCCGACACTCGAAGAGCGGATGGACGACGTGCGGGCGGTCATGGACGCCGCCGGCTCCGAGCGGGCCACCCTGTTCGGGATCTCCGAGGGCGGCCCGATGTCGCTGCTCTTCGCGGCGTCGCACCCGGACCGGGTCGAGCGCCTGGTGCTGTACGGCTCGTTCACCCACGATCCCTTCGGGGGCGACGCCGAGTCGCTGGTCGGCATGATTCGCGAGAGCTGGGGGAGCGGCGCGTCCTGCCACGTGCTGGCCCCCTCGCTGAGCCGGGACGCCGGGGCGGCGGATTTCCTGGCCCGGTTCGAGCGCCTGTCCGCCAACCCGGAGGCGGCATCCAACCTGGTCCGGCTGGCCGCCGAGATCGACACGCGGGCCACGCTGCCCGCCATCAGCGCGCCGACGCTCGTCCTCCACCGGGACGGCGACGGGATCATCGCCCCCGACCGCGGGCGGCTGCTCGCGAAGCGGATCGAGGGGGCGCGCTTCGTGGAGCTGGCCGGAGTAGACCACCTGCCGTTCGTCGACGCCGACCAGGTGCTCGACGAGGTCGAGCGCTTCCTCACCGGTGCCGCGACCACCGTCCCCAGCGATCGCGTGCTGGCGACCATGCTCTTCGTGGACGTCGTCGGCTCCACCGAGACCGCCAGCCGCATGGGCGACGCCGAGTGGCGTGGGCTCCTCGACCGGATGCTCGCCGTCACCGACCGGGAGCTGGCACGCTTCGGCGGCACCCGGGTCAACACCACCGGCGACGGCCTGCTCGCCACGCTGGACGGCCCGGCCCGCGCCGTGCGCTGCGGGACGAGCCTCCGCCACGCCCTGCGGCAGCTCGGCCTGGACGTGCGGTGCGGCGTTCACACCTCGGAGGTCGAGCGCCGGGGTGGGGACATCGCCGGCATCGGGGTGCACGTCGGCGCCCGGGTGGGATCGCTCGCCGAGCCCGGTGAGCTGTGGGTCACGCGCACCGTGCGCGACCTCACCGCCGGGTCGGGTCTGGAGTTCGAACCCCGGGGTGCGCACGCGCTGAAGGGCGTCCCCGGCACCTGGGAGCTCTACGCCGCGGCGTGACGAGTCGGCACGGAGTCGTGCATGCTGCGGTGCACCGGCACGAGGGGACGAGCCCCAGCGGGGAGAGGAGCACGATGGACCTGGCGCTCACCGACGAGGACGCAGAGCTGCTGCGGGAGATCCTCGACACCGTGTTGGGCGATCTCAGCTACGAGATCTCCAACACCGACAACGCGAGCTACCGGAGCCAGCTCAGGGACCGCCGGGAGCGCATCGAGGCGATCCGTCGGCAGGTCGGTGGGGGCGCGGCGCGGTCGTAGAGGCCGAGCGGACAGGCGAGGGAGTGGACGCTGAACAGTACGGGATCTGCACCGTGAGCCACGGCCCTACGCGAGGCCTCCCGGCAACTCGGACACAGCGCGCCACCTGACCTCGGGAAGCTCCGGTTTGTGACGCTCCGACCAGGGCAGTAGGGGAGCGAGGCAACCTGACGGGAGCGACGCCATGTCCGACACACAGTCGAAGCCGACCACCGACGAGCAGCAGCCCACGGGACAGCGAACCTCGACGAGAGGGGCGGGCACGCAGCCGGCGGTCCGCTCGCCGGGAGCACAGCAGCGCGCCCAGCTGGAGACCGACCACGGCCGGACCTCGATCGCCGACACCGTCGTCGCCAAGGTCGCCGGGATCGCCTGCCGGGAGGTGCCCGGGGTGCACGACATGGGCGTCAGCGTCAGCCGGGCGTTCGGCGCCCTGAAGGAGCGCATGCCCGTGGGAGGCAGCGAGCCCTCGCCCACCCAGGGCGTCCACGTCGAGGTCGGAGAGCGTCAGGCGGCGGTCGATCTGGACATCGTCGTGGAGTACGGCGCGTCGATCGTCGACGTCGCCCAGTCCATCCGCCAGAACGTCATCGGTCGCATCGAGGGCATGACCGGCCTCGAGGTCCCCGAGGTGAACGTCTCCGTGGACGACGTGTACCTCGGTGAGTCCGAGCCGGAGGCCGAACCACGCGTCCAATGATCGACTGGAGCGCCGAGGAGCTCGAGGAGCTCTCCGGGCGCATCACCGCGAGCCCGCACGTCGCCGACCTCAGCGAGGGACCGAGCGGCGTGGTGGCTGCGTACCTGCCCGGGCGACGGGTCCCCGGGCTGCGCATCCTGCCCGACGGACGACTCGAGGTCCACGTCGTCATGGCCTGGGGCTCCACCGCCGATCAGGTGGAGGCGAGCGTGGTCGAAGCCTTCGAACGACCCGAGGTGCTCGCCGGGCTCTACATCGACGACATCGTGCTGCCCGGGCAGGACGCCGGAGCGATCGGGACGACGTCGGGCCGCCCGGTCGCCGCCGCGTCCTCGTCACCGCGCGGAGCGGCGCGGTGAGGAGCGAGATGCACGCCGGCCGGGCGGCGTCGCTCCTCGGCGTGCCGGTCGGCGCCTCCCCGGGGCAGGTGTCCGCCGCCTACCGCCGGTTCGTCCGCGAGCACCACCCCGACGTCGGCGGTGTGGGGGCCGACATGGACGAGGCCGCCCGCGCCCGGGAGCTCCTCGTGCACGGCGGCACGGCCGCGGCGGGGCGGGCCAGAACGTTCCACCGGCGTACGTCCTGGTGGCGTCGCCTCGACCCCCGGAGGTTGCGATCGTGAAGACGACAGACATCGGTCTCCTGCTCGGCGCGTTGCTCGGCGCGGTCCTGGTGTTCCGGGGGCTGGGTGAGATGCTCATCGTCGGGCTCGCTGCGGCGATCGGCTGGGTCGTCGCGGCGGTGATCGCCGGCGAGCTCGACGTCGGCGCCCTGCTGGAGCGCTCGTCGCGCACCCGGTCGGAACCTCGGCGATGAACGGGGAACGCCCGGCGCTGCCGGCGCCGGGCGAGCGGGGTCGGCTCTCCGTGCCGGCAAAGGTGATCTCGAAGATCGCCGCCAGGTCGGTCGAGCTCCGGGGTGCCTGTGCCCGTCGGCCCTCGGTCGAGGTCGTCGATCTCAACGGAACGGACCTGGAGCTGGAAGCGAGCCTGCAGCTGCCGTATCCGCGTGAGTCGCTCTCACCGCTGCTCGAACGGCTGCGCGATCAGGTCGCGAGGGACGTCGAGCACCAGACCGGCCGCGTCCTCCGCCGTCTCGACCTGCGAGTCGAGGAGTTCGTCGACGAACCGCGGGGTGGTACACCCCGCGTCGTGTAGGTGTCCCGCGATGAGGGTCCTGGCACCCGCACTCACCCGGCTCCTCGCCGCCTTGATGGCGCTCGCCCTCGTGGCCGGCGGCGTCCTCATCTGCGTCGAGGTGCTCGCGAACTGGATCGGTGACGGCTTCGTGGTCCTCCCCGGCGACTGGCCGGACCAGCTGCGGACCACCGAGTGGTCGGATCAGACCGTTCGGGCCGTCTCACTCGGCCTCGCCGCCGGCGGCGTCCTCCTGCTGTTGGCCGCTCTCTGGCCACGCCCCCCGTTGACCGTCGACGCCGACGTGCCGGGCCTCCGGGTCGAACGTCATTCCCTCGAACGGCTGCTGGGACACCGGCTCGACCGCGTCGAGGGTGTGTCGGGGAGCAGGGTCCGCGTCGGCCGCAGGCGCGTGCGGGCCCGGGTCGACACCACTCGGCGCCTCCAGCCGGAGACGGTGCGCGAGCAGGCAGAGCGCGAGATCGCTGCGTTCTGCGAGCGACACCGGCTGGCGCTCCGACCGGATGTGCGCCTCCGAACCCGCGGGGGACGGTCATGAAGCGCCAACGCAGCCGGCAGCTGAGCCGTCACCGTGTCGCCCTGGCGGTCCTGGGACTGGTCCTCGTGGCCGCCGGGACGCTCGGTGCGTTGCTCTCCTTCGAGGCGATCGACAGGGTGACCGAGTGGTTCGTCGCTTCCGAGCCACTCCTGAACGAGTCTCTCGACGACGCGCTCCGCACGGACACGGTGCTGTTCCAGGCGTCCGCGCTCGCAGCCGGTGTGATCCTCGTGCTCGTCGGGCTCGTGTGGCTCGTCCGGCTCGTCCCGCCGCGGCGCGTGCACCAGGACCAGGAGCTCGCCGGCTCGACGTCGGGCCGCGGCCGGACCATCCTCCGCGGTGGTGCGCTGGCGGGAGCGATCGAAGGTGAGATCGAGGGCCATTCGACCGTCGACCGGGCGGTCGCGGAGTTCCTGTCGGAGGAACGACGGATCCGCCTGAGCATCACCGCATCCGACGTGATGCCGCTCGACCAGCTGAACGACGAGGTCGTCACCCCCGCAGTCGAACGTGCGGTCACCGTGGGCGAGCTGGCGGAACCGCCCGAGGTGCTCACCGACGTGCGCTTCGTCGAGCCCCGGCGCACCGTGGCCTGACCGGGACGCCGGCCCCGTGAGCCGCCACCGAATCGGCCCGGGGAGCGCACATCGAGGCGATCCACCGGCAGGTCGGTGACGGCGCGGCGGGTCAGCCGCCGCCCGGCACGTTCAGCGGGCCGCCGGGCGGGCGGCGAGCGCCCCGTAGATCGCCTCGCCCGTGCGGGCGGCGGCCTCGCAGGCCTCGGACACCGCAGGTTCCGCCAGCGGGTCGGCGGCCCGGTCGCGCCACCGGGCGACCGCCGTCAGCGCGGCCTGGCGCACCGCGTCGTCGTCGGCGCCGGGCTGGAGGTCCAGGGCGTCGGCCGGGGTGGTGCCGAGCAGGATCCGCTCGAGGTCGTGCCGGTCGCGCTCGTTCACCGTGGCCGCGCCGCTGGCGACGAGGTGGGCGGCCCGGATGCGGGCGAAGTCCACCGCGCTCGCCTCGATCCGCTCGGCCTCCCGGTCGAGCCGGTCGGCCTGCGACGCCTCGACCGAGCGGAGGTCACGGGCCAGCGCCCGCAGGGCCACCAGCGCGGTGCGGGCCTGGAGCACCCGGGCCCGGGGCAGGAAGTGCTCGGCGATCACCCGCTGGAGGTCGGCGAGACCCGAGTGCTCCACCAGCTTCGGCCCCAGCGCGGCCGCGGTGGTGGCGCCGGCCCGCACCTCCTCGACGGCGATGCGCACCCCGAACATGCCCAACCGGTCGAGCAGGCTGCGCCGCACCTCGACGGTCAGGTCGCTGGCGTGGAGGTCGCAGAACTGCGCCGCCGACAGCAGCATCATGTCGAGCTCCTCGGCCGGCGTCGCCGCCAGCTGGCGCAGGTGCGAGGCCTCCTCCTCGCGCAGGGTCAGCCCGGTCTCGGCCACCAGCCCGGTCATCGGCACCACGGTGGCGCACAGCGCACGCACCTCGGGGTCGTTCCGGTACCGCTCGGCGATGCGCCGGGCCGACACCATGGCGTCGATGCGGCCGGCACCGATCTCGTCGCCCCGCGACAGCACCGCCACCGCGTTCACGGGCGACGCGGACGCCACCGAGCGGTCCATGAACGCGTCGAGGAACTCCACGTCGCTGCGGTGCAGGTGGCGCATGAGGTAGATCACCGCATCGGCGTCGGGTGTCCGGTCGGCGTCGTGGTCGAGGAACTCGTGGGTGCGCCGCGAGTTCTCGGCGTTGAGCGACGCCAGGCCGGGCGTGTCGATCAGCGTCACCCGGTCGAGCGTCGACGCCGGCCAGCGGACGTCGAGGAACTGGACATCGGCATCCGCCAGCCCGCCGAGGTCGATCTGCAGTGCGCCCTCGTTGCGCCGGTGCACGAGGCGCTGCTCGCGGCCGTCGCGCAGCCGGGCCGTCACCTCATAGCCGTCGCCCCGCCGGTACCACGACACGATGCGGGTGCACTCACCCGCGTCGGTGGGCGCGAGGCGCTCGCCGACCAGGGCGTTGAGCAGGGTCGACTTCCCGGCCTTGACCCGCCCGGCGATCGCCACGCGGAGCGGCCCCCCGAGCCGCTCCCTGATGCGGGCGACCCGGTCGGCGAACGGCCCGCCGGCCAGCGCCGGGGCCAGCTCGTCGACGAGCTCGAGCACCAAGCGGGAGGCGCCACCGAGGGGGGTGATGCTCATGCCCGCCCCCCTCCGGCGCTGCCGGCCGGCACCAGTTGGGTGACCTTGGCCAGGGCCTGTCGCGCGGCATCGATCTCGGCCATGCGTTGCTTGGTCTCCTCCCGCGTGCGGTTGGCGTGCGCCTGCGCCTGCTTCGCGGTCTCCGTGTACGTGCGCTGCAGCTCGGCCAGGCGCTCGCCGAACTCGTCCCGCATCTCCCGCTGCACCTCGCGGACCCGCCCGGTCAGCTCGTTGATCACCTCGAACTGGACGTCGTCGATGAACTGCCGCACCTGCTGCCGGGCGGCCTGCCGCCGCGCCTGGACCTTCCGCTTGCGGTCCTCGGCGAGCTGCATGCCGCCGAAGAGGGCGCCGGCGCCGAGCATGACGGGGTTGGACGCGACCAGCGTGGCGACCGCGGCCGGCAGGAAGTTCCCCATCATGCCGAACATGATCACGCCGCCCTGCGCGCCCCGCAGCCCGGTGACGCCGGTCATCACCCGCTTGCGGGCGGAGGCCGGCTCGTCGAGGGGCTTGTCGCGCCACATGGCGGCCACGTCGACCGGGTCGATGCTCTGGCCCGCCGTCCTCGGCAGCGCGAGGTGCTCGTCCTGCAGCAGCTCGCCGACCTGCTCGCGGAGGGCCAGCCGGCCGCGCTCGACGGCGACGAACGCCTCGGTGACCTCGTCGGCCACGTCCGACTGGAGGTCGCGGGTGACCTCGTCCCACTCCTGGCCCGTCTTGAGCGACTCGATCTCCTCGTCCATCGCCTTGGAGATCTCGCGCAGGCCCCGGCGGAGCTCGTGGGTGACCCTGCTCAGCATGTCGGACGTGCCGTCGCTCACGACGACGCTCCAGCGGGCCCCCGGCCCCCGCAGGTGCTCGAGCCGCTCGGTCGCCGCCTTCACGTCGGCCATCGCCGCGTCGAGGCTGGCCGGGTCGGAGAGCATGCGCCGCTCGTCCTCGAGCGCCGAGCCCACCAGGGCGGCGATGCCCCGCACGTCGGCGGCCGAGCGCTCCTCGGCCTGCGCCTTGGCGGGCTCCACCACGTCGCTGCCGAGGGCGCTGACCAGCTCGGGGAAGCGGCTTCGCTCGTTCAGCTCGCGGTCGCGCCGGGCCAGCGCCTCGCTGCGCAGGGCGCTCGACACCGGCACGATCGGGATGTCGAGGCCCCGGTTGGCGAGGTGGCCGCGGTTGATCTCGACGATGCGCTCCCAGGCCGGGTAGAGGTCGCACTTGGTCTGGGCGAACAGCACCGTCGGGCACAGCTCCACCGCCCTGCCGAGGAACTCGACCTCGGGGGCGCTCAGCTCGGCGGAGGCGTCGGAGGTGAGGATCAGCCCGTCGGCGAACGGCAGGAACGCCAGCGTGGCGGCCGCGTGGCCGGCGCCGAGGCCGCCCATCCCCGGCGTGTCCACGATGGCGAGGCCCTGGCGCAGGATCGCGCTCGGCACCGAGATGTCGACCCGCTCGACGCCCTTGTGGTTGCCGGGGTTGCCCTGCTCCGACACCCAGTCGCCGAGGTCCTCGATCGCCACCCGGTCGGCCACGGCCTCGTCGCCCACCCGCCGGCGCACCACCGCGGCGGGCTCGTCGCCGTGGCGCACGAGCGTGATCGCGGAGGTGGCCAGGTCGTCGTCGACCGGGCAGACCTCCCGCCCGAGGAGCCCGTTCACCAGCGAGCTCTTGCCCTGCTTGAACTCGCCGACCACGCACACGACGGTGGCGGGACGCTTGAGGCGCGCGCTGGCTGCGGTCGCCCGGTTCACGAGGTCGTCGCGCCCGAGCGACCGCAGCACCTTCACCAGCTCGACCACCGCGGCACCCACGCCGCTGGTGGGTGCCGCAGCGGTGCTCGCGGTGCCGCTCACCGGCAGGGGCCTCCCGTCACTCCAGCCCCTCGAAGAGCTCGTCGGTCGACGACTCGACCTGGTCGGCCGCGTCGATCGCCTGGTCGAACTCGTCGACCGGCTCGGGAGCCGGCTCCGGCGCCTCCAGCGTCGCCGGCCCGTCCGCCACCGGCGGCTCCGTCGGCGCCATCTCGATGTCGTCGACGCCGGGGTCGACATCCGCGGTCTCGGAGCTCGCCGGATCGCCCGCCTCGGGCCCCGACCCGGCGCCGTCGTCGAGACCGAGGTCGTCGGCGGGTGCCGGGTCGACCGCCACCCCTCCCTCGTCGACATCGAGCTCGAGGTCGAGGTCGTCACCCTCCTGCGGAATGGGCCGGATGTCGGCGTCATCGACCTCGTCGACGTCCCGGAGGTGGGGCGGCACGATCCCGGTGTTGCCGGGTTGCGCCTCCGTCTCGCCGAACAACTCCTTCAGCCGTTCCGCGAAGTCCCCCCGTAGCGGGGGAGGTGTGCCGAAGATGGTGTCGTCGGGTTCGAGCCCGATGGTGCGGTCGCCGATGATCCCCGAGACCACGTCCTCGGGAAGTCCGAGCGACCCGAGTGCGTCGGTCCCCTGGTCCACCCAGTCGTCGAAGCCGCCCTCGCCCAGCCCGGTGCCGAGCACGGAGTCGGTGATCGAGCTCCACTCGTCGGGGATCTGGTCGCTCACCTCGCCGGTGACCTGGTCGAGCAGCGACTCCGCCCAGTTGCCCTCACCGCCCATGATCGATCCTGCTGCGTCCGACAGCTCCGGCGGCAGGAACTCTCCGATCTGGTTGGTGAGGCCACCGAGTCCGCCGTCACCGCCGAGCAGGTCGCCGAGCGCCCCGCTGTCGCCGCCGAGCAGGTCGCCGAGTGCCCCGGCGCCCTCGCCGCCGAGCATGCCGCCCAGGCCGCCCTCCCCGCCCAGGAGCCCGCCCAGGCCGCCGTCGCCGTCGAGCACGTCGCCGAGGCCCCCGCCGGTCCACTGGTCGACGACGCCGCCGAGGCTGTCGGACCACGATCCGTCGCCCACCGCCGACGTCACCGACTCGACCACTCCGCCGGCGTCGTCGAGCAGGCCCCCGAGGACGCCGCCGCTGCCGCCGTCGTCGCCGCCGCCGAACATCCCGCCGAGCATCCCCGTGGCGGTCTCGCCGAGCATGCCACCGAGCGGGCCTCCGCCGTCGCCGCCGCCGAGCAGCCCACCGAGGACGCCGCCGCCGTCGTCGCCGCCGCCGATCGCCCCGAGGGCCGACTCGAGCAGCCCGCCGCCCTCGTCCCCGCCTCCGAAGAGGCCGCTCGCCCCGTCGCTCAGCAGGTCCTTGCCTGCGTCGACGGCCGTGTCGACGAGGTCATCCAGGATTCCCATCTCACCCTTCCTCTCGTTTCCTGCCTGTCACCAGGTCACTGGACGTCGTCCATCAGGTCGTCGAACGACGCCTCGACGTCGTCCGCCGCCTGGATCGCCTGGTCGAACTCGTCGGCCGGCTGGGGCGCCTCCACCGGCGCCGGCTCGGTCGGGACCGGCGGCGCCACGTCGTCGGCGCCCGGGTCCACGCCGCCCGCCACCGGGGCGTCGCCCGCTCCCTGTGCACCCGGATCGGGCACATGGCCCGTGCCGCCCCCGGGTGCACCGGAACCGGGTGCCGGCGCCACCTGCCGGCCGATCGCCGCCGTGTCGCCGAGCACGTCGTCGCCGGACGCTCCGGTCGCGGACCCGTCGCCGCCCGAGTCGCCGCCGGGGCCGTCGATGGTCACGTCGCCGGTCCACTCGCTGTGCTCGACGCCGTCGGCGTCGATGTGCACGTAGTCGGCCTCGCCCTCCACCGACATGCCGTATCCCTTGGCGTGCCCCTCGAGGTGGGCGCCCTCGATGACGTCACCGTCCTTCTCCAGGCGCTCGTAGCCGACGCCACCGCCGACGGTCCCGACGCCGGGCTTGGTCAGCGAGCCCTCGAGGTCGAGGGTGGTGTGGGAGCCCTCCTGGTCCTGCTCGTGGCGGGCCAGCACGTCGGCGCTGATGCTCGTGCCGGACGGCAGGTAGAGCGTGCCCTCGCCGTCGACGAAGGCGCCCCATCCCTGGTCGGTCTTCACGAACGCACCGCTCGCGTCGCCGGTGAGCACCCCGACCCCCGGGATGGGCAGCGTGCCCTGCGCCTCGCCGTTGACCAGCACGTCGCCGTCCTCGGAGATCTCCAGGTGTCCGGCTGCGTAGGGGAGCGGTGCCCAGTCGACGTCCACGCCGCCGTGACCCGAGATCAGCAACCCGTCGTCGGTGAGCCCGAGCTGGAGCTCGCCGCCGGGCAGCTCGCTGTGGTAGTCGATCCCGTGCTCGCCGATCGAGGCACCCGTCCCGGCGACACCCGGGATGCCGGCGCCCACGCTGAACCGGCCCTCGTCGAAGTCGACGTCGAGCGCACCGCCGGTGGCGTAGTCGACGGTGTCGAACACGTAGTCGTCGAGGCCCTCCAGCGCTTCGCCGGCCAGCCCGCCGGTGGCGGTGTCGACCATGGTGGCGCCCCCGGCGATCGCGTCACCGAGCACGCCTCCCGCAGCTCCCGAGGCGTCGGCCGCGGCGTCGAGCACGTCCTTCGCGCCGCCCCACAGCCCGCCACCGGCCTCCTTGGCACCGCCCCAGACGCTGTCGCCCGCGTCCTCCGCAGCGTCCGCGATGGCCGCGCCGGCGTCCTCGACGGCGCCGACCGCCGAGTCCACGGCGCTCTTGCCGGTGTCGACGATCGCGCCGCCGGCGTCCTTGACTGCCTTGATCGGGTTCCAACCCACTGTGGTCCTCCTTGCCTACCTGGCGACCGTACGGAAGCCCCGCGCACCCGTCACCGGGTGAACTCCCGGTCGCGCTCCCGGTCAGGCCGTGGGGGTGAACCGGAACGAGCCGACCATCTCCACGAACGCCGGCCCGAAGCGGTCCATGTGCTCCTCGGGGCTGGTGGCGACGAGCTGGAAGAAGTCGACGGTCTTGCCCTCGTCGGTCGCGGGGGCGAAGAACATCGCGTGGAGCTGGGCCAGCGCCCGGCCCGACTGGGGTGCGGTCAGGTCGACGCCGCGCAGGTAGACGACGTTGGTCCCGAAGCGCGCCAGCCGCTCCATGGTCACCTTGGCCGACGGGGTCGACCGCTGGAGCCGGGCCCACGTCGCCTGCGCCGCCTGCTTGAAGTCGACCGACCGGGGCACCCGGTCGTGGCTCAGGATCGCGTTCACCCAGAAGCCGTCGACCTCCTCGGGGGTGCGCACCACCACGAGGGCGTCGGGGGCCTCGTCGAGCACCCAGCCCGGCGGCACCGAGAACAGGAACGGGGGCACCGGGCGCACCAGGGCGCTCGGGTACACGGCCACGCGGGCGGTGAGGTCCGCGGGCTTGGGCGTGCGGTCGGCGGTTGCCGTCTGCGTGTCGGACATGTCTGCCTTTCCTCCTCACATCCCGTCCGACAGGTCGTCGGACGGCTCCAAGGTGTCGTCGGGCTCGAGCCCCGGGTCGGGCCCGAGCGTGTCGAGCTGCTGATCGGCGGATCCGGGGACCGAGACCTCGAGTGGTTCCATCTCGATCTCGGTCGGTGCGGGCCCGACTTCGGCGCCCGGCTCCTCCAGGGGATCCGTGGCCAGGGGCGCCGGTTCGGCGTCCGCGTCGGCGAGGTCCGTCTCGATGTCGGGCTCGAGGTCGAGCCCGTCGCCGAGCTCGTCGCCGTCGGGGCCGTCGACCGGGGCGTCGCCGCTGTCGGGGGCGTCGGTGACGTCGTCCTCCACGGCGAACGGGTCCTCGGCCAGCGTGACGTTCTGGCCGGCCCCGGCGTCGCCTCCGTCGGGCCCACCGGGGTCCGCCTGACGGTCGTCGCGGGTCGGCCCGCTGACCACCGCCGCCTCGACCGCCGGGCTCACGGCCATCTGGTCGGCCCGGGCCACGGTCTGCTGCGCGGCCTGGTGGGCCTCTTCGGCCCGGTTCCAGCGCTGGTTGGCGGCCGCCGACTGGCCCCTCGCCGACAGGTCCTCGGCCTCGCGGGCGAGCCTGTCGGACCGCTCGCGTAGGTCGGCGGCCCGGTCGAGGAGCTTGGCCTTCTCCTCGAGCTCGGTCCGCTGCGCGGCCTCGGCAGCCTTGCCGCGCCCGAGCGCCTCGACCTGCTCCTCGAGCCGGTCGGCTTCGGCGCGCAGGGCTGCCGGCGACCGCTCCCGGGCGGTGTGGGCGTCGCCCTCGGTGACCGGCGGTGAGGTGCCCACCCCGGACACCGGTCCCGACCCGGTATCGCCGTCGTCGGGGGCGACCACGTCGTCGGTGATCGACGGCGACGTCCCGACGCCGGACACCGGTGCGGTTCCGGTCTCGCCGTCGGTGGGTTCGGTGACGTCTTCGGTCGCCGACGGGGAGGTGCCCACGCCGGACAGCGGGCCATCGCCGGTGTCGGCGGCCGGCTGGCTGTCGGTCGCCTCGTCTCCGGGTGTGGGTGTCGCGCTCTCGTCGCTCCCGAGCACGCCCGATTCGGCCGCCCGGGGATCGATCGTGATGCGTTCGGCCGCATCCAGCGCCGCCTGCTCGGCCTCGACCGCCTCGGCGATCCCGTTGGCGAGGCGGCCGAGCTCGTCCGCGTCCCACCCGTCGGTTCCCATCTTCGCGTTCAGAGCATCGAGGTCCTGCTGGAGGGACATCCCCCGCTCGTACTGCTCGACCGCCTCGCGCAGCTTGGCGGCCTTGTCGTCCATCTGGTCAGCCGCCTCCTCCCAGAGGACGACCTCGGCCTGCGCTTCGTCGAAGGCCTGGTCGGCCTGGTCGATGGACTCCTGGAGCTCGGTGGTCTGGTCGCTGAGCTGGTCGGCCTCGGCCTGCGTGCGGGCGGCCCGCTCGGTCCAGCTCCGGGCCAGGTCCTCGTTGGCCTCGGCGTCCTCCCGGGCTTCCTCTGCCGCCCGTAGGTCGCCACGCTCCCTCGCCTCGTCCGCCTGGTCGCGCAGCTCGTCGACCCGGCGGAGCAGGTCCTGCGCCCGCTGCAGTTCGTCCCGCGCTGCGTCCGACGCCGCATCACGGCGCGCGACGACCGACTCGCGCTCCCGGATGAGCCCGTCGCGCGTGCCGCTCAACTCGACCGCCTCGGCCATCCGGGCGCGCACGGCCTCGTGCAGGGTCTCGGCATCCGATTCGAGGTCGGCCGCCTGCTCCCCGGCCGCGCGGACGCGTTCGGCGGCCTCGCGTCGAGCCTCCTTCGCCAGTGCTTGGATCTCCTCGTCGCTCATCGGCTCCTCGGCCGGGGCATCGGCGTCAGGCTCCGGAGCAGCCTCGCCGTCGTCGGCAGTGGCCTCCTGCGGCGACGCCACCCTGGCCTCCGGGCTCGACGTGCCGGGCGGGCTGGCCGTGGGCGTGGTGGGCTGTGATGGGCTACCACCCCCGGGCGAGGAGCCACCGCCGGGCGCGGGTGGCCCGGACGGGGATGCGGCAGGTTGCGACGGCGCGGGGCTGCCGGCGGAAGCACCGGACGTGCCGGGGTCGCCGGGAGCGACGGCGTCGGCGACGCCGGATGCGGCGTCGCCCACCATGCCGGCCGCGGCGCGCTCGCCCGCCTCCTCGATCGGGTGGCTGGCGTGCTCGATCGTGTCACCCAGGTTCCTGACCGCATCGCCGACGCCCCCGATGTTCGGCAGCGACTCGCCGACGTTCTCGATGGTCTCGCCGATGTGCTTGGTGGCCGCAGCCACACCGTCGGTGAACTGCTGCACGTCGTGCGCCGCTGCGACGTCCTCGCCGGCGTCCGACAGGGCGTCGCCGACCCGGTCGAAGACTCCGCCGGCTTCGGACGAGCTCGCGTCCTGGTCCTGCGGCCCGGAGGACGCAGGTGCCGCCTCGTCGTCCTCGTCCGCACCGCGGACCTTGTCGATGATCTCCCTGAACCAGTCGCTCATCTCGGTTCTCTCCCGTCTCCGCCGGCGGCCGGGGCCGTCGCTGGACCGTCAGACGATGGGGTCCTCCACCTCGTCCATCTGGACTGGGTCGTCGACCGGCGCGGGCTCCTCGGCCAGCGCATCCGGCGTCTCCTCGCCGGCGACGTCGGGGGTCCCGGCCAGCGCATCGTCGGTCGCCGCCTCCGTCGTGGCCTCGTCGTCCGCGGCCGCTTCGGCCGCGTCTGCGGGCTCCTCGGTGGTCTCTGCGGTGGTCTCCGCGGGCTGCTCGCCGTCCGGCACCGCGCGCTCGGCAGCGGCCGGGGCCGGCTCCCCGGCGCCCTCGGCGGCGAGCTCCTCGGCCGCCGCCTCCTCGCCGAGGACGTCGTCGTCGGCCTCGAGCCGCTCCGCCACCAGGTGGTCGGGGAACGTCCCGCGGCCCTCGGGCACGTCGACGGTCCCGCCGGGACCCGACGTGTCGGCGACGACCATCGTGTCGAACTCGTCGACCAGCCCGGTGCCGGGCCCCTCCTCGGTGCTCGGTTCGGGCGGGTCGGCGACCCGGTCGGCGGCCTCGCGGAGGTGGTCACGGAACCGGCCCAGCAGCGAACCGGTGTCCTCGTCCTCTTCCTCCTCGGCCTGCTGGACGGCCTGGGTCATCCGGTCGGCGGCGTCGTGGACCGAGCCGCGGATCCGGTCGAAGAGGGCACCGGTGTCCTCGTCCTCTTCCTCCTCGGCCTGCTGGACGGCCTGGGTCATCCGG
>JBKHJZ010000180.1:0-6439 GCA_046537875.1 Acidimicrobiia bacterium | reverse complement strand
GGTGGGAGGCGGGCAGGACTGGGCCACCTCTCCCCACGAAGGGACCCCCGGTCCAGCGCCCGGGGGTTCCTTCGCGTCGCACCGTCACGGCGCCGCACGGCGCCGCAAGGAGTCCGGCGGGTGTCGTGTCGGGTCTGAGCCTCAGCCGGTCATCGCCTGGTTGAGGTTCTTGTCGAGGGCATCGAGGAAATCCTCGGTGGTGAGCCACTCGACGTCACCCTCGACCAGCAGGGCGAGGTCCTTGGTCATCTGGCCGCTCTCCACGGTCTCGACGCACACGCGCTCGAGGGTGGTCGCGAACTCGGCGAGCTCGGGCGTGCCGTCGAGCTTGGCCCGGAAGGCCAGGCCCCGGGTCCAGGCGAAGATCGACGCGATCGGGTTGGTCGACGTCTTCTCCCCCGCCTGCCACCGCCGGAAGTGCCGGGTGACGGTGCCGTGGGCGGCCTCGGCCTCGCAGGTCCGGCCGTCCGGGGTCATCAGCACCGAGGTCATCAGGCCGAGCGAGCCGAAGCCCTGGGCGATCACGTCCGACTGGACGTCGCCGTCGTAGTTCTTGCACGCCCACACGTAGCCGCCCTCCCACTTCATGGCCTGGGCGACCATGTCGTCGATCAGCCGGTGCTCGTAGGTGAGGCCGGCGGCGTCGAACTGGTCCTCGAACTCGGTCTCGAAGACCTCCTGGAACAGGTCCTTGAAGCGGCCGTCGTAGGCCTTGAGGATCGTGTTCTTGGTCGAGAGGTAGACCGGGTAGTTGCGGTCGAGCCCGTAGCGGAACGCGGCGCGGGCGAAGTCGCGGATCGAGTCGTCGTAGTTGTACATGCCCATGGCGATGCCGCTGCCGGGGAACCTGGCGACCTCGAACTGCATCGGCTCGCCGCCGGCCTCGGGGGTCCAGGTGATGGTCAGCGTGCCGGGCCCGGGCACCACGAAGTCGGTCGCCTTGTACTGGTCGGCATGGGCGTGACGGCCGATGACGATCGGCTTGGTCCAGCCGGGCACGAGCCGGGGCACGTTCTTGCAGATGATCGGCTCCCGGAAGACGACCCCGCCGAGGATGTTGCGGATGGTCCCGTTGGGGGAGGGCCACATCTTCTTCAGGCCGAACTCCTCGACCCGGGCCTCGTCGGGGGTGATGGTGGCGCACTTGACGCCGACGCCGTGCTCCTTGATGGCGTGCGCGGCGTCGACGGTGATCTGGTCGTCGGTCTCGTCGCGCCGCTGGATCGACAGGTCGTAGTACCGCAGGTCGATGTCGAGGTAGGGCAGGATCAGCTTGTCCTTGATGAACTGCCAGATGACCCGCGTCATCTCGTCGCCGTCGATCTCGACGACGGGGTTGGCGACCGTGATCTTGGGCATGCCGGGCTCTTTCGCTTCCGTGACGTGGTTCGGGTCTCCACCCGCTCAGGTGGCGCGGTTCCGATCTCCACCGGCCCCGGGGGCTGGGCTCACCCGCCGGGCACTTGTATCGGACTTGTCAGACTAGGGCACCCACCGTTCCGACCGACAGCCTTGCGGGCGCGCCGTCCCGGAGTCGAGCATGCGCTGTGCCGCGCATCCCGATCGACGACCCCGGCGACCCCCGCATCGCCGACTTCGTGGGCCTGCGCGACCGGGAGCTCGCCCGCCGCCCGTCCACTGGCGACCTCGGGGTCTTCATCGCCGAGGGGGATGCGGTGGCCGAGCGGGCCGCCCGGGCCGGTTTCCGGCCCCGGGCCCTGCTGGTCGACGCCACCCGCACCGACCCGCTGCCCGCGGGCATCGGGCCCGACGTGCCCGTCTACGCAGCGGCGCCGGCCGTGCTCCAGCGCATCACCGGCCTGGGCGTCCACCGGGGGCTGCTCGGCTGCTTCGACCGGCGACCGGAGCCGGCGGCTCAGGAGGTGCTCGACGGGGCGAGCCGGGTGGTGGTGCTCGAGCGGGTGAGCAACCCGGTGAACCTGGGGCTGATCCTGCGGTCGGCGGCGGGGCTGGGCCTCGACGCTGCGCTGCTCGATCCCACGTGCAGCGACCCGCTCTACCGGCGCGCCTCGCGGGTGGCGATGGGCGAGGGCTACGCGTTCCCGTGGGCCCGGGTCCCCGGGTTGCCCGGCGGCCTCGACGTGCTGCGCGAGCGGGGGTTCCGGCTGGTGGCGCTCACCCCGGACGCCGGGTCGGTGCCGATCGACGAGCTGGGGGTCGACGACGGGGAGCCGCTCGCGCTGCTGCTGGGAGCCGAGGGGGCGGGCCTGTCGGCGGCGACGCTGTCGGCCGCAGACGTGCGGGCGGGCATCCCGATGCGCGGCGGGGTCGATTCGCTCAACGTCGGCGTCGCGGCCGGGATCGCGTTCTGGGTCGTGGGTCGCTGCCGGGGCTGAGCGTCGTGACCATGAGCAGGTCGGAGCGCCCGACCCGCCGGCCCACCGACGCGATTAGCATCTGACACACCGTCAGGACTCGGCAGCCCGCCGTCCACACGTCCGAACCAGCGGTTCCCCTGCCCCCGGGAGGGAGCATGCTCGACCTCGTCATCCGCGGAGCGACCATCATCGACGGGACGGGAGCCCCCGGCCGCCCCGGCGACGTCGGGGTGGCGGGCGGCCGCATCGCCCGGGTGACCGGGCCCGGCGAGATCGACGACGAGGCGGCCGAGGTGCTCGACGCGGGCGGCCTGGCGGTCTGCCCGGGGTTCGTCGACCCCCACACCCACTACGACGCCCAGCTCCTCTGGGACCCGGCGGCCTCGCCGTCGAACCTCCACGGGGTCACGACGATCCTGGCCGGCAACTGCGGCTTCACGCTGGCCCCCCTCCACGCCCGCGACGCCGACTACCTGCGGCGCATGATGGCGCGGGTCGAGGGCATGCCCCTCGCCGCCCTCGAGACCGGCGTCGACTGGCGGTGGGAGACCTTCGCGGAGTACCTCGACCGCCTCGACGGGCGCATCGGCGTGAACGCCGGGTTCATGGTGGGGCACTGCGCCCTGCGCCGCTACGTGATGGGCGCCGACGCGATCGGCAACCGGGCGAGCCCCGAGCAGACCGCCGAGATGGTCCGCGAGCTCCACGGGGCCATCGAGGCCGGGGGCCTCGGCTTCTCCACCACGCTCTCGTCGTCGCACAGCGACGGCGACGGGCAGCCGGTCGCCTCGCGCCACGCCTCCCGCGACGAGATCCTGGCGCTGTGCGGGGCGGTCGGCGAGCACGAGGGCACGTTCCTGGAAGCCGCCTTCGAGGGCGGGCTCGACACGTTCTCCGACGAGGAGATCGAGCTGGTCAGCGACATGTCGGCCGCGGCCGGGCGCTCGATCAACTGGAACGTGCTGACCATCGACTCATCGGTGCCCGGCCGGGTGCCGCGCCAGCTCGGCGCCGCCGACGTGGCGGCCGGGCGGGGCGGCCGGGTGGTGGCGCTCACCATGCCGGTGCTCGTGCCGATGAACATGAGCTTCGGCAGCTTCTGCGCCCTCTGGCTCATGCCCGGCTGGGGCGACGTGATGAGGCTGCCGCCCGACGAGAAGAAGGCAGCGCTCGCCGACCCGGAGGTGCGCCGCCGCCTGGTGGAGCGGTCGCAGAGCGAGGAGGCCGGGGTGTTCCGGCGCCTCGCCGGCTGGGACCGCTACGTGATCGGCGACACGTACTCGGCCGCGAACGAGGGGCTCACCGGCCGGGTGGTCGGCGACATCGCCCGCGAGCGGCGGACCGAGCCGTTCGATGCCCTGGTCGAGATCGTCGCGAACGACGACTTCCGCACCGTGCTGTGGCCCACGCCCACCGACGACGACGACGCCTCGTGGGTCATGCGCCGGGACGCGTGGGCCGACCCCCGCGTGCTGCTCGGCGGCTCGGACGCCGGGGCGCACCTCGACCGCATGTGCGGCTCCACCTACACCACCCGCCTGCTGGCCGACAGCCTGCGGGGCCGCCGGCTCGTGAGCCTCGAGCGCGCCGTGCAGATGCTCACCAGCGAGCCGGCCGAGCTGTTCGGCCTCGCCGGCCGGGGCACGATCGCCGCCGGCAACCACGCCGACCTGGTGGTCTTCGATCCGGAGACCGTGGGGTCCCGCGACGCGCGGCTGGTCGAGGACCTGCCCGGCGGGGCGGCGCGCCTCACCGCGGGCTCCGAGGGCGTGGTGCGGGTCTACGTGGCCGGTGTGGCCACGGTGCAGGACGGCCGCGCCACGGGCGAGACACCGGGCCGGGTGCTCCGGTCCGGCGCCGACACGGTGACAATCCCGACCCGCTGAGGGCCACCCGGCCGGGGCGAACCCGACCCGAGGGCGCCTGAACCAGCCGCCGACCCGCCCCTCCGCCGGCGGGTCGGCCGGTGGCTCAGCCGGGCGCTCCGCCGTCGCCGCTGTCGCTCGAGCCGGCCGTGCCGGCGGCCCGCTCGGCGGCGGCCCGGATGCGCTCGACGGTCTGCTGCATGCCGGCCTCGAGCTCGCGGTCGTGGCTCGGCTGGCCCCCGACGAACACCGCCGCCAGCTTCACCACCCGCGTGACGCCCTTGGTGAGGTGGCGGGTCTGGGTGAGGCGGGTGCGGTCGCCCTCGGGCTCGAGGCGGAACGACCAGCGGGCGCCCGTCCCCTGGGTGCGGAAGGCGAACGACCGGGCGGGCTCGGCCTCTTCGACCACGTTGGTCGTGGCCCAGCGGACGAGGCCACGCCGGTTGAAGCCCACGAACCGGGCGCCTGCGACCGGCCGGCGCTCGCGGCCGATCCAGCGGCAGCGGTAGCACTCGGGGCTCCACTCGCCCATGCGGGTCACGTCCGCGATCAGGTCCCACACCCTCTCCGGGGGCGCATCCACCACCACCGATGCCTCGAGGTCGGGGACCTGCGGGGCCCGCGTGCGGGATGCGGCAGCGTCTGTCACGGTCGCCGACCCTACCGCGCCCTGCAGGCGGCCGCCGGGGAGGTCTATCGTGCACGTAGACCTTGACCCGCTGGTCAGGCGGGTCCGCCCGTCGCACCCGTCCACCACAGGGGGTACCGCCACCGTGCAGGTTCACGACAAGCTCTACATCGACGGATCGTGGGTGCCGTCCACCGGGTCGGGATCGATCGACGTGTTCGACTCGACCAACGGCGAGGTGATCGCCCAGATCCCCGACGGCACGCCCGAGGACGTCGACGCGGCCGTCGCCGCCGCCCGCCGGGCCTTCGACACATGGTCTCTCACCACGCCGGAGGAGCGCGCCAAGGTGTGCACGCGCGTCGCCGAGGGCCTCGGTGCCCGGATGGACGAGATCGCCACCGCCGTCACCCGCGAGGCGGGCATGCCCAAGTCGCTCAGCCTCATCATCCAGGCCGGCCTGCCGATCAACTCGTTCACCACCGCCGCCCAGGTGGCCGAGGGCTACCAGTACGAGGAGACGCTCGGCAACAGCCTCGTGGTCAAGGAGCCGGTGGGCGTGGTCGGGGCCATCACGCCGTGGAACTACCCGCTCCACCAGATCGCCGCCAAGGTGGCGTTCGCCATCGCCGCCGGCTGCACGGTGGTGCTCAAGCCGAGCGAGGTGGCGCCGCTCGACGCCCTGATCCTGGCGGAGGTCATCGACGACGCCGGCGTGCCGGCGGGCGTGTTCAACCTGGTGACCGGCACCGGGCCCGTGGTCGGCGAGGCGATCGCCCGCCACCCTGACGTCGACATGGTGTCGTTCACCGGCTCGACGCGCGCCGGCAGGCGCGTGGCCGAGCTGGCCTCTCAGACACTCAAGCGGGTGGCGCTCGAGCTCGGCGGCAAGTCGGCCAACGTGCTGCTCGACGACCTCGACGACGAGGCCTTCGAGAAGGCCGTCCGCGACGGCGTGTTCAAGTGCTACATCAACCAGGGCCAGACCTGCACGGCGCTGACCCGGATGATCGTGCCGGCCGACCGCCTGGCGGACGCCGAGCGCATCGCCGCCGACGAGGTCGAGTCCAACTACCAGCCGGGCGACCCGTTCACCGAGGGCGTCAAGCTGGGCCCGCTGTCGAGCCAGGCGCAGGTCGACCGGGTCACCGGGTACATCCAGAAGGGCATCGACGAGGGCGCCAAGCTGGTGACCGGCGGTCCGGGGCGGCCGGAGGGCCTCGACCAGGGCTTCTACGTGCGGCCGACCGTGTTCTCCGAGGTCCGCAACGACATGACCATCGCCCAGGAGGAGATCTTCGGCCCGGTGCTGTCGATCATCCCCTACGAGGGCGAGGACGAGGCCGTCGACATCGCCAACGACTCGGCCTACGGCCTGTCTGGCGGCGTGTGGAGCGGTGACCAGGAGCGGGCCAAGGCCTTCGCCCGCAAGGTGCGGACCGGCCAGATCGAGGTCAACGGCGGCGCCTTCAACCCGAACGCGCCGTTCGGCGGCTACAAGAACAGCGGCTACGGCCGGGAGTACGGCACCTACGGGTTCGAGGAGTTCCTCGAGACCAAGTCGATGCAGCTGTAGTAGCGGAGGGGGGAGGGAGACCCTCCCCCCT
>JBKHJZ010000179.1:0-6457 GCA_046537875.1 Acidimicrobiia bacterium | reverse complement strand
GCGCTGCCAGAACGCCCGGAGCGGGCTGGTTCGGCGTCGGTCGACCACCCGGCCCCCGCCTCGTCCACCGTGAACCCGGCGCCCACCAGCAGATCCACGAGAGCATCGGGGCGCACGTGCGCCACTGCGGTCACGTCCCGATCCTCGCCGCCATTGCCGTCGTCGGTCGCCTGGTCAGGCAGTGACCGGCGCAGGAGCGACAGGTCGAGCCGCCCGCCCACCGGCAGGCGGCGGTGCGCGCGGGCCAGCGCCATCGGGAGCCGGTCGGCGCGCACGTGCCGCAACCATGATGACGACGGCGCGGCCGCCGGGCCGCCCGGGGGGCCCGGCGGCGGTTCGCCATCACCCGTCGGCGGCTGGTGGGTCCGTGTCCTGGGGCCCACACCTACGGCTTGGCGGCGTCGGGGAGGGAGAAGTCGCAGACGCCGTCGGGGAAGACCTCCTCCAGGCGGGCCTGCTCCGCCGGCGTCGGCTCCCAGTCGCCGTAGACGCCGGCGGCGATGGCGTCGGCCACCGGCCGGAGCTGGCACTTCCAGACACCGCCCGCGTACGGCCCGCCGGCCTGCCGCCGGGACGACGAGTAGATGTCGAAGCGCTCGGTGCAGGCGCCCTCGGGGCCGTCGTCGAGCACCCCCGACCAGACATCGTCACCCGCCGCCATCAGGCTGCCGTCGGTGGCGAAGCACGAGTCGACCGCCCGATCGGGCTTGTTCTCCGCGACGCTGCGCTCGGGGTGGGCCTCGATGTTGGCCATCCACTCGTCGATCACCTCGAACGCCATCGGCGTCTGGTCGAACGCCACCGCAGGTCGGGCATCGGTGAACCAGATGACCTGGTTCGATGCGTCGCCGTCGGCATCGAGCATGCGCTGGCGCGTGGCGAACGACTGGTGGGAGTGGTGCATGTCCAGCTCGTCCTCCAGGTAGTGGCGCCAGTCGATGACCGGGATGTCGATGTCACCCTGGAACTGCATCCCGTGCTCGTAGACCCGCCGGGCCGCGCCCAGGTCGCCCTCGGTCCGGGGTGCGGGCGTCGCGCCGCCGTCGGGGCTGAGGTTCATGTTGCGCGAGCTCCACGGGTCGAAGTTCTCGGGCGTCAACGGGCCCTCGAACGGGAACCCCTCCGGCACCATCTCGGCCGGCTGCTTCCAGCCGCCGACCGCGGCGTTGAGGTCGAGGAACTCCTCGGGGGTGATGGTGCCGTCGCGCAGCGCCTCCAGCCCGTACTGCACGCCGACGTTGTCCCACGGCACGAGCGCGAAGCCGTCGGGACCCGTGCCGTAGACGTTGACCATGTCGGCCCAGTGGGTCCACTCGACGCCCTCGGCGCCCTGGGCCAGCTTGTCGAGGTCATCGACGTCGGTGAACGTGGGGTTGAGGACGAGTGGGGTGAGCCCCAGCCAGCCGGGCCGGCACTCGGTGAGCGCCGGGGCGGGCGACGCGGGGTCGCGGTCCATGACCTGGTACCCGAAGGCGTCGTACAGCGCGTAGAGGTTGTTCCACTGGGTGATCTCGCCCTGCGACAGGTTCTTCGGATGGTCCGTGGCGTTCAGCCCGATGATCTCCTGGCGGACCTCGGGGTCCTTCCAGGTGTCGTTGAAGCGGTCCGTCACGTCGAAGTAGTGCTCCAGCAGCTCGCAGTCGCCGACGTGGATGGTCTGGGTGACCATGTCGGAGTACGAGTACTGGGGGATCGCGGCGTCGATCAGGCCCGGGTGGTTCTGGGCGTAGACGTACTGCTGGATGGCGCCGCCCGACCCGCCGACACCCACCGTGTAGCGCGGCACACCGTGGGTCTCGACCACGTGCTCCTTGAGCATGATGGCGGTCTCGCCCCCGACCTCGAGGTCGTAGTGGGTGCTGGTGCGGGTGCCGCTCGACCACATCACGCCGTAGCCGGCGCCGAGCAGCTCGGCCGGCAGCATCGCGCCGGTGCTGGTGGTGCCCTGGAAGTGGCCGATGGCCACGCCGCCCTGGAAGCTGAACACCAGGCGCCGGTTCCACAGGCTGTCGTCGGGATCGGTGGGGTGGGCCTCGCCCGCCGGGGCCAGCATCGCCACGCTGGCGATGAAGCGGTTCACGGTGAGGCGCTCCCACCGCACGATGAACGGCACCGTCTCGCCGTCGAGGGTGGTCGTGGTGGCGATGTCGGCGGGCAGCGGGCCCGAGGGATCGTCGAGCCACCGGAACTGCCCACCAGTCGTGCGGTACACGTAGTCGATCCGCGTGTCGGCCGCGCAGTCCTTGCTCCAGCCGACGATGTCGGCGTCGGCGGTGGGATAGCCCCGGCCGTCCTGGGGGTAGCTGCCGTCGGGCTCCTCGGCCGCCACGGGGATCCCGATGGCGTCCTGGTTGTCGACGAGCGGTTGGCCGAGCAACTTGCGGCCGTCGAAGGTGGCCCGGGCGGTGGTGCACACGAAGGGCTGCTGCTGCGGCCCGGAGAAGATGGGTCCGCTGATCGGATGGTTGACCAGCGTGAGCTCGACCGGCGACGGCCGGCCCCGGCCCCGCCCGTTGGGCTCGACGCGCAGCGTGTTCTCGCCCTCGTCGAGCCCGTCGACGAGGCCGACCAGCGATCGCTGGGGGTCACCGGGGAAGGAGTCGTCGGACGAGAAGGCGTCGGTGACGTCGCGACCGTCGACCTCGACCGTCACCTGGTTTGGCGGCAGGGTGCGGGGAACCGTCACCTGGACCAGCGCGTCGCCGCCGGACACCTGGTCGGGGCGGCTCGACAGCACCTCGACCGTGATGGTGTCGTCCGGGCGGGCGCCTTGGCCGGGGCCGGCGGCGGCCGGTGCGCCGGCCACCCCCACGGTGGCGACGCCTGCGGCCGTGGCCACCGCGGTGAGAGCGACGATCGCCCTCCGCCGGGCGGCGGGTCGGCGGGACGGTGAGGCCGGCATGGACGTTCCCCCTCTCGCAGGCGCAACCCCCTTGCTGCGCCCGGCCGGACCGTACCCACGCCCGGCGGGCCGCGCAACGATGTCGGCGCGCGCGGCGTGAGCGCTGTGGTCTCTGTCAGCCGGCGTCGGCGTCGCTGGCGTCGACGGTGCGGCGGAGCGTGGCCTGCAGGCGGCGCATGCCGCCGAGCCAACGCTCGCGGTCGCCCGCCCGGCGCTGCTCGTACTCGAGCACCTCGGGGTGCGGGACGATGAGGAACCGCTCGTCGCGGAGGCCGTCGATCACCGCGTCCGCGACCTCCGCAGGGCTGATCACACCCTGGGTCGACGCGGCACGGCCCGCCAGGTCGGCGGAGACCCCGCGCAGCATCGGGGTGTCCACGCCCATCGGGCAGAGGCACGACACCCGGATGCCCTCGTCGCCGTAGGTGATCGACAGCCACTCGGCGAGCGCCACCGCCGCGTGCTTGGTGACCGTGTACGGGGCGTTGCCGAGGTTGGTCAGCAGGCCGGCCGCCGAGGCCGTCGACAGCAGGTAGCCGCCACCGCGCTCGAGCATGCGCGGGATCACGGCCCGAGCGGCGAACACGTGCGCCATCACGTTGACCCGCCAGAGCGCATCCCACACCGCGTCGGACGCCGCGATGCCGCCACCGCCGCCCAGCCCGGCGTTGGAGGCGAACAGGTCGATGGCACCCACCTCGTCCTCGGTGCGCTCGACCAGCGCCTCGATGTCGGCCTCGATGCTCACGTCCGCCGAGATGGCCCGCGCCCGCCCGCCCAGGTCATCGGCCACCTTGGCGGCCTGCTCTCCGTCGCGATCGGCCACGACGACCGCACGAGCGCCCTCGTCGAGGAAGCGATGGCACAGCGCGGCCCCGATGCCGCTGGCTCCTCCGGTGACGACGGCGATGCGGTCGGCGAGATCCATCGAGGCGGATGCTACGCGAGGGGCCGGTGGCCCACGTCGCCCCCGTCGCGCCCTGCGACCGGACAGGATCGGTGAGCGGTCTCGGCCACGTGACCGGACCCGCCGTGCGAGGCCGCTCAGGACCGGCCGAGCGCGGCGCGGACGGTCGCCTCGGCGCTGGCCCGCCGGTCGCTGCCCCAGGGCAGGGGCATCAACACCGGTACGTCCACCCCCGCGTCGGCATACGCCCGCATCGTGGCATGCACCGCGTCAGGGTCACCCATGACGTCGATCGCGTCGATCATCCGCTCACTGACCGCCGCCAGGGCCCCCTCGCGGTCACCGGCGGCGAAGCGCTCCCGGATCTCGTCCACCTCGTCCGCGAAGCCGGCGCGGGCGAAGTTGCGGGCATAGCTGTCGACGACGGCGTACGAGAACAGGTCGCGGCGCGCCAGTTGCAGCCCGTCGTCGCGCTCGCACACCCCGGCGTGGACGTAGGCGTACACGGTGGCGCCGCCGCCCGCCCGCACCTGCTCGACCGACCACGGCACGTGCGAGGCGGGCAGGTAGTTGAGCAGCACGCCATCGGCCACCTCGCCCGCCAGCCGGAGCATGGCGGGATTGAGGGCCCCGATCACGATCCTCGGCCGGCGCTCGCCGAGCCGCACGCCCAGCCGGAAGCCCCTGACGCGGTAGAAGTCGCCCGCGAAGTCGACGCGCTCGCCCGACAGGCACTGGCGGAGGAGGGCGACGTACTCGCGAACCCGGTGGAGCGGGCGATCACCGTAGGCAACGCCGTGCCAGCGCTCCGTCACCACCGGTGAGGAGATCCCTACGCCGAGGAGCACATCACGGTCGGGGTGCAGCGCCTGCAGGGTCGCGCCCGCCATCGCCACCACCGTGGGCGGCCGCAGTTGCAGCGGGAGGACCCCGGTGCCCAGGTCGAGCCCGGGCGCCGCCGCACCTGCCGCGGCCAGCACGGAGAAGGACTCGGGACCCGTGGTCTCCGCCGTCCAGAAGCTCCGGTAGCCGATCTGCTCGGCCAGCCGTGCGATCGAGACCGCCAGATCTGGACCGAGAGCCATCAGCGAGGCGAACGTGACACCGGCGCGCTCCATACCCATGGTCGGGAACGTAGCGTGGCGTGGCGACCGCCCCCTTCGACCCCGCACGCGGCCGCGGCGGGGCCATAGCATCGGCCCCCTATGGATCTGACGCCGGCCGAGTGCCGTGTCCTGGGGTGCCTGATCGAGACCGCGGCGGCAGATCCCGACGCCTACCCGCCGACGCTCAACGCGCTGCGCCTGGCATGCAACCGGCCGGCCGACCGGGTGCCGGTGGTCGCCTACGACGACCGCACGGTCGAGGACACGCTGTTGTCGCTCAAGTCGAAGGGCCTCGCCCGGTTCCTGCCCGCGCCGCGTGGCGAGCGGCGCGCCCGCTACGGGCACCGCGCCGACGAGCGCTGGCGGATGGGTCCCGCCGAGCTCGCCGTCCTGGCCGTGCTGCTTCTCGGCGGGTCGCTGAGGGTGAGCGAGGTGCGCGAGCGGGCGCAGCGACTGCATCCGTTCGCCCGGCCGAGCGAGGTGGATGCCGTGCTCGATTCGCTGGCGGCCCGGACGCCGATGCCGTTCGCGGCTCGCCTGCCGGGTCCCGACGGGTCGAACGAGACCCGTTGGACCCAGGTGCTCACCGGCCCGCCGCCGGAGAACCTCACCGGGGAGGGGCCCGCCGCCGTCCCCGCCACGGCCACCGGGGCGACCCCCGCCCGCACCCAGCTCGCTCCGTCGTACGCCGAGCTGGTCCGCCGGGTCACCGAGCTCGAGCGGCGCCTCGCCGCCTCGCTCGAGCGACTCACGCCGCCCTCCGCCGACTGGCGGGGTGCACCGCCGCCGCCGCCACCGCCGCCCGGGGATGACGAGGGCTTCGGCCGGCCAGCCCGGGTGGGATCGGGCCCGGCGGGTGACCGGGCGCTGCCGTCCGGGGAGCGGCCCGCGTACGTCCGCGAGCTCGCCGACCGCGTGTCCGACATCGAGCGGCGGCTCGCCCGCATCGAGGCCGAGCTGGGCGCCCTGCGCTGATCCCGGGACGTCGGGTCTGCCGGTCGGCCCGGGTGTGCCCGGTGGCGGCGCCACGCCCCCCGGGCCCGCCACCGGTGTGCCGGGCGGCGCGCCGGCGTGCCGCCGCTGTGCCCCGGCCGGTGGCAGTGGCGTCGCCGTCCGTGTGCGGCCCGATAGGGTTGTGGTCGATGACCGAGACCCGTGCCATCGACGAGGCGATCAACGAGGCCTTGGCCGTGATCGACAAGGGCCTGGGCGACCTGCTGCACCGGGAGCTGGTGTCGACCAACGAGGTCGCCGACCTCCTGCTCGACGTGCGCACCCTGCTCGCCAACCCCGGTCCCGACGGCGACGATCGTGACGACGTCGCCGTCGCCGGCTGAGCGACGGTGTAGCAGCGCTTCGCGCGGCGCGCCTGCGCAGGGTTCCGGGTCGGCGTCGGTCACCGGCGGATGCGCGAGCGCGAGCCGCCCGTCGTGGGGTCGGGTCTCTGGAGCCGGGCGAGGCTCCGGCGGGTCAGCGCTTCAACGAGGTGTGCTTGAACTCGTTGAGGTCGGGGAAGTGGTCGAGCAGGTCGAGGACCCGTTC
>JBKHJZ010000034.1:0-24377 GCA_046537875.1 Acidimicrobiia bacterium | reverse complement strand
GTGGGCCCGGCGGGGATCGAACCCGCGACCAAGCGATTATGAGTCGCCTGCTCTGACCACTGAGCTACAGGCCCGGGTCGTGACCGCTCCGGGGGTGGGACTCGAACCCACAACCGTTCGGTTAACAGCCGACTGCTCCGCCTGTTGAGCTACCCCGGAATGGAACCAGGTGAGGATAGCAGTGCCGCCACCACCCCCCTGACCGCACGGAGGGTGCGGGTGCACGTGGACGCCCCGGGTGCGGGGGCGGGGCCGAGATGGCTCAGGCGCCTTCGAGGTACTCGCGGAGCTTCTGCGAGCGGTGGGGGTGCCGGAGCTTCGCCAGCGTCTTCGACTCGATCTGGCGGATGCGCTCGCGGGTCACGCCGAAGTGCTTCCCGACCTCCTCGAGCGTGCGGGGCTGCTCGTCGTCGAGGCCGAACCGCATGACCACGACGTCCTTCTCGCGGTCGTTGAGCTCGCCGAGCACGTTGCGGACCTCGTCCTGCAGCATCTGGCGGGTGGCTGCGTCCAGCGGTTCCTCGGCCCCGTCGTCCTTGATGAAGTCGGCCAGGTACGAGTCGTCCTCCTCGCCCACCGGCGAGTCGAGGGACAGCGGGTCGAGCGAGATGCGCTGGATCTCGCGCACCCGGTCGGCGGTCATGCCCACCGCCTCGGCCAGCTCGTCCACCGTGGGGTCGCGCTCGAGCTGCTGCACCATCTGCCGCTGCACCCGGTGCACCCGGTTGATCGACTCGACCATGTGCACGGGGATCCGGATGGTCCGGGCCTGATCGGCGATCGACCGGGTGATCGCCTGGCGGATCCACCAGGTGGCGTACGTCGAGAACTTGAAGCCCTTCGTGTAGTCGAACTTCTCGACCGCACGCATGAGCCCCATGTTCCCCTCCTGTATGAGGTCGAGGAACTGCATGCCCCTGCCCACGTAGCGCTTGGCGATCGACACCACGAGGCGGAGGTTCGCCTGGATCAGGGCGCTCTTCGCCTGGTCGCCGTCGTCGGCCAGGCACTGGAGCTGGCTGGCCTCGCTGGCCGGCAGCTCGCCGATGCGGCCGGTGGCCTCGAGGTCGGCGAGCCGCTCCGCGGCCGCGGCGCCGGCCTCGATGCGCATGGCCAGCTCGACCTCCTGCGTGCCGGTGAGCAGCGGCACCCGGCCGATCTCCCGGAGGTACATCCGCACCGGGTCGGACGTGGTGCCGCCCTTCTCGCCGCCGGCGTCTCGCGACATCCGGGTCCGCCGGCGCAGCGCCGCCGACAGCAGCCGGCGCTGCCGCGGCGGGTCGCACGGCGACAACCCGTCGGAGGTACCGGACTCCCCGTCGGCGGTCATCGCCACCGACGCGGCCGGTCGTCCCACCGTGTCCTCACCGTCGCGGCGCCGTACCGGCGAGACCGCACCGGCCCGCTCGATGGCCTCGAGCTCGGGCGAGAGGTCGGGAAGGTCGGAGAACGCGTCGAGCACCACCCCTGCGGAGCGGCAGCGCTCGGCCAGCTCCATCAGCACGTCGGCGGTGAGCTCGAGATCGGGAAAGGTCCGCACCAGGTCGTGCTGGGTGAGCCGACCGGTGACGCGCGCTCGCTCGATGAGGCTGGCGAGCTCCCGCTCTGCCGCACTGCTCCAAGCCTCGAGCGTCGATGGCGTCTCGGTCATCCCCCGTCTCCAACCCGTTGCCCGAGCCAGGCTACCAACCGGTCCGCGGCAACCGACGCAGATCGGGGATCGCGGAGCTCGTCGACGACCCGGGCCAGCAGTGCCTGCTCGGCGAGGATGCGATCGGGGTCCGTCGCGGTTGCGGTTGCGAACCGGAGGTCGCGCATCTCACGCAACGCCACCTCGCGCAGCAGCAGGCGAACCGCGTCCACCGGGTCCGACCCCGGCTCCTCCACCAGGAGGCGGGCGAGCAGCGACGCCGCCGGCGGTGAGGCCGCCTCCCGGGCCGCGGCGTGGCTGTCGGCGGCGACGAGGGCCCGGTAGACCTCAGCGTGGAGAGGATCGTCGAACAGCGCCTCGCGCAGCCAGTGATCGACTGCGGCCGGGTTGTGCACGACGTGGCGCAGCACCTCGAGTGCCGGTCCCCCACGCACCTCCGGCGGACCGCCACCCGGTGACTGCCCACCTTCGGGTGACGGGCGAGCCCCTGCCGAGGGGCCACCACCATTCGTCTCCCGACCAGCACTCTGCGACCGGCCACCACGACCTCCGTCACCGGCCGACCGGCGACCGTCAGGAACGGCTCGCTCCGGGGCGCCGCCACCGGACGTGGCGTCGGGCGGCGGGATGTCGGAGGGTGGCTCGTTCGGGACCGCCCTCCGGTCGACCCCGTGCCGGGCGACGCGGCCGGACCGCGACCGCGACCGCGACCGGTCGAGCCGGGGACGCAGGCGGTCGGGATCGAACCGGCAGCGCGAGGCGACCTCCATCAGGTACTGGTCGCGCACCAGCTCGGACGGGTGCTCGGCCACGATGGCGAGCGCCCGTTCGGCGGCCCGGGCGCGTCCCTCGGGGCCGCTCACGTCGGCGGCCCCGAAGGCCCGTTCGAGGCGGAACCGGAGGAACGGGGAGGCCCCCTCGACGGCGGCCACGAGCCGGGCGGGGTCCCGGGCCGCCGTGTCGGCCGGATCCTCACCGGTGGGCAGGTCGGCGACCGCCACCTCGATGTCGTGCTCGCGCTCCCACTGGTAGAACCGCTCGGCGGCGGACTGCCCCGCCGCGTCGGCGTCGAAGGCCAGCACCAGCCGCCGGGCGGCGAACCGGGAGAGCAGCCGGACGTGGTCGTCGGTGAGCGCGGTGCCACAGGTGGCGACGGCCAGGGGCACGCCCGATCGATGGAAGCCGATCACATCGGTGTACCCCTCGCAGATCACCGCCGTCCCCTGGCTGACGATGGCCTTCCGCGCCCGATCGAGCCCGTAGAGCACGCGGCTCTTGCTGTACAGCGCGGTCTCGGCGGTGTTCTTGTACTTGCCCTGGTTGCCGGGACCCTCACCCCCGGGGAGAATCCGCCCACCGAAGCTGATCGGGTTGCCCGCCTCGTCGTTGATCGGGAACAGGATGCGGGCGCGGAAGTGGTCGCGCAGCCGCCCGCGGCTCAGGCGCCCGAGGCCGGTGGCCTCGGCGGTGCGGGCGTCGAGCTTGAGTGCCCGGCACAGCTCGTCCCAGGCATCGGGCGCCCAGCCGAGCCGGAAGTCCCGGACGACGTCGCCGTCGATGCCCCTCGCACGCAGGTACCGCCGCGCCGGGCCCGCATCCGGCGCGGAGAGCAGGCGGCGGTGGTACCAGTCGACGGCCGCCGCCATCGTCTCGACCAGCCGGGCACGGCGCTTGCGGCTCTCACCCTCTGCGCGATCGGTGTAGCGCAGGGAGATGCCGGCCTTGCCCGCCAGGTACTCGACGGCACCGACGAAGTCGAGCTGCTCGACCTCGCGGACGAACGTGATGACGTCACCGCTCGCCTGGCAGCCGAAGCAGTAGTAGACGTTCTCCTCGGCGTTCACCGAGAACGAGGGCGTCTTCTCGTTGTGGAAGGGGCAGAGGCCCTGCCAGCGGCGCCCGACCCGCCGGAGCTGCACGTGCTGGCCGACGATCGCGACGATGTCGGAGGCGGCGCGCACCGCCGCCACGTCCTCGTCGACGATGCCCATCGCCGCTGAGGCTACTTGCGGCGGTCGCCCGGACGTTCACTCCCGCGCGACCTCGGCATCGCCGACCCGTCGTCCATGCCCCGATGCCCGCGGGGATCCCCCAGCAACCAGCCCGCCACGGTGACCGTCGACGCCACCCGGGACGCACCCGGCGGGCCGCCCACCGGTGCACCCATCCGCGCGAAGCTACCCCCGGTGGACGGCGGACGACGCGGGCACACGCTCGATGCGCTCCCGACGCTCAGGCCGCGCCCCGTGGCCGCATCACTCGAGGAGCTGGTGGGCGACGCCCCGCGCTGGCCGGTGAGCTCGAGCGACGGCAAGTCCGGGTCGCGCCTCGAGCGGGTCGAGCTCGGCGGCGAGCCGCACATCCTCAAGCTCGTGCACGTCGACCACGACTGGATCGCCCGTTCGCTCGGGGACGTGCGCTGCCGACCGCTCATCGTCTGGGCCTCGGGCCTGCTCGACGCGGCACCGCCCACGATCGACCACACCGTCGTGGGCGCCGCTGGCGGCCTCGGGCGCCACGGCTGGGGCGCGGCGCTGCTGATGCGGGACGTCGGGTCACACCTGGTGCCCCCCGGTGACACGCCTGTCGGTCTCGCCCAGCACGGGCAGTTCCTCGAGCACCTGGCCCAGCTCTCTGCCCGCTTCTGGGGCTGGCACGACGACATCGGGCTCGTGCCACCCACCATCCGCTGGACCATGTTCGGCGACGCGATGCTCGCCGCCGAGCGCCAGCGGGGCTTCCCCGACGAGGTGCCTCGACTGGCCGACGACGGCTGGCGGCGCTTCGCGGCCCGGGCGCCGGCCGACGTGGCCGCGCTGGTGGGCGAGATCCGCCGGAGGCCCTGGGACCTGGCCGCCGCCGTCGCCACGACACCCACCACGTTCCTCCACGGCGACTGGAAGATGGGCAACCTGGGCAACCACCCCGACGGGCGCACGATCCTGCTCGACTGCGCCTACCCCGGCGAGGGACCGGCGTGCCACGACCTGGCCTGGTACCTCGCGCTCAACCGGGCGCGCCTGCCCGAGCCGAAGGAAGACGCGATCGAGCGCTTCCGCGTGGCCCTGGAGCGCCACGGCGTGGCGACCGACGGCTGGTGGGAGCGCCAACTCGGCCTGTGCCTGCTCGGCAGCCTCGTCCAGTTCGGCTGGGAGAAGGCGCTCGGCCCCGACGACGAGCTGGGCTGGTGGTGCGACCGGGTGCGCGAGGGCGCACGATGGCTGTGAACAGGCGCGCCCCCGTCGAGCACCGGACCGTCGTCGCCGGGGTGCGCGGGCCTACGGACGGACGGCCGCCGCCCGGGCGCGTGGTCCGGCCCGCGTGTACGGGCCGCTGGCCGAGCGCTGGTGGAGCTGTCGCCTGTCGACCTCGCCGGGCGGACAGTTCTCGATCTCGGCGCAGGAACCGGTGCCGCCTCCCTCGCCATCGCCCGCCGGCGGCCACCCGGTTGCCGTCGACCTGGCGCCCGCCATGCTGCGGGCGCTCGATCATCACGTTCGCGGGGACCACCGTGGGGTCGCGGTGAGGGGAGCTGCAGCCAGAAGCCTGGTCACCCCCCGCTCCCCCCGTCGGGCGAGGTGGGTTGGCCGCCCAGCACGGCTGCGGCGCTGGCCCCTGGCACCTCGTGGATGGGCTCCCCGGGGCCCGGGCGGTCGCCCCCGCGCGAGCTACGCGCCGACGCCAGAATCGCCACGGTGAGCACCAGGGCGATCACCCCGAGGCTCACGACCGTGGGGATGTGGTACCACTCGGCGATGATCATCTTCGTGCCGACGTACGCCAGGATGACCGCGAGGCCCTGCTGCAGGTACGTGAACTTCTCCTTCAGGTCGGCCAGCAGGAAGTAGAGGGCGCGCAGCCCGAGGATCGCGAACGCGTTCGAGCTGAACACGATGAACTCCTCGCGGCTCACGGCCAGGATCGCCGGGATCGAGTCGATCGCGAAGATCACGTCGCTCGACTCCACCACGATCAGCACCGCGAACAGCGGAGTGGCCAGCAGCTTCCGGCCGTGGCGGACGAAGAGCTTCTGGCCGTGGTACTCCGTGGTCGAGGGCACGACCCGGCGGACGAGACGGAGCACCGGGTTGTGCTCCGGGTGCACCTCTTCGTCCTGGTGGCGCACCATGCGGACCGCCGTCACCAGCAGGAAGCCACCGAACACGAACAGCAGCCACTCGAAGCGCTCGAGCAGGGCGACCCCCGTGAGGATGAACAGGAACCGGAGCACGAGCGCCCCGAAGATGCCCCAGAACAGCACCCGGAACTGGTACTCCCGGGGCACCGCGAAGAAGCTCATGATCATCGACCACACGAAGACGTTGTCGACGCTCAGGCTCTTCTCGATCAGGTAGCCGGAGATGTACTCGGTGGCGGCCTGACCGTCCTGCCACACCAGCATCACGGCGGTGAAGGCGACGCCGATGGCGATCCACACCGCCGACTCGATGGCCGCCTCCTTGCTGGTGGGCGCGTGGGGCGTGCGGTGGACCAGCAGCAGGTCGCCGACCAGCAGGATGGTGACCACCGCCAGGAACACCAGCCAGACCCACACCGGCACGTCGAAGCTGGCGAAGCTCTCCCGCGTCGAGGACGACGCCTGGGACGCTAGGACGGCGAGGGGCACCTGCTACCTCCGGCTGCATGACGCGGGGACCATGAGCCGAAGGTCTCGCCCGCCGCGCGGGCCGTGCTCACCGGACACGCCGCCCGGGGCCCGCTACCACGGGTCGCCGGGCTCACGAGCCGGGATGACGATGAGACACGTCGAGGGCTACTCCCCTTCGGTCCGGAACACTCTACTCACCCGGCTCCCGACACCAGCGCGCCGCGCGCGTCGGGCCTGCTCAGCGGGTGTCGGACTCGCCCGTGCCGACGATCGCCTGGGCGGCGGCGAGGCGGGCGATCGGCACGCGGAACGGCGAGCACGACACGTAGTCGAGGCCGGCCCGCTGGAAGAACGCGATCGACTCCGGGTCGCCGCCGTGCTCGCCGCAGATGCCCAGCTTGAGCCGGGGATTCGCCGTCCGCCCCCGCTCGACCGCCAGCTCGACCAGCTCGCCCACCCCGGTCCGGTCGATCGTCTCGAACGGGTTGCGGGCGAGCAACCCCCGATCGAGGTACTCGGGCATCATCCGCGCCTCGACGTCGTCGCGGCTGAACCCGAACGTCATCTGGGTCAGGTCGTTGGTGCCGAAGCTGAAGAAGTCGGCCACCTCGGCGATCTCGTCCGCCCGCAGGGCCGCCCGCGGCGTCTCGATCATGGTGCCGATCCTGATGTCGAGCTTGCGGCGGCTCCCCTTGAGCGCCTTCCCGATGGCCTCGAGCGACCAGCGACGTGCCTCGGCCATCTCCTCGCGGTTGACGGTGAGCGGGATCATCACCTCGACCACCGGGTGGCCCCCCGCCCGGGCCCGGTCGAGCGCCGCCTCCACCAGGGCGCGCACCTGCATCTCGTAGAGGCCCGGCTTCAGCACGCCCAGCCGGACGCCGCGGGTGCCGATCATCGGGTTCTGCTCGCGCCAGGCGCGGGCGGCAGCCAGCAGCGTGGCGTCGTGATCGCTCAGCTCCTTGCGGGCCTCGCGGACGGCCAGCTCCTCGATCTGGGGCAGGAACTCGTGCAGCGGCGGGTCGAGCAGGCGAACCGTCACCGGGAGGCCGTCCATGGCGGCGAGGATCTCGACGAAGTCGGCCCGCTGCGCCTCGCGGAGCTTCTCCAGGGCCTCGGCCTCGCCCTCGGGCGTACCGGCCAGGATCATCTCGCGGACGATCGGCAGCCGCTCCTCGCCCAGGAACATGTGCTCGGTCCGGCACAGCCCGATGCCCTCGGCTCCCAGCTCGCGGGCGTGCTGCGCGTCGGGGCCGTTGTCGGCGTTGGCCCGCACCCCCAGCCGGGCCCGCGACGGGTTCCGCCCCTTCCGCACGCTGTCGGCCCACCCGAGCAGGGTCTCGAGCTCCTCGGGCGCCTCGGACGAGGTCAGCTCGACCGGTCCCAGCGCCACCCTGCCCGTCGTGCCGTCGAGCGACACCACCTCGCCCTCGTGCACCGTCGCGTCGCGCACCTTGAACGAGGAGTTCGTGATCACGAGGTCCTCGGCGCCCACCACCGCCGGGATGCCCCAGCCGCGGGCCACCACCGCCGCGTGGCTGACCAACCCGCCCCGGGCCGTGAGGATGCCCTCCGAGACGTGCATGCCGTGCACGTCCTCGGGCGAGGTCTCGATGCGCACGAGGATCACCTTCTCGCCCCGGGCGCTGGCCTCCACCGCGGCATCGGCCGTGAAGTAGACGCTGCCGACCGCCGCCCCCGGCGAGGCCGCCAGGCCCGTGGCGATGACCTCGACGTCGTCGGTCGCGAACCGGGGGTGGAGCACCTGTGCCAGGTGGTCGGCGGTGATGCGCATGAGCGCCTCGTCCCGCGTGATCGACCACCGCTTGCGCCGCTTCTGGCGCGTCATGTCCACCGCCATGCGGAGCGCCGCCACCCCGGTGCGCTTGCCGACGCGGGTCTGGAGCATCCACAGCTTGCCCTGCTCGATGGTGAACTCGACGTCGCACATGTCGCGGTAGTGGGCCTCGAGCCGGTCGAAGTAGCCGAGCAGCTCGCGGTGGATCTCGGGGAAGCGCCGGGCCAGGCCGTCGAGGTCCTCGGTGTTGCGGATGCCGGCGACCACGTCCTCGCCCTGCGCGTTGAGCAGGAAGTCGCCGTACGGCACGTCCTCGCCGGTGGCGGGGTCGCGCGTGAAGCCCACGCCGGTGCCCGAGCGCTCGTCGCGGTTGCCGAACACCATCGCCTGCACGTTCACGGCCGTGCCCAGGTCGTGCGGGATCCGCTCGCGCTCGCGGTAGGCCCGCGCGCGGGCCCCCTCCCATGACGCGAACACCGCCTCCACCGCCTGGCGGAGCTGGCGCTGCGGGTCCTGCGGGAAGGCCCGGCCGGTGCGGTCCTTGACGATCGCCTTGTAGCTGCCGCAGAGCTCGCGCAGGACGCCGGCGGGGATGTCGGCGTCGGTGTGGGCGCCGGCGTCGGCCTTGGCCCGCTCCAGCTCGTCGTCGAAGGACTCGGCGTCGATGCCGAGGACGATCCGCCCGTACATCGCGATGAAGCGCCGGTACGAGTCGTAGGCGAACCGCTCGTCGTCGGTCGCCCGGGCGAGCCCCTTCACGCTGCGGTCGTTGAGGCCGAGGTTGAGGACCGTGTCCATCATCCCGGGCATCGAGAACTTGGCCCCGGAGCGCACGCTCACCAGCAGCGGGTCGGTCGGGTCGCCGAGGCGGCGGCGCATCGCCCGCTCGAGCCGGCCGACGTGGCGGGCGATCTCGTCGGACAGGCCCCGCGGCCAGCCCTGGCGCATGTGCTCGCGGCACGCGTCGGTGGTGATCGTGAACCCCGGCGGGACGGGCAACCCGAGCACCGAGGTCATCTCGGCGAGGTTGGCGCCCTTCCCGCCGAGCAGGTCCTTCATGTCCTTCGGCGGGCGCTTGTGACGATGATCGAAGGCGTAGACGTACGGCACGGGATCCCCCGTTTCGTGGCCGAGGGGCGGATCGTCGCGAGCCTATCGAGACGGTCCCGGGCCGACGGCACCTCGCACCGCGGCCGCCCGCCGGCGGGGCCGAGCGACCGCCGAGCGGCGAGCCCGAGCGACGCCGGAATCGGCTGCGGACTCGTCACACCCCGCCGGTAGCGTCGCCTTCGATGTCTCCCGGCCCGGACCCCGACGTCACGCCGCTCGTCCAGGCGAAGGCGCTCACCAAGCGGTTCGGGAGCGAGCTGGCGGTCGACGGCATCGACTTCACGGTCGGCCGGGGCGAGGTGTTCGGCTTCCTCGGCCCCAACGGCGCGGGCAAGACCACCACCATGCGGATGATCGCGTGCGTCTCCCCCCGCACCGACGGCGAGCTCCGGGTGCTCGGCATGGATCCGGCCCGCGACGGCGCCCGCATCCGGGCGCGGCTCGGGGTCGTCCCCCAGGAGGACAACCTCGACGGCGAGCTCACCGTGTGGGACAACCTGCTGGTCTACGGCCGCTACTTCGGGCTGCCCCACGCCGAGATCCGCGGGCGGGCCGGCGAGCTGCTCCGGTTCGCCCGCCTCGACGACCGCCGCGGCTCACGGGTCGACCCTCTGTCCGGCGGCATGAAGCGCCGGTTGACCATCGCCCGGGCGCTGATCAACCGGCCCGACCTCATGCTGCTCGACGAGCCCACGACCGGGCTCGACCCCCAGGCCCGCCACCTGCTGTGGGAGCGTCTGTACTCGCTGAAGCGCGAGGGCGTCACGCTGGTCCTCACCACCCACTACATGGACGAGGCCGAGCAGCTGTGCGACCGGCTCGTCATCATGGACCGGGCCCGGATCGTGGCCGAGGGCTCGCCGCGGGCGCTCATCGACCGGCACTCCACCCGCGAGGTTGTCGAGCTGCGCTTCGCACACCCCGCAGACCAGCGGGCCGCCATCCCCCGCGTCGCCGCCCTCGGCGAGCGCCTCGAGCCGCTCGCCGACCGGCTGCTCGTCTACACCCCGCACGGCGACGCGACGGTGGGCGAGCTGGCGGCGCACGACGTCCACCCGCACTCGGTGCTGGTGCGGCGCAGCTCGCTCGAGGACGTGTTCCTCCATCTCACCGGGCGCACGCTCGACGAGTGACCGGCATGTCGTGGGCCGACCGCACCGACGTCCCCGGCCATCGCACCGGTGGTGACCGCAGCGACCTGGCCGGGGACGGCCACCGGTCGGAGGATCTCGACCAGGCCGAGCCGGCGGACCGAGCCGCGCGGATCGAGGTGGCGAGCGCAGCCGAGGCCGCGGGCGCACCCGAGATCGCGGGGGCGGCCGCGGGCGGCGACCCGGCCGCCGGCGCACCGCCCGACGCTCTGACCGCACCCGGCGACGAGGCGAGCTGGGCGTCCGAACGGCCGCCCGGCCCGTGGATGCGGCTCACCGCCGCCGTCCCGCTCCTCCGGCACACCGAGCGCGAGCTGCGTCTCGCCCGGCGCCTGTGGCGCACCTCCGTGCTGTCCGGCGTCCTCACGCCGCTGCTGTTCCTCGGCGCGATGGGGCTGGGCCTCGGCGACCTGGTCGACGAGGGCACCGGCGACGTGGCGGGCGTGCCCTACCTGTTCTTCGTGATGCCCGGCATCCTCGCCGCCACGGCCATGCAGACGGCCGCCGGCAACTCGCTCTGGATGGTGATGGCGGGGATCAAGTGGGTGAAGACCTTCCATGCGGCGGCCGCCACGCCGCTGTCACCCGGCGATGTCTACGGCGGCTACGTCACCTGGGTGGGGCTGCGGGTGACCGGCAACGCCGCCGCGTTCGTGGCGATCGCTGCGGTGCTGGGGGCCGTGCCGTCTCCCTGGGGCGTGCTGGCGGTTCCCGCCGCGGCGATGACGGGGCTGGCGTTCGCCGCCCCGCTGTGCGCCTACTCGGCCACCCAGGACAACGACATGTCGTTCCCGATCATCATGCGGGTCGTGGTCGTGCCGATGTTCCTGCTGTCGGGCACGTTCTTCCCGCTCGACCAGCTGCCCGTCGGGCTGCGGCCGCTCGCCTGGGTCACGCCGCTGTGGCACGGGGTGGAGCTGTGCCGGGGCGCCACCACCGGCTCGCTCGAGCCGGCCTCCGCCGCCCTCCACGTCGGCGTGCTCGTCGCCTGCATCGCCGCCGGCTGGTGGTGGGGCGTCCGCACGTTCACCAGGCGGTTGGCGCCGTGACCGCGCTCGCGCTGGTGGGCGGCAGCCGGTCGCTGCGCGTGGTCGAGCGCAACGTGCGCTCGTATCTACGCATGTGGCCGGCGTTCGTGTCCGGGTTCGTCGAGCCCGTCTTCTACCTGCTCTCGATCGGGATCGGGGTGGGCGCGCTGGTGGGCGACGTGCCCGGCCCCGGTGGCACCCCGATCCGGTACGAGCAGTTCGTGGCGCCGGCGATGATGGCCACCGCCGCCATGAACGGTGCGGTGTTCGACGCCACCTACAACTTCTTCTTCAAGTTCAAGTACGCCAAGACCTTCGACGGCATGCTCGCCACCCCGCTGAACGTGCACGACGTGGTGCGGGGTGAGCTGCTGTGGTCGCTGCTGCGGGGCACGATCTACGCGGTCGCGTTCCTGGTCACGATGTGGGCGCTCGGCCTGACGCCCTCGGCCTGGAGCGTGCTCACCGTGCCGGCCGTGATGCTGATCGGGTTCGCGTTCGCCGGGGCGGGGCTGGCGTTCACCACCTTCCTCCGGTCGTTCACCGACTTCGACTGGATCACCCTCACGATCATGCCGCTGATGCTGTTCTCGGCGACCTTCTTCCCCATCGACCGCTACCCCGACGCCGTCGGGGTGCTCGTCCGGTTCAGCCCGCTCTACCAGGGGGTGGTGATCCAGCGAGCGCTGGTCCTCGGCGAGCTGTCGGCGTGGATGCTCGTGCACGCCGCCTACCTGGCCGCGATGGGTTGGCTCGGGCTGCGGGTCGCCGGCCGGCGCCTGGGCCGGCTGCTCCAGCCCTGACGAGACGCCCGGCGATCGCGACGGTCGGCCGAGCCATCGGGTCCCGGTCGGGCGCCCTCAGCCACCGGCGGCGCCCGGGTCGCCTGACCGACCGGGTCGGCCCCCGTCAGCCACCGGGCGCCCTGACCGGCCAGACTCGGGCAGGTGGCCGACGACGATCTCATCACCGGCCGTGGGCTGCGGCTGCCGGCCGCCGCCATCGACGAGCGCTTCGCCCGGGGCTCGGGCCCCGGCGGGCAGCACCGCAACGTGACTGCGTCCGCCGTCGAGGTGGTCGCCGACCTCGGCGCCCTCCGGGGCCCCGGCGCCGACCGGGTGCGGTCCCGGCTGGGGAGCCACGTCCGGGCCCGGGCCGACCGGTCACGCTCCCAGTGGCGCAACCGGGCCGTCGCCCGGAGCCGCTTGGCCGCGATCCTCGACGAGGCCGCGACCCCGACCACGCCCCGGCGCCCCACCCGCCCGTCCCCCCGGGCACGCCGGGCCCGGCTGGAGGCCAAGCGCCGGACCGCAGAGCGCAAGCGGGCGCGCGGCTGGCGCTACGAGGGTGAGTGACGCGGGGATCCGTGATCCGCGCGCGCGGTCCGGGAGATCGGCAACGCGCTGTGCGGTGACCGTTCCGCCCGGTACCGTCCGCGCATGGCACGGGCCGACGATGCCGCCCCGTCGGGCGGGGCCGCGCCACCCGACGGTCACCCGCGAGCGGGCGGGTCCGCACCGTCCCCCGCAACCTCGACGACGGGTCGCCGCGCCTCGGCCCGGCGGCGGACGCCCGGCAACGAGCAGGCCGGCCGGGAGCACGCGGAGGTGGGTCGCCCCGACGCCCGCCCGCCCGAGCGGGTCGTGCTCGAGACCGGCGCGGTGCTGCGACGTGCCCGCCCCGCGGACGCCGAGGCGTTCGCGCTCGCCGTCGGTCGCAGTCTCGACCACCTGCGGCCCTGGATGCCGTGGGCCTCGTCCGACAACGCGACGGTGGACCATCAGCGGGCACGCCTCGTCGCCGCCGACGGAACCTGGCGGGACGGCACCGACATGGAGTTCGCCATCTTCGACGCCGACGAGGTCGAGCTGATCGGGGCGTGCGGGCTCATGCGCCGGGTGGGGCCCGGCGGCCTCGAGATCGGCTACTGGATCGACGTCGGCCACGTCCGTCGGGGCCACGCCACGGCGGCGGCCCGGGCGTTGACCCACGGCGCGTGGGTGTTCGACGACATCACCCGGGTCGAGATCCGCTGCGACCAGGCCAACGTGGCGAGCGCGGCCGTGGCCGCCCGGCTGGGCTACCGGCTCGACCGGACGGTGGACCGGCCGGTGGAGGCGCCCGGCGAGACCGGCCGCCTCATGGTGTGGACCGCGGGTCGACCGTCGCCCCGTGGGCGGTAGGCGGCTTCTGGCAGCGAACCGCCCCGGGAACCCGAAGCCAGCGCTGCCAGAACCCGGAAGCCCGGCGGTGAGCGCCGCCGACCGCCGCCCCGCAGGGCGCAGGCCGCTTCTGGCAGCGAACCGCCCCGAAAGCTCGAAGCCAGCGCTGCCAGAACCCGGAAGCCGGGCGGTGAGCACCGCCCGGGGTCCGCTAGCCGGTCGGGTCGAGCTTCGCCTGTAGGTGCCCGAGCAGGTCGGCGATCGGCACGCGGTCCTGCTCCATCGAGTCGCGGTCCCGCACGGTGACCGCCCGGTCGTCCAGGGTGTCGAAGTCGATGGTCACGCAGTAGGGCGTCCCCAGCTCGTCCTGGCGGCGGTAGCGCCGCCCGATCGCCTGGGTCTCGTCGTAGTCGCACATGACGTGGGGCTGCAGCAGCGACAGCACCTCGGTCGCCGGCTCCTGCAGCTCGGGCTTCCTCGACAGCGGCAGCACCGCCACCTTGTACGGGGCGATGCGGGGGTGCAGCCGGAGCACGACCCGCCGCTCGCCCTGGCCCTGGCCCTCGCGTGCCACCTCCTCCTCGTCGTAGGCGGCCATGAGGAAGGCCATCGCCGTGCGGGTTGCCCCGGCCGCGGGCTCGATGACGTAGGGGACGTAGCGCTCGCCGGTCGCCTGGTCGAAGTAGTCGAGCTTCTCGCCCGAGTGGGCGGCGTGCTGGCGCAGGTCGTAGTCGGTGCGGTTGGCGATGCCCTCGAGCTCGTCCCAGCCCCAGGGGAAGAGGAACTCCACGTCGGACGTGCCCACCGAGTAATGCGACAGCTCGTCGGCCTCGTGGGCCCGCAGGCGGAGCAGGTGCTCCGGGATGCCGTGATCGACGTACCACTGCAGCCGCTCGCGCCGCCAGTAGTCGTACCAGCCGTCGGCCTCGTCCGGGGGCACGAAGTACTCCATCTCCATCTGCTCGAACTCCCGCGTGCGGAAGACGAAGTTCCCCGGGGTGATCTCGTTGCGGAACGACTTGCCGATCTGCGCGATGCCGAACGGCGGCCGCTTGCGCGACGTCTCCAGGACGTTGCGGAAGTTCACGAACATGCCTTGCGCCGTCTCGGGCCGCAGGTAGACCTCGGCCCCGGCCCCCTCGACCGGACCCGCGTAGGTCTTGAACATCAGGTTGAAGTGGCGGGCCTCGGTGAGCGTGCCCTCGGCCTTGCAGTTGGGGCAGACATCCGGGTCGTCGAGCTTGTCGAGCCGGAACCGCTCCTTGCAGTTGCGGCAGTCCACCAACGGATCGGTGAAGCTCTCGAGGTGCCCCGACGCCTCCCAGATGGCGGGGGGCGAGAGGATCGCGGCGTCGAGCCCCACCACCTCGTGCCGAAGCTGCACCATCGACCGCCACCAGGCGTCCTTCACGTTGCGCAACAGGAGGACGCCCACCGGCCCGTAGTCGTAGGTCGACCGGAAGCCCCCGTAGATCTCCGCCGAGGGGAACACGAAGCCGCGGCGCTTGCACAGGTTGACGATCTTGTCGAACAGCTCGGGGTCGGCGTGGACCTCGGGCGGCAGCGGCTGTGACGGCATGACGATCGAGTCTACGAGCCGCCGCGCGGGCCTCCCCACAGCAATCGACGTCGCCCGGGCGATCGGCACATCGCCGGGACGGCCGAGGGACGGGTGATAGAAACGGCCCGGTGAGCGCAGTCGGCTACCAACCGCCCCGGGACCCCACCGCGGTGATGGGGCGGCGCATCGGCGCCTACCTCCTCGACAGCCTGATCATCCTCGTCCCCACAGGCCTCCTCGCGTCCGCAGAGTTCGAATACCTGGAAGCGAACGAGCAGGGCGAGATCGAGGTCACCGGGGGCGCGCTGGAGCCGGGGGACTTCTGCGACCGCTACGTCGAGCAGGAGGGCGGCGGCCTCTGCTTCGCCCCCTTCGACCGGGTCTACTTCACCGAGGGCCTCTCGCCGGCGCCCTCGCTCACCGGCCTCGGCCTCGCCGTCCTGCTGCTGGTGGTCGTCCAGGGCCTGCGCGGCCTGACACCCGGCAAGGCGTTGTTCGGGATCCGCACGGTCGGCGAGGACGGCCGGCCGCCGGGCATCGGCCGTGCTCTCGCCCGCTGGCTGATGTGGGTCGTTGACGGCGCCCCCTGGTGCCTGCCCCTGGTCGGTCCGATCACCGCGCTGAGCTCCGTCGGGCACCGCCGCGTGGGCGACATGGCTGCGAGGACCCTGGTGATCCGCAAGCAGGACGCGGGGCACCCGCCCGCCGTGCCCGGTCTCGGGACCACCGCCGCTGGCTACGGCCCCGGCGAGCCCGTCGGCGCCGGCCCCGCCGGCTACCCGCCACCGCCCGGCGCCGGCAGCGCCTACCCGTCGCCGGCGGGTGGCAGCGCCTACCCGGCACCCCCCGGCACGCCGTCTGTGCCATCCGCTGGTGCCAGCCCGTACCTGCCGCCGGGCGGCTCGGCCGCGTACCCGCCACCCGGCGGGACGGCGCCCCCTGCACACCCCGGGGCCGCGACGGCGTACCCACCGCCCGGTGGCTCGACGGCCTACCCGCCACCCGGGGGCAGCGCGCCCTCCCCGGGCCCGGTCGGTGGCACGGACGAGTCATGGGGACCGCCGGGTGGCGGCGACCGGGAGCCGGGACGCGAGGGTGCGGCCGATCCGCGGGCGACACCGGCTTCCCCCGCCGAACAGCCACGTACGGAGGCCGGAGGCGAGCGCCCGACGGGAGCAGGGGGCGAGCGCCCTACGGGGGCAGGGGGTGCCGCCGAGCCGGCGGGACCAGCCGGCGGCGACGAGGCCTGGTACCGCCCCCAATGGGATCCCGCACGGGGGACGTACATCGTCTGGGATCCGCGCCGGAGCCAGTGGCTCGGCTGGGACCTCCACGGGCAGGAGTGGCGACCGCTCTGAGGGGTGTCGCACCGTGGCGCGGGCGGAGCTCCGCGCGCCCAGGTCGCTGTCGAGCGGCGAACCGGGGCACCCCACGACCCGCGGGCACACGATCCCGAGGTCATGGGTTCCGCGAGATCGAGCCCGAGGCAATCAGTTCCGGTTCCGGAACCCATGACCTCGCCCTCCATCAGCCGGAACCCATGACCTCGCGCTGAGCCACCCGGAACCTCTCGGGACCCCGCCATCCCGGTTCTGATCAGCTCCGGTGGAAGGTGGTGACCGACCGGAGGCGCCGCTCCAGGTGGTGCTCCAGCGCCCGGACGGCCAGGTGGTCGACCTCCGACACCACCGGTCCCCGGGTCTCCCCGAGCGCCTCGCCGAGCCGACCGCCCAGGATGCGCTGCAGCACCGCCACGGCCGCGGGGCTCACGGCCGGTCCCTGCCGGTGCGCCGTGCAGCGCAGGCCGCCCTCCTCGATCGCCCAGGAGACGAGCGGTCCCTCGTCCCCGCAGGCGACGCAGCCCTCCACCTGCGGCCGGAACCCCTCGAGGGCGAGCAACTTGAGGAAGAACGCGGCCACGACGAGCGGCGCGTCGGTACCCGCCAGCGTCCGCAGGGCACCGACGAGCATGTCGTACAGGGGCGGGTTGGGCTCACGGTCGAGGGCGATCTGGTCGGTGGCCTCGAGCATCGTGATCGCTCGCCCGAGCCGGTCGAGGTCGTCGCGCAGGTCCCGGAAGTGGTCGATGCTCTCGGCCTGGCTGACGATGTCGAGCTCACGACCCCGGTACAGCAGGACCGCGACGTGGCCGGGGGGCTCGAGCCGGCCCCCGAAGCGGCTCTTCGTCTTGCGGATGCCCTTCGCGACCGCCCGGACCTTGCCGTGGTCCCGGGTGAGGAGCACGACGATGCGGTCCGACTCCCCCAGCTTGTGGGTCCGGAGCACGACCGCCCGGTCGTTGTAGAGCGCCACCGGCTCCCGATCAGCGCGACCGGACGCCCCCGAAGCGCCGGTCGCGCCCCTGGAACTCGCGGATCGCGTCGAAGAGGTGCTCCCGCCGGAAGTCCGGCCACAGCACGTCGGTGAAGACCAGCTCGCTGTAGGCGAGCTGCCACAGCAGGAAGTTCGAGATCCGGTACTCGCCCGAGGTCCGCACGACCAGGTCGGGGTCGGGCATGTCGGGTGCGTAGAAGTTCTCCCGCAGGCGTTCCTCGGTGATGCTCCCGGCCGGCGTTCCCGCCCGGACGAGGGCCCGCACGGCGTCGATGATCTCGGCGCGCCCGCCGTAGTTGAACGCCAGGTTCAGGGTGAGCCCGGTGTTGTTCCGGGTCAGCTCGACCGACTCGTCGATCCGGCGCAGGACACGCCGGGGCACCCGCCGGTCGCGGCGCCCGATGCACCGCACGCGCACGTTGCGCTCGTGGAGCTCGTCGCGCCGGCGGAGCAGCAGCGACTCGTTGAACCCCATGAGGAACCGGACCTCGTCCGCCGGGCGTCGCCAGTTCTCGGTCGAGAACGCGTAGACGGTCAGCCAGCGGAGGCCGATGTCGATGGCGCCCTCCACGGTGTCGAACAGCGCCGTCTCCCCCGCCGCATGGCCCTCCGTCCGGGGCAGGCCCCGTCGCTGTGCCCACCGGCCGTTGCCGTCCATGACGCAGGCGATGTGGGTGGGCACACGCTCGGGGTCGATGCCGTCGGGGAGCACCGTCGCAACCTACCGCCACCACGGGGGGCGCGAACCGCGTTCGCCGCCATCCCGCCCCGGGTCTGCCCACGCCCGCCGATGCCCACGGTCCACGGCCCCCGCACCGCCTCACCGGGCCTGCCGGCGTCCCGCCGTCCATGACCCCGCACCGCCGCACCGATCGCCGGCCCCGCACCGGCGTGCGCGGCCGGGACACCCCCCGACCTGGGCCCCAGCGCGACGGCCCCGATGTCGTCTCACCCCCTGCGTACTGTGTCGAGCGTGCACCCGACGGTGATCACCACCTCCTACGGCCGGCCGGCGCTCCACGCGCTGCGCGACGCCATCGCGTCGGCGAAGCGGGGCGATCCGCTCGCGCCGGTCACCGTCGTGGTCCCGTCCAACCACGTGGGGGTGACGGCCCGGCGCCTCCTCGCGGGCGGCGCGCTGCCACCGGTCACCGGGTCGGGACCCGGCATCGTCGGCGTCACCTTCCTCACGCCCTACCGGCTCGCCGAGCTGCTGGGCGCAGCCTCGCTCGCGGCCGCGGGGCGGCGGCCCGTGTCCACCCCGGTCATCACCACCGCGCTCCGCCGGTCGCTCGCAACCGATGCCGGCATGTTCGCGGCGGTCGCCCAGCACCCGGCGACCGAGACCGCGCTCGTCACGGCCTACGCCGAGCTGTCCGACGTGTCCGCCGCGGGGCTCGACGCCCTGGCGTCCACGGGGCGCCGCGCGCACGACGTGGTCGACATCGTCCGCCGGGCACGTCGCTCGCTGGCCGGGTCCTGGTACGACGAGGCCGATCTGGCCGACGCCGCCGTCGAGGCGGTCCGGCGCGGCGATCCGCTGGTCGCCGACCTCGGCGCCGTGGTCGTGCACCTCCCGCAGGACCTGGTGCAGCGGCAGGCACGCCTGCTTGCGGCCGTGGCCGCCGAGCGCCCCACCACGGTCATCGCCGGCCTCACCGGGTACGACGACGCGGACGCCGGGGTCCGGCGCTCGCTCGAGCGGCTCGGCTGCACTCTGCCCACCGCCGGGGCGCCGCAGCTGCCCGTCGAGCCCACCCGCACCCGGGTGATCACCACGTCCGATGCCGACGACGAGGTGCGCGCCGCCGTCCAGGCCGTGGTCGATGCGGCCCGCGCGGGCACACCGCTCGAGCGCATCGCGGTGCTGCACCCCACGCCCCGCCCCTACGGCCGCACCCTGCACGAGCAGCTGGCGGCGGCAGGGGTCCCCGCCAACGGCACGGCGGTGCGGCCGCTCGGCGGCAGCCTGCTCGGCCGCACGCTCCTCGACGTGCTCGCCCTTGCCGACCACGGGTTCCGTCGTGCCGACGTCATGGGCCTGCTCGCCCGCTCGTCGATCCGTGCCTCCGACGGGCGCCGGGCTCCCACGGCGGCGTGGGAGCGGTTGTCCCGGCAGGCCGGTGTGGTGAGCGGGCGCGACCAGTGGAGCCGGCTCCTCGCCCGGCTCGCCGACGAGTTGGCCGAGCGCGCCAACGAGGTCGACCGCCAGGGGGTCGACCCGCACGACGAGCTCGGCACCGACCGGCGGCGCGAGTACGTCGAGCACCTCCGCCACCGGGAGCAGCAGGCGCGCGACCTCCGCTCGACTGTGCTGGGCCTCGTCGACGGCATCACGCCGGCGATGGACGGCACCCGGCGGTGGTCCGAGCACGTCGCCTGGGTGCGCCGCCTCGCCGCTCGCCTCCTCGGGGGCGACCACGTGCGAGCGTCGTGGCCGCTCGACGAGCGCCGGGCGGCCGAGAAGGTCGAGGGGGCGCTCGACCGGCTCGCCGACCTCGACGCCATCGACCATCCCTGCCCGCTCGACGTGTTCCGTCGCACGCTGGCGCTCGAGCTCGACGCCGACCTCGGCCGCATCGGCCGGTTCGGCGACGGGGTGCTGGTGGCGCCCCTGTCGTTCGCGGTCGGGCTCGACCTCGACCTCGTCGTGATCCTCGGCATGGCCGAGGGCAGCCTCCCGGCGACGCTCCACGACGACTCCCTGCTGCCCGACCGCGAGCGCGAGCGGCTCGACGGCGAGCTGCCGTTGCGCCGCGAGCACGTGGGCCGGCAGCACCGCCGGGTGCTCGCTGCGCTGGCCAGCGCCGGCCGTCACCTGCTCAGCTCGCCGCGGGGCGACCTCCGCGCCTCCAACGAGCGGGTGGCCTCCCGGTGGCTCGTCGATGTGGTCCGGGCGCTCGACGGCGGCGGCAGCGGCAGCGCTGACGACCTGCTCGCCGTCGACGGCGAGTGGATCCACCACGTTCCGTCGTTCGCGCACGCGGTCACCCATGCCGAGGTCCCCGCCACCGAGCAGCACTACCGGCTGCGGGCTGGGCTGGCCGCCGCTTCCGACACCGTCGCGGCTGCCGGGGCCACCACGCTCAGGGCCCGGCGCAGCCACGCGTTCACCCGGTTCGACGGCAACCTGGCGGGCGCCGCCGTGCCCTCGCCCACCGACGAGGTCGTGTCGTCGACCCGCCTCGAGTCGTGGGCCTCGTGCCCCCACGCCTACCTGGTCCGCCACCTGCTCGGCGTCGAACCGGTCGACGACCCCGAGCAGCAGCTCGAGATGACGCCGATCGATCGCGGCTCGCTCGTGCACGAGGTGCTCGAGCGATTCGTGCGAGCCGTGCTCGACCGGCCCGCCGAGCGGCAGCCAGGGCCGGATGCGCCGTGGGGCGCCGACGATCATGCGCTGATGACGGCCATCACCACCGAGGTGTGCGACCACTACGAGCACCAGGGCCACACCGGCCGGCCGGTCTTCTGGCGGCGCGACCGTGCGCAGATCATGGCGCTCATGCACCGGTTCCTGCGCGAGGACGACGCCGTGCGGCGCGACGCCCGCCGGCGCCTGCTCGCCGCCGAGCTGCGGTTCGGCCACCACGACGCTCCTCTCGGTCCCGTCGAGCTGCCGCTCGCGGACGGTCGGGTCGTGCGCTTCCGGGGGTCGGCCGACCGCATCGACAGCGCCGACGACGGCACGTTGCACGTGATCGACTACAAGACGGGCAGCGACCGCACGTACCGGGGCCTCGACGCCGAGAACCCCGACGAGCGGGGCACCCGGCTGCAGCTCGCCGTCTACGGGTTGGCCGCCCGCATGGCCACGGGCCGGCCGGATGCCCCGGTCGAGGCGCACTACTGGTTCGTGTCCGAGCGCGGGCGCTTCCGACGCATCGGCTACGCGGTCGACGCCGAGGTCGTCGACAAGGTGCGGGCCAGCGTCGCGACGATCGTCGAGGGCATCCATCGCGGCATCTTCCCGGCCCGCCCCGACGACACCGGCGGGGCATACGTCACCTGCCGGTACTGCGATCCCGACGGGCTGGGGGTCGCCGACCTGCGCCGCGACTGGGAGCGCAAGCGTGTCGACCCCGCGATGGCGCTCTACGCGTCGCTGGCCGAACCCGTGGACGAGAGCGACGAGGCCGAGAGCACGGCGGTCGGCGCAGCATGAGCACCCGCGACGCCACCGCTGCGGGCGAGCAGCGGCCCGACCTGCCCCACCGGCGCCGGATCGTCGAGGCGCTGGACGAGACCCTGTTCGTCGAGGCGGGGGCCGGGTCCGGGAAGACCCGGGCTCTGGTCGACCGGATCGAGGCCCTCGTCACCGGTGGTCGGGCGAGCCTCGACGCCGTGGCGGCGATCACCTTCACCGAGAAGGCCGCGGCGGAGCTGCGCGACCGGGTGCGCCGCCGGCTCGACGACGGCCGCCGGGCGGCCCTGGGCGACGGGGACGCCGACGTGGCGACCCGGTGCGGCCGCGCGCTCGACGCCCTCGACGGCGCCGCCGTCGGCACGCTGCACAGCTTCGCCCAGCGCATCCTGATCGAGCACCCGATCGAGGCCGGCCTGCCACCCCGGGTGGAGGTGCTCGACGAGGTGGCGTCCGCCGTGGCCTTCGACAACCGCTGGGCCGGGTTCGTCGACGAGCTCCTGGCCGACCGGGCGGTCGAGCGATCCCTCCTCCTCGCCACGTCGGCCGGCGTGCGGGTCGACGCGCTGCGCACGATCGCGATCGCCTTCAACCAGAACTGGGACCTCGTCGTCGAGCGGGCACCCAGCGAGCCGGTCGAACCCCCCGACTGGCTCGGCAGGCTCGACACCCTGCTGGACGAGCTCGATGGCGCCTGCGCCGAGCGCACGCGGTGCCTCGACGGCGGCGACCACCTCCACGGGCTGCTGTGCGACCTCGCCGACTGGTCCCACCAGGTGCGCGCGGTCGACGACGAGTACGCCAAGCTGGCGCTGCTGTCGGGCGGCGGCCGCCCCACCCAGCGGGCCAACGGCAAGGGGCGGAAGGACCGCTGGCCCCCGGACTACGACCTCAACGGCCTCCGTGCACTGGTCGACGACATCAACGACCGCTGCGACGATCTCCGCACCGAGGTGGCGCACACCGCGGTCGTCCGGCTGGCGGTGGAGCTCCGCCGGTTCACCCTCCACGCCGCCGAGGAGCGGCGGGCGGCCGGGCAGCTCGAGTTCCACGACCTGCTGGTGATGGCCCGCCAGATGCTGCGCGACCCCGTGCACGGGCCCGGCGTCCGCGCCACCCTGCACCGGCGCTACCGCCACCTGCTCATCGACGAGTTCCAGGACACCGATCCGATCCAGGTCGAGCTCGCCACGCTCATCGCGAGCCCGGATCCGGCCGACGGTCAGCGGCCGTGGCACGACATCGACACCCGTCCCGGCCACCTCTTCTTCGTCGGCGACCCCAAGCAGTCGATCTACCGGTTCCGCCGGGCCGACATCTCGCTGTTCCTCCGGGCGGCCGAGCGGTTCGGCACCGGCGACCGGAAGCTCGCCCTGACCACCAACCACCGATCGGTCGAGAGCCTGGCCCGTGCCGCCAACCGGCTGTTCGGGCACCTCATCACACGGCAGGACCGCGACGGCTCCCCGTCGCAGCCGGCGTACGAGCCGTTCGTCCCCGTGCGCCCCGATCCCCCGGTCGGGCCGCCCGTCGCCGTCCTCGGGCGTGCCGTCCACACCGACCGCCCGCGTGCCGGCGAGCTGCGCGCCCGGGAGGCCGGCGAGGTGGCCGCGACGATCGGCCGGATCCTCGGCGAGGGCTGGCAGGTCGACCGGTCCACCCGCTGGGAGCACCCCGACTGGCACCCGGCCCGGCTGGGCGACATCACCATCCTCATCCCCACGCGGATGTCGCTCCCCGCGCTGGAGGACGCGCTGTCCGACGCGGGCATCGCCTACCGCGCCGAGTCGGCGTCGCTGGTGTACGCCAGCCGGCTGGTGCGCGACCTGCTACTGGCGCTGCGCGCCATCGACGACCCGACCGACGAGCTCAGCACGGTGGCCGCGCTCCGCTCCCCGCTCTTCGCCTGCGGCGACGACGACCTCTTCCGCTTCAAGCAGCGTGGCGGGCGGTTCAACCACGCGCGCCGGCTCCCCGACGCCGTGCCCGACCACGACGTGGTGGCGCGGGGCCTCGCCTACCTGCACGACCTCCACGACGAGCGGCGCTGGACCACCCCGAGCGAGCTGCTCGACCGGCTGGTGCGCGACCGCCGGGTCATGGAGCTGGGCGAGGCCGAGGGGCGGGCTCGCGACCTCTGGCGCCGGGTCCGGTTCGTGATCGACCAGGCCCGCGCCTGGTGCGAGACCACCGACGGCACCCTCCGCCAGTACCTGGAGTGGATCCGCCAGCAGACGGCCGAGGGCTCGCGGGTGGCCGAGGCGGTCCTGCCGGAGACCGACGACGACGCGGTCCGGATCATGACCATCCACGCCTCGAAGGGGCTGCAGTTCCCGATCACCGTCGTGGCCGGGCTGTCGACCCGCCCCCAGCAGCGGGCGGCGAGCGCCGAGGTGGCGTGGCCCCCGTCCGGTGAGTGCCTGATCAGGATCGGCCGCAAGGTCACATCGCCCGCCTACGAGGCCTGGCGACCCATCGACGAGCAGATGGCGCACGACGAGCGCGTCCGCCTGCTCTACGTCGCCTGCACCCGGGCCCGCGACCATCTCGTGGTCTCGCTCCACAGGTCCGAGCGGCGCTCGTCACTCCCCGAGGACGGCAAGCTCACCAGCGCGGAGGTGGTGGCCCGCGCCGCGGAGGCGGTGGAGCTGCTCGACGAGCTGCCCGATGCGGTCGATGTCGGGGCGGACGCAGCGGTTCCCGAATCCGAGCCGTCCGCCGCGGCCGCGGCCGGTGCTGCCGACGCCGGCGCACCCGGCCCCGACGCCACGCCGGCAGCGCGGGCACCGGCGCCGCTGCCGCCGTTCGACGAGTGGCGGGCGACACGGG
>JBKHJZ010000178.1:0-6516 GCA_046537875.1 Acidimicrobiia bacterium | reverse complement strand
CTCGTGCGTCGGGTGCGGCGGGTCCTGCCGGCTGGTCGGCGTCGCCGGCGTCACGGTCCGTCGGCTCGTCGCTCGGGTCTTGAGTCGCCGCGGCCTCGCCGGAGCCGGTCAGGCGGAGGAACACGTCCTCCAGCCGCTGGCGCCCGGCGTGGAGGTCGGCGAGCGGGATGTCGTGCTCGGCCAGCCAGGCGGTGATCTCCGCCACCGTGGTGGGCGTGGGCGGCGCGGCGACCTCGTAGGTTCCCGGCGAGCGCTCGGTGACCTCGACGGCCGGCGCACCGACGGTCCCGTCACCGCTCCGGACGGTGGCGGCGCCGGGCGCCACGGTCGCCAGGTGCCGGCCCAGGCTGCGGGTGTCGATGCCCGCCGGGGCGGTGAAGCGGACCCGCTCGCCGCCGGCCGGCCCGCCTGCGGCCTCGCCCCGCATCAGCTCGTCGAGCGTGCCCGCCGCCACGAGCCGGCCCCGGTCGATGATCACCACGTCGTCGGCCATCCGCTCGGCCTCGTCGAGGTCGTGGGTGGTGAGCAGCACCGTCACGCCGTCGTCACGGAGCTCGGCCACGGTCTGGCGGATCACCTGGCGGCCGGCGGGGTCGATGCCGGCGGTCGGCTCGTCGAGGAAGGCCACCTGCGGGCGACCGACGAGCGCGAGCGCGAGGGCCAGCCGCCGGTACTCGCCCCCGGAGAGCTGGCGCACGGTCCGGCGGTCGAGCCCGGCCAGTCCCAGCCGGTCCAGCAGCCCGGTCACCTCGAGCGGCTCCCGGTACAGCGCGGCGGCGTGGCGCAGGGTCTCGCGCACCCGGGCCGCCGGGTGGAGGCCGCCGTCCTGGAGCATCACCCCCATGCGACGGGTGAGCGTGCGGTGATCGCGCCGCGGGTCGAGCCCGATCACCTCCAGGCGACCGGACGCGGGGCGGCGCAGGCCCTCGAGCGCCTCGATCGTCGACGTCTTGCCGGCACCGTTGGGCCCGAGGACGCACGTGACCCGGCCCGCCTCGGCCCGGAACGACAGGTCGTCGACCGCGACGACCACGCCGTAGGTGATCGTGAGCGACTCGACCTCGACGGCGACCATGGCGCGGGCGACGCTACCCCTGACGCCGTCCCCGGTGTCGGTTCGACCGGGCGAACCCGGTGGGGCCCTCGGCGGGCGCGCCGGGAACCCGGTGGGGCCCTCCGTGAGCACCCCACTACCCTCCACTGGCGTGCTCGACCTCCGCCAGATCCGCAACGAGCCCGAGGCCACGATGACCGCGCTCGACCGCCGCGGCCCGGGCACGTCGGCCCCGCTGGCCCGGGTGCTCGAGCTCGACGTCGAGCAGCGCCGGCTGGTCGGCGAGCGCGACGACGTGCGCAGCCGGATCAAGGCGCTGTCGAAGCAGGTCGGGCGGCTCCGGGGCGAGGGGCGCGCCGACGAGGCCGAGGAGGCCATGGCCGAGAGCCGGGCGCTGGGCGAGCGCGAGAAGACCCTGGCCACCGAGGCCGACCGCCTGGCCGACGAGATCCGCACGACCCTGCTGGTGGTCCCCAACGTGCCGAGCGCCGATGCACCCGACGGGGCGGACGAGACCGCCAACGTGGTGCTGCGCACCGAGGGCGACGACCCCGCGGCCTACGGCGAGCACCAGCGCGTGCCCCACTGGGACGTCGGCGTCGAGCTCGGGCTGTTCGACTTCCCCCGGGCGGCGAAGATCTCGGGCTCGATGTTCCCGATGTACCGCGGCTGGGGCGCCCGCCTGCTGCGGGCCATGGTGCAGCTCGCGCTCGACCGGAACGCCGACGCCTACGTCGAGGTGCGGCCGCCCACCCTGGTGCTCACCGACACGATGGTGTCGACCGGGCACCTGCCGAAGTTCGCCGACGAGGCCTACCACGTCGAGCGCGACGACCTCTGGGCCATCCCCACGGCCGAGGTGCCGCTCACCTCGCTGCACCGCGACGAGATCCTCGACGAGGCCGACCTGCCGTTGCGGTACATGGCGCACACCTCGTGCTTCCGGCGCGAGGCCGGGGCCGCGGGCAAGGACACCCGGGGGCTGCTGCGGGTGCACGAGTTCGACAAGGTCGAGCTGCTGGCCGTGGCGGCCGACGGCGAGCAGGCCGTCGACTGCCAGCGCGACGTGCTCGCCCGTGCCGAGGCGGTGCTGCGCGACCTGGGGCTCGCCTACCGGGTGGTCGACCTGTGCACCGGGGATCTGGGTGACTCGGCGGTCCGCACCTGGGACATCGAGGCCTACGCGCCGGGCGTCGACCGGTGGCTCGAGGTCTCGTCGGTGTCGTGGTTCGGCACGTACCAGGCCCGCCGCGCCGGCGTGCGCTTCCGGCCGGCCGGTGGCCGGGGCACCGAGATGTGCCACACGGTGAACGGGTCGGCCTTGGGCTGGTCGCGCACGGTGGCGGCCTACGTCGAGACCCACCGCCGGCCCGACGGCTCGGTCGCGATCGTCGAGCCTCTCCGCCCCTACCTCGGCGCGGTCGAGGCGATCCCCGTGCCCACGGGCTAGCCGCTGCGCCGAGGCGATCCCCGTGCCCACGGTCCAGCCGTGGCGCCGGCGGGCTAGCCGCGGTCGCCCGTGGTGCGGGAGCGGCCGGCGCAGCGGGCGCAGCGACCCGACAGCGCGAAGTGCTGGTGGGCGAGCTCGAAGCCGTGCTCGGCCCGGAGCCGCCGGGCCAGCCCGTCGAGGGCGTCCCACGGCAGCTCGACGACCGTGCCGCACACCTCGCACACCGCGTGGTGGTGCGGGCGCCCGGTGAGGTGGTAGCTGGACGGCCCGTGCCCGAGGTGCACGTGCGTGACCACGCCGAGCTCCTGGAGCCGGTCGAGCGTGCGGTACACGGTGGAGCGGTGGACCTCGGGATGCCGGGCCTGCACCCGCGCGACCACCTCGTCGGCCGTGGTGTGGTGGCCGTCGGCGAGCATCGCCTCGACCACTGCCCGCCGGGCGGCGGTGACCCGGCCGCCACGGGAGCGAAGCAGGTCGAGCACCTCGTCGGCGCTGGCGCTCGTGCCGCTCACCGCGCGCAACCTACCAGCGCCCCCGTCGACCACCGACCGTGCTGCCCGGGGCCCGGCGCAGGGACGGCCGCTGAGGGCCGGCCGGTAGGCTGGGGTGCTCGCCCGCTGCCCCCGGCGGGTGGGCACGTGCCGGTACGCGGCCGGAGAGGTGTGTGCGATGCAGCGCGTCTGGTCCTGGATGGCGGTCACCTTCGGTCGCCGCGCAGGCACGGTGGGTGTGATCGGCCTGGCGATCACCCTGGTGCTCGGCATCGGGATCACCAGGCTGGACTTCGCCACCGGGCAGGACTCGTACCTCAACGAGGGCGAGCAGGTCTACGTCGACAACGTCGCCTACCAGGGCCTGTTCGGCGGCCAGGCCGTGCTGACGCTGTTCACGATGGACGACGGGTCCGACGTCGTCGACCTGTTCACGCCCTCGAACCTGGAGCAGATGCGCGACGTCGAGGAGCGTCTGCGCGCCACCGACGGGGTCTACGCGGTCGTCAGCCCGCTCACCGCGCTGGAGTTCACCCAGAACCTCGTGCTGGGCGAGACGGGCGACGTCACGCAGGGCCCGGCCGGGCAGGCCCTGCTGGGTGCCCGCGAGCGGGAGCCCGATCCCGAGGCGCAGCAGATCCGCCTGGCCGACGCCTCCCGCACGCTGGAGCGCGTCGAGGCGGTGCCGCCGGCCGAGCGGACCTTCGACAACCCCGACTGGCTCGAGCTCCTGCTGATCGACAACCAGGGCGAGATCCGCCAGTCGCTGCGGCCGTTCTTCCCGGACCGCACGCACGCCCAGCTGATCACCCGCCTCGACGGCAACGCCTCGATCGAGGAGGAGGGAGCCGCCAGCGAGGAGGCCATCGCGATCACCACCGGCGAGGGCTGGGACAACGCGTCGGTGGTCACCACGGGCGCCTCGGTGCTGCTGAAGGACCTGAACGACTACCTCCGGGGCGGGCTGGTCACGCTCGGCGGCATCGCCATCGCGGTCATGGCGGTGCTCCTGGTGTTGCTGTTCGCGGTGCGGTGGCGACTGCTGCCGCTGTTCGTGGTGCTCGTGGGGGTCGCGTGGGCCTTCGGCCTCGCTGGTTACCTCGGCATCCCGCTGTCGGTCGTCACGATCGCGGGGCTGCCCGTGCTGCTGGGGGTCGGCATCGACTACGCCATCCAGATGCACGCCCGCGTCGAGGAGGAGGTGGTGGTCGACCGGTCCGACCACCCGATCCGCGAGTCCGCGGTCAACCTCGGCCCGGCGCTGCTGGTGGTCATCCTGTTCACGATCGCGGCGCTGGTCGCGCTGCGGTTCGCCAGGGTCCCGATGATCCGGGACTTCGGGCTGCTCCTGGCGATCGGCATCGCGGTCATCGGCACCACGAGCATCATGCTGCCGATCGCCGTGCTCGGCGCCCGGGAGCACCGCTCGCCCACCCGGGACGGCGACTACCGCCACGGCATGCTCGCCCGCATCGTGGTGTGGCTGGGGAACCTGCCGCCCCGGTCGGCGCCCCTGTTCGCCGCGGTCGGGCTCGCCCTGTTCGCGGGCGGCGTCGCCGTCGACAGCGGGCTCCCCATCCAGAGCGACGTCGAGGAGTGGGTGAACCAGGACAGCGACACCGTCCGCGACATCGACACCATCAAGGCCGAGACCGGATCCTCGGCGGAGATGGGCGTCTTCGTCGAGGCCGAGGAGGTGTTCAGCGACGAGACCGTCGCCTTCGTCCACCGGTTCGCCACCGAGCAGCTCCGCAGCTACCCCGACGACCTGCTGACCGTGTCGTCGCTGGTGACGACCGTGGGGCTCGTGCTCGACATCCCCGGCACCACCCCGCTGCCGCCCACGGGCGAGGACGTGCGGCGCGCCTACGAGGTGGCGCCGCCCGACATCCAGCGGTCGCTGCTCGAACCGGAGGCCGGGGCGCTCAACGTGGTGTTCCGGACCGGCCCGGGGTCGTTGGAGCACCGGGCGGTCTACACGAACGAGATCCGCGACCAGCTCGAGGCGGGCACGACCGCCGGCGGCGTCGAGGTGCCGGACGGCGTGCGCGCCACCCCGTCGGGGCTGGCGGTCGTGGGCGTCGGCCTGCTGGAGAACATCCAGGAGAACCGGACCCTCCTCACCTACCTGGCGATCGCCTTCGTCTTCGGGGTGCTGGTGCTGCGCTTCCGCAGCCTGGTGCGGGGCCTGCTGTCGCTGGTGCCGGTGCTGGTCGCGGTCGGGACCACCACGCTGGCCGCGTGGGCGTCGGGCCTCGAGCTCAGCCCGATGACCGCGGTCAGCGGACCGCTCGTGGTGGCGGTCTGCACCGAGTTCACCTCGCTCCTGCTCATGCGGTTCATCGAGGAGCGTCGCCGGGGCCTCGGGCCGGTCGCGGCGGTGACCGCGATGTCGCAGCGCACGGGCCGGGCGTTCATGGTGTCGGCGGCCACCGGGGTGGCGGGCGTGCTGGTCATCGCCTCGTCGTCGCTACCGCTGCTGCGCGACTTCGGGCTGATCATGGCCCTGAACGTGTCGCTCGCCCTGCTGTCGGCGCTGGTGATCGTGCCGCCGCTGCTCATCTGGGCCGAGGAGCGCGGCTGGGTCACGCGGGGGATGGTCGAGGAGCGGGAGCGGGTCCTCTCGCCGACATGACGCTGATCGTCGGACCGCGGCGGTAGGGTGCTGCGACAAGACCCAGGGCCGCCGACGGCGGCCCGACGGCTCTCCCGGGGCCGCGTGGCAGCGGGGAGGGAACCGTGCTCCGACGATCAGCCGACCGCGTGACCGAACATGTACCCCCGGCCCTCGCCGGAGCGCGCGCCACCACGGACGGGGCGCTCGCCGCCGGCGACACGCTCCCCGCAGGCCCGACCGGAGACGTCCAGCCGAGGGGCGCCGCGATCCAGCTGGAGCAGCTCACCAAGGTGTACCCGGGCGCCGGCGCGCCGGCGGTCGACCACCTCGACCTCGAGGTGCCCCGCGGCGAGCTGGTGGCGCTGGTCGGTCCATCGGGCTGCGGCAAGACCACCACGCTGAAGATGATCAACCGGCTGATCGAGCCCACCGAGGGCACCGTGTGGCTCGGGGGCACCGACATCCGCACCCTGCCGGTCCACGAGCTGCGGCGGGGCATCGGCTACGTGATCCAGCAGCCCGGCCTGTTCCCGCACCGGACCGTGGGCGACAACATCGCCACGGTTCCCCACCTGCTGGGATGGGCCCGCGACCGGGTGGCGACGCGGGTCGCGGAGCTCACCGACCTGCTCGGGCTCGAGCGCGACATGCTCGACCGCTACCCGGGTGCGCTCTCCGGGGGCCAGCAGCAGCGGGTGGGGGTGGCCCGGGCGCTCGCCGCCGACCCACCCGTGCTGCTCATGGACGAGCCCTACTCGGCCGTCGACCCGATCGTGCGGGCGCGCCTCCAGGACGAGCTGGTCGCGCTCCAGCGCACGATGCACAAGACGATCGTGCTCGTCACCCACGACATCGACGAGGCGATCAAGCTCGCCGACCGCATCGCGATCCTCGACATCGGCGG
>JBKHJZ010000033.1:0-24563 GCA_046537875.1 Acidimicrobiia bacterium | reverse complement strand
GGTCCACGATCGGCCCCTGGAGGACCTCTTCTCGCCGCGCCGCGACACCACCTGAAGTCAGCGGGAGAGCTGGCGGCGGATGTCGAGGAGGTGATGGCGGACCTCGTGGACCGTGTGGGTGGCCACCCACTCGAGCGACCGCTCGGACGGGCGCGGCCAGTTGTAGCCGACCGTGCGCTGCCAGTCGTCGGGGCCCAGGCGGTCGAGCACGTTGGCGAAGAGCTGTGCGGCGTCGGTGAGCTGGCGGGCCACGTCGGCGGGGTCCTGCTCGGCGTAGCCGTCGTGGTCGACCCGCTCGTCGCGTCCCATCGGCTCGAACGACGGGCGGTCGCGCCGGCGCGCCGCGAGCACCCGCTCCCGCTGGACGAGGAGCACGTCGCGCACGTGGCAGCTGTACTCGAGCGGCGACCACGTGCCGGGCGACCGCCGGGTGCGGAGGTCTGCCGCCTGGAGGAGCACCTCGGCCATCTCGGCGGCGCCGTCACGGACGAGCCGTGCAGCCTCCGGTGCGAGCGCGAGGTCGTAGGTGAAGTCGCACTCGTCGCAGTGGTCCACGCCGACACCGTAGGCACGGCCGCACATCGTGTGATCAGCGAGGCCCGCTGGCGGCGCCGCACTGGGACGGAGGCCCGCTGGCGGCGCCCACATCCCGATCCGGGAGCGGCTCACTTCGAGGCGTCGGACCCGTGCCCGACCCGCTCGGGCGCGTCCACGTCGTAGGCCACGACGGCCTCCAGCCTGAGCGCCACGAAGAGGGTCCCGCGGTCGTGGACGGGATACTCAGGCGGCTCCGGCCACTCGCCGAGGATTCGGCTCCCGCCGTTCGAATCCACGGCGGCGAGCTCGGTGAGACTGATCACCCCGACGACTCCACCTCCGAGATCGGTCAACCGCACCGGTGTCTCGATCGGTGACGCGAGCGTTCGGAGGACGGCGCCGGTCGCCGGGTCGCGCTGGTGCAGCGTGCCGTCGATGTCCACCGTCCAGAGGCCCTCGTCGGTGGCCGCAACCGCCCAACCGGGAGCGTCCCACAGGCGTCGACCCGTCGTCGCGTCGATGGTGACCACCTCGGGGGGCACGGGCAGGTGGATGTACCCGCCGTCGGTGATGCCGGACGTCGAGATGGGTTTGCCACCATCGCCCAGGCCGGCCGTCCACCGGATCGAGCCGTCGGCGAGGTCGACGAGGTGGGCCACGTCCTCGCCGGCCACCTCCGGATCGGTGCGCCAGGAATGAAATGCCACGGCACCGTCGTGCGTGAGCGGGGCGCCCCACGCGAGGTCGGTGCCCTCGTCGAGGGTCGTGGTCCAGGCGATCTCACCGGTGTCCGTCTCGACGCCGAGGATCACGGGAGGTCGGGCGTCGTCCGGCCGATCGGCCGACAGGCCGATGGCGCTGCGCCGCATCGTCACGGCCGATCGCACCGGTCCGTAGCCCCCGAGATCGAGGGCGGCCAGCGAGATCTCCCAGCGCACGGCGCCGTCGGCAGCGGCCAGTCCCACGAGCCGCCCGTCGGCAGTGTTGGCGATGACCGTTCCCCCCGCGGCGCCCTGTAGGAAGGCCGAGTCGCCCAGCACGGTCGTCCACCGCACCTCGCCGGTCACGCGGTCGAGCGCAGCGACGCGTCCACCGGGCTCCGGAGTCCTCCGACCGAACCCGGTGGACGTGTACAGGGCGTCGGCCGCAGGCACGAGGAGCTCGCCCCCGAACGTGGGGAAGCGGTTGCCACCGATGCCGGGACCACGCCACAGCTCCCGCAAGCTCAGCTCGTCGGCCGACCACCGAGGCGTCGTGGTTGGAACCGTCGGCCGGGTCCGCTCGCCGACGAAGACCGATGACCGATCGCCCTCCGGCCGATCGCCGACCATCCAGGCGGTGACGGCGGTTCCCGCCACCGCGATCGCGGCGACCCCGGCGACGAGCGTGCGCCGGATGCGGCGACCGCGGCGTCGGATCCGGCGCTGCATGTCGACGAAGCCCTCGGCGGCCACGTCCTCGGCGAGCGCGCGGTCCCCGAGGATCAGACCGAGCTCCCGGACGAGCCCGGGATACTCGGCCCGGAACAGCTCGGCGAATCGCTCCCCCCGGTCCATCTCCCGTGACACTGTCACGAGCCCGGCAGAACGTCGAGGGCAAGGACCGCGACACGGTGGCCGGTCTCATCCCGCAGTCCGGCCGCCTCACGGTCCCGATCGGCATTCCGGTCGCGCTCGTGGTTGCCCAGCAACCACTTCCGCGTCCAGTTCGGTCAGCAGAGGTGGGTACCGGCGGGTTCAATTGACGGCACCTCGACCGGGACGGGAACGCGATGGCACAGCCGGGCATCGATGGCACGACACGGCGCCTCGGCCGGTGCCGGCGCACGGCAGCGCTCGGCGTGGTCGCCCTGGTGCTCGCGGCGGCATGCACGTCGGGCGACGATTCGGGCGAGTCGGACGCCGAGGCCACCGACCCTGCGGGTCCGGCGGCCGCCCCCGTGCGGGTCCTCACCCTCAACCTGCTGCACGGGTTCTTCTGCCCGCCGGAGACCGACTCGTGCCGGGCGCCCGACCGGGTGCAGATCTTCATCGAGATGCTCGAGGGGGCCGACTGCCCCGACCTGGTGGGTCTCCAGGAGATCGGCACCCGGCTCGAAGAGCTGCTGCCCCCCGCCCTGGGGCGTGCATGCGGCGGCGACTACGCGATCGCCTGGGAGGGTGCCGACACGATCTCGCGGCAGATGGTGCTCACCCGCCTGCCGATCCTCGACGAGGGCCATCTCGACATCGCGAACTTCCCCTGGGAGGCGTACTGGGTCCGGGTCGACAGCCCGCAGGGACCCGTGGACTTCCTCACCGCCCACTTCGCGAGTGGCATCAATGATCCGCCCTGCTCGCCGGAGCTGTGCCCGCCGATCTGCGCCGAGGGGATCAGCACCAACGAGTGCCACGCGCTCGAGGTCGTCGACTTCTTCGACCGGCGCCCGGACGGCGCCCGGCTCTCGATCGCGTCGGGGGACCTCAACGCGACTCCCGGGAGTCCGACGCTCGACACCTTGACCGGCGCAGGGTTCGTCGACACCTGGCTGGCAGCGGGCGAGCCCGAGTGCGACCCGGCCACCCATGTCGGCTGCACGGGAGGCGGGGACCAACCCGAGCCGTTCGTGGGCATGGACACCCCGGAGGGGCCCGGCTTCGACCGGCGCATCGACTACGTCCTCGCGCGGCCCGGACCCGGCTGCACGCTCGGAGCCGATGCCGAGGGCTTCGCGGTCACGGCCCGGGACGAGCCGCTCGACGGGCTGTGGTGGCCCTCCGATCACGCCGGGGTGCTGGCCGCGCTCCGCTGCACGTGAGGCGCGCGCTCCGGTTGGTCCGGTGCCGACCGTGCTGTGGATACCGCGGTCCGTTGTTCGCCGGCGGGCGGCCGATTCCCGCAGCTGCGACCTCGGGCGCGGGCGTACCATCGGCGGTCATGAGGATCGAGGTGGATCCCGACGCGTGCACGGGGCACGGGCGCTGCTACACGCTGGCACCAGACGTCTACCAGGCGGACGACGACGGCTACTGCGCCACCCGGGTGCTGGACGTCCCCACGGGCCTCGAGGGCCAGGCGCGGGCGGGCGCGACGAACTGCCCCGAGCGGGCCATTCGCGTCATCGACGGATGAGATGCGGCTCCGCACGCGCGACGCCGCTGCGATACTGTCCGAGCTATCGAACACTGGTGTCACTTTTCGGCGGCACCGACAGCACACCAGGCATCCGGGGGGATCCGTGTCACGACTGCCCAGGCGAGCACTCGCCGTGGCGTTGCTGTGGTCGCTCACGATCGCGGCCTGCGGCAACTCGCCGGACGATGCCGGATCGGACGATGCCTCGGGGGACGACGGCGAGTCGGCCACAGCATCCGAGGGTGAGCGCGACACCTTCGTCGAGATCTCCGGGGTGCCGGGGGTGTCCGACGACGAGATCTCGTATGCGGTGATCGGCACCAAGACCGGGAACCCCCTCGGCACCTGCATCCTCGACTGCTACGTCGAGGGGATCGAGGCGTACTTCGCCTTCCGGAACTCCGAGGGCGGCATCTACGGCCGCGAGCTGGTCATCGGCGAGGTCCTCGACGACGAGCTCTCCCAGAACAACGTGCGGGCTCTCGATGTGATCTCGGCCGACGAGGACTTCGGGGTCTTCGAGGCCACGCTCCTCGCCAGCGGTTGGGGTGACCTCGACGCCGCCGGCGTCCCCACCTACGCCTGGGGCATCCACCCCACCGAGGCCGCCAACCGACCCCACATCTTCCCCAGCGCCGCCATCCGGTGCAGCGACTGCTCCGGCCGCGCCGTGCCCTACGCCGCCATGGAGGCCGGCGCCACCAGGGCGGCATCGATCGGGTACGGCGTCACCGAGAACTCGAGGGTGTGCGCGAACACCGTCGCGGACTCGATCGAGATGTACGCCGACGACACCGGCGTCGAGCTCGCCTACACCAACGACAACCTGGACTTCGGGCTGGCGAACGGCGTCGCCCCCGAGGTGACGGCGATGAAGGATGCCGGTGTCGACTTCATCTCTACGTGCATCGACCTCAACGGCATGAAGACCCTCGGCCAGGAGCTCGAGCGCCAGGGCATGAGCGACGTGGTCATGTACCACCCCAACACCTACAACCAGGAGTTCGTGGCCGAGGCCGGCGACCTGTTCGAGGGTGACTTCGTCTCGGTGCTCTTCCGCCCGTTCGAGGCCGGCACCGAGGGGAGCGCGTTGGGCGACTTCCTGGAGTGGATGGACAGGCAGGGCAGCGAGCCCACCGAGCTGGCCATGGTCGGGTGGCTCAACGCCAGCCTCGCCTTCGAGGGACTGCTCGCCGCCGGCCCCGACTTCGAGCGGGAGACGGTCGTGGCCGCCACCAACGGCCTCACCGAGTTCACCGCCGGCGGGCTCCTCGAACCGATCGACTGGAGCGAGGCGCACGAGCCCTACACCCAGGAGACCAGGGACGTCGACCGCACCCCGGAGTGCACCATCCTGGTTCGAGTCGAGGACGGCGCGTTCGTCACGGTGGGCCCGCCCGATCGGCCGTGGCTGTGCTGGGACCAGGCGGACATCTCCTGGTCCGAGCCCGAGTTCACGTCCTTCGGCTGAGCCGGGGCGGGGCGGCCAGTCATGGTGTTCGCAGCGTCGCTCGGCGAGGACCTGTTCCGAGCGGTCCTGCAGGGCACCCCGCCGGGCACCGTCTACGCGCTCATCGCGCTGGGCTTCGTGCTCGCCTACAAGACGTCCGGTGTGTTCAACCTGGCCTTCGGGGCGCAGGCGTACATCTCTGCGGCGATGTACTTCCACGCCCGCGAGGAGTGGGGGTGGTCGATCGTCCCGGCCCTGGTGCTGGCGGTGTTCGTGCTGGCTCCGGCCGTCGGGCTGGTGCTCGAACGGCTGATCTTCCGGCATCTCCGCGCTGGCTCGGCGGTGGCCAAGCTGGTGGTGGCGATCGGTCTCACGGTGGCGCTGCCGTACCTGTTCGACGTGATCGTCGGCTTCGAGGCGGTGGCCGGCAGGACGCCGGAGGGCATCGTGCCCGACGGGGCGTCGGTGTTCTACGACCCGTTCGGCGTGTACTCCTTCAACCGCGACGAGCTGATGGCCATCGGGGTCGCCGTGGCGAGCATGGTGGCGCTCGCCGCCCTGTTCCGGTTCACCGCGATCGGGCTCCGGATGCGTGCGGTGGTCGAGAGCCCGCGGCTGACCGAGCTGAACGGCATCCGGGCCGAGCGGGTCTCGGCGTTCAGCTGGGCGCTGTCCAGCCTCTTCGCTGGTCTCGCCGGCGTGCTGATCGCCCCCCGGTTCAACACGCTCGTGGCCCCGGACTTCTTCCACCTGGTGGTCGTGGCCATCGCCGCGGCCGCGGTCGGCCGCCTGGTCAGCCTCCCACGGGCGCTGCTCGGCGGGCTGGGCCTCGGCGTGCTGATCGCGCTGGCCGACACGCTGCTGCCGCGCATCTCCGACGACCACACCTGGCTCCAGCCGATCCAGGAGAACGTGACACCGGCGATGCCCTTCGTGGTGCTGTTCGTGCTCCTGGTCGTCTGGCCGGCGCTGCGGTCGAGCCGCGACCAGGCCGACCCGCTGTCGGGTGTCGAGCCACCGCCACCGGCGCTCGCCGCTGTCACGCGCAGCCCCGCCCTCACCCGTGCGACCCGGGTCTTCGCCGTGGCGTTCTTCGCGGTGACCGGGTGGGTGGTGTTCACCCAGGCCGACCCGTCGTGGCTCTTCCTGGTGACCCAGGCGGTGATCCTGTCGACGATCTTCCTGTCGATCACCGTGATCACCGGGCTCGCCGGTCAGATCTCGCTCTGCCAAGGGGCGTTCGCGGCCATCGGCGGCTTCGCGGCGTTCCAGCTCACCGACCGGCTCGGGATGTCCGTGCTGCTCGCGGCGTTCGTCGGTGCGGCGATCGCGTCGGTGGTCGGCGCGGTGCTCTCCCTGCCGGTGCTGCGGCTCGGCGGTGTGTGGGTGGCGATCGCCACGCTCGCGTTCGCGTTCTTCTTCGACGCGGTGATGGTGCGGCTGTCGTTCGTGGGTGGCGGTGGTACCTCGCTGATGCAGGGCACCCGCGTGCCCCGTCCCACGATCGGGCCCTGGGACCTCGCCGACGACAAGCAGTTCCTCGTTCTCGCCCTGGTCGTGTTGGTCGTGACCGGGTTCGCGGTCATCCGGGTGCGGGAGGGCACGGTCGGGCGCACCCTCCGGGCGCTCCGCGGGAGCGAGGTCGCCGCCCAGGCCATCGGCATCTCGCCGGCCCGCGCTCGCGTCACCGCCTTCGCCATCTCGGCGTTCATCGCCGCGTTCGGCGGGGCGATGCTGAGCATGCACCAGGAGAACGTGAACTACGACAGCAACTTCGCACCCTTCGCCGCGCTCTTCTGGCTGGTGCTGGTGGTCGCCCTGGGATCCCGCACCGTGGAGGGTGCGGCGCAGGCCGGTGCTGCGCACGCGCTCTTCGGCGCCCTCATCCTCGAGGGAACCGTCTTCGCCTGGCTGCTCCGCAGCAGCGAGCGCGTCCCCGACATCTTCCCGATCTCGACCGACTGGCGCTTCATCCTGTTCGGCCTGGCGACCATCCAGTTCGCCCGCCATCCCGAGGGCCTCGTGGAGAACGGCAAGCGCAAGGCCCACCAGGCCATCGAGCGGCTGCTCGCGCGCCGCCGGCGAGCGCAGGGTGCCGTCGAGGAGCAGCCCGTCGAGGTCGCCGTCGAGGAGCCGGTGCCGTGACCGCGGTGCTCGAGGCGACCGGCCTCACGAAGTCGTTCGCAGGGATCCAGGCCCTGAACGATGTGACGCTCGACGTCGCGGAGGGGGAGCGGGTCGGGCTGATCGGCCCCAACGGCGCCGGGAAGACCACGCTGTTCAACTGCGTGCTCGGCGTGCTGCGGCCCGATCGGGGCGAGGTCCGCCTGGCCGGCGATGACATCACCCGCCTGCCCGTGCACCAGCGGGCCCGCCGGGGCATCGGCCGGTCGTTCCAGCGGATCGAGCTGTTCCCCGAGTCGACCGTGCGCGAGCACCTCGTCGTCGCCGAGCGCACGCGTCGCAACGACGGCTGGCTCTGGAAGGACCTCGCCGGGCTCGGCCGGCTGAGGGACGACGAGGTGGCCGCCTGCGACGAGGTGCTCGACCTGCTCGGCCTCGGCCCCCTCGCCGAGGAGCCCATCGAGCACCTGAGCCTCGGGCAGGGGCGCCTCGTGGAGGTGGGCCGGGCGCTCATGACCCGTCCCCGGCTGCTCCTGCTCGACGAGCCCTCCTCGGGCCTCGATCGCCGGGAGACGGCCGACCTCGCCGCCACGCTCCGGGCCGTCCAGGCCAGCCAGGGGTTCGCCATCCTGCTGGTCGAGCACGACGTGGAGTTCGTGGCGGTGTTCACCGAGCGGACCTACGTGCTCGACTTCGGCACGCTCATCGCCGAGGGACCCACCGGTGAGGTGCTCGCCAGCGACATCGTGCGGTCCGCCTACCTCGGTGGGAAGGGGGAGCCCGCATGAGCGCCGTGCTCGAGCTGCGTGACGTGTCGGCCGCCTACGGGCCGTTCCGGGCCCTGTCGGGGGTCTCGTTGTCGGTGGAGCCGGGGGAGGCGATCGCCCTGCTCGGGGCCAACGGCGCCGGCAAGACCACGGTCGCCCGGGTGGCCACGGGGCTCGTGGCGCCCACCAGTGGGGCCGTGCTCGTCGAGGGGCGTGACCTCAGCGGCGCTCCGGCATACCGGTTCGTCCTGGCGGGCCTGGTCCACGCTCCGGAGGGCCGTTCGGTGTTCGCGACGCTCTCGGTGGAGGAGAACCTGCGGCTGTCGTTCCACCGTTCGAAGGGGCGTCGGGCCGTGCCGGCCGCCCTCGACGAGGCCTTCACCCGGTTCCCCGCCCTCGCACCGCGCCGTCACCAGCTGGCCGGGACGCTGTCCGGTGGGGAGCAGCGGATGCTCGCCCTGGCGCGGGTGCTGGTGGAGGCACCCAAGCTCCTCGTGGCCGACGAGCTCTCGCTCGGGCTCGCCCCGATCATCGTCGACCAGATCTACAGCGAGCTGGCCAGGCTCCGCGAGGCGGGCACGGCGCTGCTCATCGTGGAGCAGCACATCGCCCACGCCGTGGCGCTGTGCGACCGGGCGGTGCTGCTCGAGCACGGGTCGGTGGCCTGGTCGGGGCCGGCCGCCGAGGCCGAGGGCCGCGTCGTGTCCACGGTGTTCGAGCACCCGACCGCCGGTGCGTGATGCCCGACGTCACCGTCGGCATCGACATCGGCACCACCTCGGTCAAGGCACTCGCCGTCGACGGCGACGGCACGGTGCTCGCCCGGGCCCGCGTCCCCCACGAGGTGCGCACCCCGGTGCCGGGGGCCTTCGAGCACGACATCGACCGGGCGTGGCGGGCGAACGTGCTGGCGGCGCTCGAAGCCGTGGCGACGGGGCGCAACGTCGCGGCGGTCAACGTGTCGGCCATGGTGCCCTCGCTCGGTGCGGTGCGCGCCGACGGGTCGGCGACCGGCCCGGGCCTGCTCTACGGCGACCACCGGGGTGAGCGCCCGGACCGCGACACCTCCCGCCCCGGCGACAGCGGCGAGCTGCTGGCCTTCCTCGCCTGGCAGGCCTCGCACGCCACGGACGCTTCGTCGTACTGGCCGGCCCAGGCGGTGGCGAACCACGCGCTCACCGGCCGGGCCGCCATCGACTCGACCACCGCGATGACCGCCCATCCGCTGTTCGATCTCGAGGGTTGGGACCCCGCCCTCGCGGCCGAGGCGGGCGCCTCCCCCGAGCAGCTGCCGCCGATCGTCCCGGGCGTCGAGCCGGTCGGCCCCGTGCGCGAGGGCGTGCCGGGGGCGGGCGCGGTGGTGGGTGGGGGCACTGTGGACGCCCTCGCCGAGCAGCTCGTGGCCGGAGCCGACCACGCCGGCGACGTGCTCGTGCTGTGCGGCACGACGCTCATCACGTGGGGCGTGATCGGCGACTGGCGGGAGGTCGCCGGCTTGTGGACCATCCCCCACACGGCCGCCGGGAAGAGCCTGATCGGGGGGCCGAGCAACGCGGGCGGGCTGTTCCTCGAGCGGGTCGTCCGCTGGCTGGGCGGTGCGGCCAGCGGCCCCGGCGCCGGAGGCGCCGGCGATCTCGACGCCGTGGCTCCGGACGACCTGCCGGTGTGGCTGCCCTACATCCGGGGCGAGCGCACCCCCCTCCACCGCCGGGACCTGCGGGCGGCGCTCGACGGCGTGGCCCTCCACCACGGCCCGGCGCACATCCTGCGGGCCGCCTACGAGGCGTCCGGGTTCGTGGTCCGTCATCACCTCGATCTGGCCGGTGCCGCCGGCCTCGCGCCGCGCCGGATCGTCGCCACCGGGGGCGGGACGCAGGTGCCGCAGTGGATGCGCGCCCTGGCCGACGTCACCGGCCTCCCGGTGGAGGTGGCGGCCGTGCCCGAGGGCGCGGCGCTCGGCTCGGCGTTCATCGCCCGCTGCGTCGCCGGCCTCGAGGGTGGGATGAGCGACGCAGCGCGCTGGGCCCGCACCGGCCACACCGTGGAGCCCGACCCCCGCTGGGCCGGGGCGGCCGAGGAGCGCTACCGGCGCTTCCGCACCCTCACGGCGGCGGCACTCGCCTGAGCGCCAGCGCAGGCGAGACCGCGTCAGGGGTTGTCGCGCAGGTACCGGTAGACGCCCGCCATGTCGGTGTTCACCTTCTCCGGGAGCGGGTGGATGGTGGCCCGCATCGCGCGGGTGCCCCAGACGATCTTCGCGGTGCGCTCGACCAGCGCTGCGTTGCGCAGCGCGGTCTCGGGCGACGCCCCGCACGTGACCAGGCCGTGGTTGGCCAGCAGGGCGGCACCCCGGTCGTGCAGGTGGCGGGCGACCTCGTCGCCCAGCTCGGCGGTGCCGGTGCCCCGGTACCCGCAGCAGGGCACGTCGCCGCCCAGGTAGACGACCACCTCCTCGATCACCGCTGGGACCGGCTCGTGCGCGAGGGCGAACATCGTGGCGTAGACGGCGTGCGTGTGGATCACCGCGCCCAGCTCCGGGTAGCGCCGGAGCACCGCGAGGTGGAGGTCCTTCTCGGTGGTGGGCGAGCGGTGCCCCTCCACCACCGTGCCCTCCAGGTCGATGACCACCAGGTCGTCGAGCGCCATCGTGTCGTAGGCGACCGACGACGGGGTGACGCACACCAGCCCGTCGGGCAGGCGGCCGGAGATGTTGCCCGACGTTCCCTCCACCAGGCCCTGCGCCAGCATCGTCCGGGCGGTGGCGAGCACCGCCTCCCGGGTGGTGGTGGGGCTCACGGCGTCAGCCACGGGAGTCGACCTCCGGGTTGGCCAGGTTGGATGGCCTCTCGCCCCGCAGCAGCGCGGTGAGGCCGTCGGCGATGAGGGTCGTGTGGTTGGTCTCGGTGTCGTAGGTGGCCCCGCCGATGTGGGGGGTGAGCACCACGTTGGGCATCGACACCAGGGGGTGGTCGGTCGCGAGCTGCTCGCCCTCGAAGTGGTCGAGGGCGGCGCCGGCGAGGTGGCCGGACCGCAGCGCCGCCGTGAGCGCCTCGAGGTCGTGGAGGGCGGCCCGGGCGGAGTTCACGTAGACCGCGCCCGGCTTCATGCGGGCGATGCGCTCGCCCGAGATCAAGCCGATCGTGTCGGGGGTGACCGCGGCGTGCACCGAGACCACGTCGGCCTCGGCGAGCAGGTCGTCGAGGGCGTGCGTGGCGTCGTCGACGAACGGGTCGCTGCTGATGACCCGCATGCCCAGACCTTCGAACCGCCAGGCCGCGGCCCGCCCCACCGCGCCGAGCCCGACGACACCCACCGTGCGCCCCGCGAGCTGCCAGCCGCGGAACCGCTGGTAGGGGATCGTGCCGTCCCGGAACACCTGTCCCTGGCGCACGTCACGGTCGGCGGCGAGCAGGTGCCGGGTCACGGCCAACAGCAGGCCGACGGTCAGCTCGGCGACGGCGTCGGCGTTGCGCCCCGGCGCCCGCAGCACCGGGATGCCGCGCTCGGTCGCCGCGGCGAGGTCGACGTTGGTGGGATCGCCCCGGGTCGAGCCGATCGCCTCGAGCGGCAAGTCGAGCACCGGCCCCGCGCACCGGTCGGCCTCGCAGACGAGCACGGTGGCGCCGACCTCGGTCGCGCGCGTGGCCAGTGCGTCGGCGTCGAGGAGACGCAGCGGCCGGTGGTCGATCCACGGGTCGAGCACCACCTCGCCGAGCTCCCGCAGCGCGTCGAGGCCAGGCCCGCGCAGCGGTGCCGTCGAGAGGATGACCCGGTCGCTCATCGGGTCATGGTCGCAGAATCAGCGGGCGCGTCGGACAGGAACGTCCGCTCGGGCGGCCCCGCTGTCGGGGCGTGGCCAACGCTGCCGATCCCGCACGGTTCGGCGTCCACTCCATCCCCGTTCGCTCGGCCTCTCACTCGACGGGGAGCTCCACCTCGACGGTGGCGTCGGCCATGAGCGCGTCGTCCTGGTTCCGCAGCTCGACCCGCACGACGGCGATGTGGCGGCGGGTGCGCTCCACCCGGCTGTCGACCACCTCGCCGGTGACGAACGTGACGTCGCCGGTGAAGGCGGGGCTGCGGTACTGCGCCGACGAATGGGTGATCGCGCCCCACTCGCCGGCCCAGGCCGCCACGTAGTCGAGGATCCAGGCGCCCATCGACGCCCCGTAGCCGTACCCCCGCGGCATCCCGACGTGGTTCGCCCAGCGCGGCTGCAGGTGGCCGCGGGAGGGGCCATGGTACGCACCGTCCGTGAGCTCGGGGTTGAGCCGTTCCATCCGGCGGTCGCCCTCGAACCCGGCCATCTCCGGGGTGTACCCGAGCTTCTCGGCCCGCACCGTGGTGGGTCCCTTGGCGGTGGCGCCCCAGGTGGTCATCGGGAAGGCCCGCCACTCGGTGGTGAAGCTGGCCAGGCTGTGCGGCCCCAACACGTTGGGGACCAGGCGGTCGCCCACCGCCACCCCGGCGAACGGGCGCGTGCCGTGCCCGAGCTCCCGGATCTGGTCGATGAACCGGAGCTTGCGCTCCTCCAGCTCGGCGAGCTGCTCGTCGGTCCACTCCGGCTCGCTCGCCCCGGAGAACAGCTTCCTCTCCTTGGCCGTCAGCACCCGGTAGCGGATGGACGTCGACCGCTGCAGGGCCACGCGCTCGCCCCGCTGGTTGATGTAGAGGGTGTCGCCCCGCTGGAAGCACGTCGGACCGGCGAACTTCGTCTCGGTCACCCGGTAGTCGTAGGGCATCCGGTGGCAGACCAGCTTGTCGCCCGGCCACACCCGGGGACCGAAGAACCACCAGTCGTCGCCGCCGAAGATGAGGTGCGAGTCCGGGATCCGGCCGACCTGCGCCGGCGCCGCCCCGTGGCTCGTGTCGCAGGCCACCGTGAACGACTGCGGTGCCACGATCGATCCGAAGCGGCTCTCGGCCGCCCACACCTCGTCGTAGTGCAGCGGGTTCGGGTAGTGCATCGCCTGCGCCCACCGGCGGATGTCGTTGACGGCGACCGGCTCCTTGAGCTCGCCGGGCTGCATGGGCACGCCCATGTACTGGTCGAGGTCGGAGACGTCCAGCGAGGTGGTGTCCCCGGTGGCGTGGGCACGGGTGGTGGTCATCGCTCTCCGTTCGTGGTCGGAACCGGGGTGGTGGTCATCGCTCTCCGGCCTGGGTCGAGGCCGGGGTGGCGAGCCGGTCGTGGACGAGCGCGAGGAGCGCATCGTCGCGGACCTTGGTGTCGCTCCCGGTCATGGGGATCTCGCCGTCGTCGAAGAACAGGACGTGCCTGGGCACCTTGTAGGCGGCGACCCGCTCCCGGAGGAACGACCGGATGTCGTCGGCGGTGGCCTCGGCGCCGTCCTTGAGGACGACGCAGGCGACGACGACCTGGTCGAGCCCGGGGTCGGGCACCCCGATCACCCGGCTGAGCTTCACCGGCGGGCAGCCGCGCAGCTGCACCTCCAGCTCTGCGGGCGACACGTTGGCGCCGCCGGTCTTGATCATCTCGGTGCGCCGGCCCGAGAAGTGGACGTACCCCTCGGCGTCGACGTGGCCGGCGTCGCCGGTGTGGAGGAAGCCGTCGGCGTCGAAGCAGTCCTCGGGCGACCTGCCGAGGTAGCGCTGCATGAGCGTCGCTCCCGTGACCGCCAGCTCGCCCTCCTCGCCCACGCCGAGCACCCGGCCGGTGTCGAAATCGACGACCCGGAGCCGGGTGCCGGGCAGCAGCCGGCCCATGCTTCGCCTGGCGACCTCGCGGGGTGTGTCCGAGGGGTGTGCGCACACGAACGCGCACGTCTCCGACAGCCCGTAGCCCACGGGCATGATCCAGCCGGTGTCGCCCTGCACGCTCGGGTGGCGGGCGAACGCCGACTTGCCGAACACACAGGTCAGCGACGACAGGTCGGTGGTCGGCCAGTCGGGGTGCTCGGCCAGGGCCGCGGTCTGGTGGGGGAGCGTGTACGGCTCGGTGACCCGCTCCCGGCTCATGAGCGCCAGGGCCTCGCCCGGTTCGAACATCTCCTGCATCACCCAGCAGCCTCCGGCGGCGAGGGTCGACCCCATGGCCGTGTTGAACCCGGCCGTCCAGAACAGCGGGAGCGCCGACCACATGCGGGTGCGCTCGTGCCGGCCGAAGATCCGGGCCTGCACCCAGAACTGCAGCGTGGGCGCGCGGTGCCCGTGGAGCATCCCCTTCGGCGCGCTGGTGGTGCCGGAGCTGAAGATCACCAGCGCCGGGTCGTCGGGTCGGGTGGCGGCGATCCGGTCGTCGAGCGCGGTGTCCGGCACCGCAGCGGCGCCCGACACCAGGCGGTCCCACGACCGCTCGCCGAGCACGGCGACGTGGCGGAGCCCGGGAAGGGCCGGCCGCAGCGCCGCGACGTCGTCCCCGAAGCGCCGGGCTCGCAGGCGCGTCTGGGTGAGGGCGACGGTGACCCCGGCGGCCTCGAGCATGTGGGCGAGCTCGGGCCGGGGGGCGAAGGTCGACATCGGCACGGCGACGGCCCCGGCCATCGCGGCGCCGAACAGCGACGCCACCGCCTCCGGTCGGTTGCCCATGAGCACCCCGACCGGATCGCCGACGTCGACGCCGAGCGCGACGAGCGCCCGCCCGATGCGGCGCGCCTCCGACCGGAGGTCGGCATAGGTCCAGCGGACGGTCTCGCCGCCGCGGAGCGGGTCGTCGAGCACCAGCGCCTCGCTGCCGGCGCACCGTCCGGTGACCTCGCCGAGGAACGCGCCCATCGTGAGGGCGCCGATGCCGGGGAAGCCCTCGAGCGGCGGGCCCTCGAACGTGGTCACGACGCGTCCCGCTCGGCGGCGTGCCCGAGGTGGGCGCCGTGCGGGAACAGGCCCTCGAAGCCGTCGCGCTGGATGGCGGCCAGCTCGGCGACGGTGCGCTCGGCGCTCCAGGGCAGGCGCAGCGCCGATTGCACCATGGCGACGAGGTCGCCGTGGTGGGTCCGGGCCCGGCCGAGGTCGAAGTCCATGCGTGCTCCTCCTACCTGACATGGACGTTAGTCGGCGGGGTAGCGTCGCTGGTCATGACGTCCGTGCCCGCGTCGGTGGCCCGCGTGCTCGACCCGGTGCTGGCCGCCGACCCCGACCGGGAGGCGCTGGTCACCCGCAGCGGGCGCCTCTCCTACGCCGAGCTCGACCACCTCGCCGGGCGGGCGGCGCACGCCCTGCGCGACCTGGGCGTGTCCCCGGGGGACCGGGTGGCCGCGTCGCTGCCCAACGACGTCGACGTGGTGGTGGCCTTCCACGGGGCCATGCGGCTGGGCGCGGTGTGGGTGGGGATCAACCGCGTGCTGGCCCCGCCGGAGAAGCGCTGGCTCCTCGAGGACTGCGGGGCGACGCTGCTCCTCTGCGACGACGACATCGACGCTCCGGGCGTACCGGTGATCGGCCTCGACGGCTGGCGGGCGGCCGTCGGGGCCGCGGCCGGCGGGCCGATCGGGGTGGACGTCGACCCGCACGCGCCCGCCGGCATCGCCTACACGAGCGGCACCTCCGGCCGCCCGAAGGGCGCGGTGCACAGCCAGCACAACCTGCTCGTGCCCGGATCGGTGCTGGTGGAGAGCCGGGGGTACGACGCCTCGCTCCGCAAGGGCGACTGCTTCCCGTTCACGATCCTCAACATGGCCGTGCTCACCACGCTGCTGGTCTCCCAGGCGGGCGGGACCTCGATCGTGATGGACCGCATCGACGCCGAGGGCGTGGCCGGGTGGATCCGCGCCGAGCGGGTGACCACCTGGAACGGGCCGCCGGCGCTGCTGCACGACCTGGCGCGGTCGGACGCGGTGGCGCCGGGTGACCTGGCATCGCTCACCGAGGTGTGGACCGGCGGCGCCGACTGCCCGGAGCCCATCCGCGCCGCCTTCGAGGCCAAGTTCGGCCAGCCGGTGCTGGCCACGTACGGCCTGAGCGAGGCCCCCACGGTGGTGTCGATCGACCCCAGCGGCGGTCCCCACGTCGACGGTGCCTCCGGCCGGCCGCTGCCCCACCTGTCGGTGCGCATCGCGGGCCCGGGCGGGGACACCGTGCCGGCGGGGGAGACCGGGGAGATCTGCGTGGCGCCCGCCGACGACCGCTACCGCCTCATGCTCGGCTACCACGGGCGGCCGGAGGCCACGTCCGAGGCGCTTGCGGGTGGCGAGCTCCACACCGGCGACCTGGGCTTCCTCGACGAGGCCGGCTTCCTCCACGTCCGCGACCGGAAGAACCTGTTGATCGTGCGCGGCGGGGCCAACGTCTACCCGGCCGAGGTGGAACGGGTGCTCACCGGTCGCCCCGAGATCGGGGGAGTCGCCGTCGTCGGGGTTCCGGACGAGCGCCTGGGCGAGCGCGTGGTGGCGGTGGTCGAGCCGGCGCCGGGGGCGACCGTCGACGAGGCCGGGCTCCGGCAGCACTGCCTGGCCAACCTCGCCAGGTACAAGGTGCCCGAGCGGTTCGTGGAGGTGGACGCCCTACCCCGCAACGCCATGGGGAAGATCGTCCGCACGCAGCTCGCCGATCTTGTGTGAGCGGGCGCCCGGCGACCGGTGTGACGCCCTGCAGCATCGTTCGGGGTCGGCGAGCGGGTGCGACGCTCAGACCGATCGGAGGGTGCCGCCGTCGACCTCGAGCGTGGCGCCGGTGATCCAGCCCGCCTGCTCGCTGGCCAGGAACACGACGGCGGCGGCCACCTCCTCGGGCGAGCCGAAGCGGCCGGCGGCCACGCCGTGCTTGGCCAGCATGCGGGCCATCACCTCGTCGACGGTCGTGCCCGTCCGGTCGGCGCTGGCGAGCGCGTTGGCCTCCACCAGCTCGGTGATCGTCACCCCGGGCACGACGCAGCTGGAGAGGACGCCGTCGGTCGCGAGGGCACGCGACAGCGCCGTCGACAGGTTGAGCAGCGCGGCCTTGGCCGCCGAGTAGGGGGCGAAGAGGGGGTCGGGCTCCCGGCCGCTCACCGAGGCGACGTGCACCATCCGGCCCCAACCGGCGGACTGCATCACCGGCGCGCACGCCACCGAGAGGCGGGCGGCGGAGAGGAAGTTCACCTCCAGCCCCGACTGCCAGTCGGTGGAGGTGAGCGACATCAGCGGCTTGGCGGCGGCGGCACCGGCGTTGTTCACCAGCACGTCGAGCCGCCCGAAGGCCCGCTGGCACTCGACGACGATGGCGTCCGCCGCACCCACGTCGGTCACGTCGACCGCCATCGACAGCGCCGATCCGCCGGCCTCCGCGATCTCCGCCTCCACGGCGGCGAGGGCCGAGCGGTCGCGGGCGCAGAGCAGCACCCGGCAGCCCTCGGCGGCCAGGCCGAGCGCCACGTGCCGGCCGATGCCCCGGCTAGCGCCGGTGACGATCGCGGCGCGGTGCGCGAGTCCCAGGTCCACGGCCGGAACGGTAGTACCGGGCCGGTGATCTAACATTGGCGTCAGCAAGCGGCCGAGCGGACGCAGGGGGACCATGACCGTCGACGGGAGGCCCGTACCGGCAGAGGCGGACCGGGGTCGCATGCGGGCGGAGCGCCACGCCAAGCTCCAGGAGCAGCTGGTGGCGCAGGGCCTCGACGGGCTGCTGCTGCTCGGGACCAGCGCGGTCGCGTACGCCACCGGCGCCGGGGCGCCTGGGTGCGACAGCGGGCGGGCGGCGCTGCTACGCCCGGTCGCCGTGGTGGTCACCGGGGCGGAGTCGCCACACCTGTTCACGCCCTACCCGGAAGGTGCCCCGCCCGAACTGCCCGCCGGCAACCTCCACCCCGCCGTGGTGCCCGACCTCGACGAGGGCGCCGCCGCGCTGGCCGGCCTCCTGCGGGAGTTGTTCACCGGCGGTGCGCGGCTGGGCTGCGACGAGGTGCCCCACCCGCTGGGGCGGGCGCTCGGCGGCTTCGACCTCGTGCCGGCCTCGAACGTCATGGGCCGGGCCAAGCTGCGCAAGACCGTCGACGAGCTGGCATGCATCCGTGCCGCCCAGCACATCAACGAGCAGGCCATGTTCGACGTGCAGCCGCTGCTGCGGCCCGGCGTCACGCAGACCGACCTGAGCGCCCGCTTCCTCCGCCGCGTGGTGGAGCTGGGCGCCGAGCAGAACGGGATCGATCCGATCTGGCAGGTGATGCCGCGGTCCCGGGCCGAGGGTCCCTGGACTGTCCACGGTGACGTGGCCTTCCCCACGCCCAGCGCACCCCGGGTGCTGCACGAGGGTGACGTCGTCTGGGTCGACACCGGCATCCACGTGGGGGGCTACGCCTCGGACTTCGGCCGGACGTGGATCGTGGGCGACGATCCCCACCCCAGCCCCCGCCAGCAGGCCCAGTTCGACCGCTGGCGGGCGGTGATGGACGCGGTGCTCGCGCTCTGCAAGCCGGGCGTGTCGGGACTCGAGCTGGCCCGGGCGGCGGTCGCCGCCGCAGGGGGCGGATTGGGCGGACCCAAGCCGTGGATCGAGCACTTCTACCTGGCCCACGGGGTGGGGACCGACAGCGCCGAGATGCCGATGATCGGCACCGACCTCGGCGAGTCGTTCGACGAGGGGCTGGTCATGGCGCCCGGCATGGTGCTGGTGCTGGAACCGGTCATCTGGGACGACGGTGCGGCGGGCTACCGCTCGGAGGACATCGTGGCCATCACCGACGACGGGTGGATGCCCCTCAGCGACCACCCCTACGACCCCTTCGTCGCCGCATGATCGCGACGCATCCCGGACGGCCGTCACCGGCGGACGACCCGTCCCGGGTCGACGACGGCGACCTGCGGGCCGACCGCCGGCGGCGCCTGTTCGCGGCCATGGCCGACCACGACCTCGACGTGCTGATCATGACCCGCCCCGCGGAGGTCGCCTTCGCCTCGGGTGCCCGCCAGCTCTGGACCGCGGGCACCCGGCCGGTCGGCCCCGCCTGCGTCGCGGTGCGGGAGACCGGACGCACGCACCTGCTCTCGGTGTGGGACGCCGACGTGCCCCCAGAGGTGGGCCACGACGACCTGCTCGGCCTGTTCTGGAACCCGGCCAACATCGCGGCCGCGCTGGCCGGCGTCCCGGCGATGGCGACCGCCGAGCGGGTCGGCACCACCTCGTCGACTCCGGGGCTCCCGCGCCTGGTCGCCGGGGTGGCACCCCGCGCCGAGGTGGTCGACGGCAGCGCAGCCATGTGGGCCGCCCGCCTGCCGAAGAGCCCCGCCGAGGTGGCCCGCATCGTGGCCGCCACCCGCATCGCGCAGGCGGGGCTCACCGCCATGGTCGAGGCGCTGCGGCCCGGGGTGAGCGAGCGCGACCTGCTCGCCGCCTACCTCGAGGCGATCGCCGGGCATGGGGCCCCCACGCCGCCCACCGAGGGAGTGGTCTGCGCCACGCCCGCCTCGGGCCCCGTCGCTCTGCGCCGGCTGGCCACGGCCGCACCGATCGAGTCCGGCCAACTGGTGGCGCTCGACGCCGGCGGCTTCCACCGCGGCTACGAGGGCGGCGTCGGGCGCACGTGGGTGGCGGGCGGCGCGGCGACCGGTGAGCACCGGGCGCTCGCCCGGCGGTGCCGCACCGCGCTCGACGCGGTGACCGCCGCATGCCGGCCCGGTGCGACCGGCGCCGACCTGATCGCCGCGTGGACCGGCACCGGGGAACCGCTCCCGCCGGTCCCGCTGGCCCACGGCCTGGGCCTCGGCGCCGAGCCCCCTGTCATCGGCGGGGACATCGGCAGCGGGGTCGTGCTGGACGCCTTGACCGTGCTGGCGGCGACGGGCTGGGTCGCGCAGGAGGGGGTGGGCGGGTTCCTGGAGCGCGATGTCGTGCTCGTCGGGGAGGACGGCCCCGAGGTTCTGACCTCGTACGGCCGGGGCCCGGCGGGAGGGGGAGCGTGATGGCCGAGCGGCCCACGGTGGACTTCGACCACCACAGCCGGGACTTCCACCGGGCGCGGCACGAGCGGTGGGCGGAGCTGCGGCGGTGCCCGGTGGCGTTCAACGAGCGCTACGGGGGGTTCTGGGTGGTGAGCGACCACGAGAACGTCGCGACCGTGTCGCGCGACGCCGACACGTACTCCTCCAGGCACGTGCGTGAGCCGGAGGACGGCATCACCTGGCTCGGCATCGCCGGCATCCCCCGGGGCAGGAGCATCCCGACATCCGGGATCGCCGAGGTCGAGGGGCCGGTGCACCAGGCGCTGCGGCGGGCGATGAACCCCTACCTGGTCCCGAGCGCGGTGGCCCGGATGCGCCCGCTGATGGAGGCGGCCGCCACCTGGTTCCTCGACCGGCACATCGGGGACGGGCACATGGACCTGGTCGAGGACTACGCGAACCCGGTGCCGGCGATCCTCACGATGGACCTCGTCGGCCTCCCCCTCGACGACTGGCAGCACTACGCCGACCTGTTCCACGCCACCATCGCCTACCGCCCGGGCCAGCCCGAGTTCGACCGGGCCGTCGCCAACGTGCCGGCCATGCTCGCCCGCCTCGGCGACGTGGCGGCCGAGCGCCGGGCCGGGCCGGGCGACGACCTACTGAGCGCGTTGGTGACGATGGAGGTGGAGGGGCGCACGCTCACCGACGACGAGCTGCGCAGCGTGCTGTGGAACCTGGTCGGCGGCGGTCTCGACACCACGACGTCGCTGACCTCCCTGTCGCTGCACCACCTCGACGTGCATCCGGAGCTGCGCCGCCAGCTCATCGACCACCCCGAGCTGATCGAGCCGGCCACCGAGGAGTTCCTCCGCTTCTTCTCGGTGAACGAGACCCTGACCCGCACGATCACGCGTGACACCGTGCTCGACGGGCAGCAGCTCCGGCGGGGTGAGCACCTGATGCTCAGTTGGCTCTCCGCCAACCGTGACGAGTCGGTGTTCGACCGGGCCGACGAGGTGGTGCTCGACCGGGCCGTGAACCCCCACCTGGCGTTCGGCGTGGGTCCGCACCGCTGCATCGGCATGCACATGGCGCGGACCATGTTCCAGGTGCTGGTGGGGGAGGTGCTCCGGCGCATCCCCGACTACGCGGTGAACCACGAGGCGACGCGGTTCTACGCCGGCAACCCCGAGCTCAACGGCGTCGTGACGATGCCGGTGACCTTCACGCCGGGCCCGCGGGTGGGGCCGTCGGAGCGGCCGTTCTGACCCACGCGCTCAGGTCGGGGTCCCGTGGAGGAGCCGGGAGGCGCGACCCGTAGAAGTCCTCGACGTCCACCGGCAGGCAGGCGCCCTCGAGGTTCCGGTCACTCCCACCCGGCCTCGCACGACGACCGAACGGCACTCGTCAGTCGAGAAGGCTGCGGAGCATCCAGGCGGTCTTCTCGTGGACCTGCATGCGCTGGGTGAGCAGGTCGGCGGTGGGTTCGTCGCCTGCTCGGTTCACGATCGGGAAGGCGGATCGTGCCGTTCGCACCACAGCCTCCTGGCCCTTGACCAGGCGACGGATCATCTCGGTTGCGTCGGGACGGTCGTCGTCTTCCGGGACTGTCGAGAGCCGTGTGAACTCCCGGTATGTCCCCGGCGCCGGCGCGCCAAGGGCGCGGATGCGCTCGGCGATCTGGTCGACGGCGAGCGCGAGCTCGGTGTACTGGGTCTCGAACATGAGATGCAGGGTCTGGAACATCGGCCCCGTGACGTTCCAGTGGTAGTTGTGCGTCTTCAGGTACAGGGTGTACGTGTCGGCGAGAAGCCTCGAGAGCCCATCAGCGATCGCGAGTCGATCCGTTTCCTCTATGCCGATGTCGATGGGGATCTCGGTGGTGGTCATCGATGTGGCTCCTTCTGTGTGCCAGTCGTCCAATGGAGATCGTCCGATGTCGCACGACGCCGGACTAGGGCGGGAAGTCCCGATCGCGCACGCACAAGGTCTCGACAGACCCTTCCATCCTGCGATGTGCCGTCTCCCTGGGGCCCTCCAACGCCCGGAAAACTCGGGAGCCGCACCCGGGCACCTGGGACATCATGCAGGTGATGCCGTCGACCCGGTCCAGGTGATGCCGTGCTGACGCCGCGTCTCGAGGTGCGCCTGCCGAGGGAGTCGGACCGGGGCCGCTTCGCGGTGAGATCCTGGCGATCATCGATCCCAGCAACCATTCGTCGCAGAACGTTGCGCGGAGGCTCGGGTTCACCTTCTGGAAGCAGGCCGTCGTGGGCGGTCACCTCGACCACCTGTACCGGCTGCACATCGATGGCAGACGTGCAGGCGTTTGAGTGATCGGTTGCGTGTGCCGGAACTCCGGCGGTCCTCCAACCGTCCCAACCGCCGATCACGGCGCCGTCGCTCGCGGTATGCCGAGCGAGGCGAGCTTGTGCCACGACCGCTCGACGATCAGCGGATAGGTGTGCAGGTAGTAGGGGAGCGCGGCGCACGCCTGGTTGACGGCCGCACCGCGGCTCCGGGCGAGCGTGGCGTCGTCGACCTCGAGGGCATCGAGAAAGGCCCGGCGGGACTCGGCGGTGAACAGGGGTGACCACACGACCTGCACATCCACTGCGGGGTCACCGGCGCAGGCCGAGCCCCAGTCGACGATGCCGCAGAGCCGGCCGTCGCGCACGAGGCAGTTGCCCTCCAGGTCTCCCTGGACCCACACCGGAGGGCCGCCGTACGGGGGCGCCGACAGCGCCTCCTCCCACACGGCCGTCGCGGCCGCAGCGTCGATCAGGTGGCTCGCGGCGCCGATGGCGTGGCGGGTGGCTTCGTCGTACTCGTGCAGCGGCCGGGCGCGTTGGCGGGCTGCGGGTGCACCGTCCGTTGGTACGCTCCGGAGGTTCCGCACGACGTCGGCGAGGTCGAGCGCGAAACCGACCGCGTCGGCGATCCGGTCGAGTGCGGCACCCTCGCCGGGGATCCATCGGTGCACCGCCCACCGGAACGGGTAGCCGTCGCCTGGTTCACCGATCGCGACCGGGTCCGGCACGGCGACCGGGAGGTGCGGGCCGAGGCGCGGCAGCCATCGTGCTTCCCGGTCCACCTGTCCCGCCGCCCAGCGGATGCGTGGCAGCCGCACCACCAGCTCGTCGCCGAGGCGCCAGATGGCGTTGTCGGTGCCCCATGGTTCCACCATGACGAGCGGCTCGTCGGCGAGGTCGGGCATCTGCCTCGCGAGGAGGCGGCGGACGAGCACCTCGTCCACCTCGACCTCGTCCTCGTGCATGCGGATCGGCACGACGACGAGTCTCCCGGCCGTGCCCCTGCGAGATCGACGGGATTTCGGGCGTAGGCCACAGCAGCGGCTCCCGAGAACGTTGACATGGACTCGCTTCGAGGGGCCCTGGTCGAGTTGCAGGCCGGGGCGCCTCAGGCGGTCATGCGGGCGATGCAGTGGTCGATGTGCGTCAAGGACATCTCGTGGCGAGCATCGTGGACGACCTCGACCTCTGCGCTGGGGATCATGCGAGCCCGCTCCGCCTGGGCCGCCGGGGCGAACGGCGCACTCTTCCCTGCGACGATCACGACCGTGGGTGCCGTGATGGCCCGGAGCTCGTCGTCCGTGAAGGGTTCGACCGTGAGATCAGGTCCGCCGGGAAGCCTGGTCCATCTCGATGCCGACGACGTGAGCGACCCTGCGCAGATCGGCGTCCTGAGCGAGCAGAGCGACGTGTTCTCGGTGAGCCACCGAGGCGATCATGCAGTCGACCATCCCTCGCGGGGTGACGCCGACCCGGCGGCATCGTCGGTAGATGCGCACGGCGGCGTCGAAGTCCACTACGGGGTCGAACCGAAGGAGGTGGAACCGCAGAAGGAGACGATGCAGGTCCGCCTCCCGGTCGTCGCTACGCGCGCCTGCGGTGACCTCCATGACGACCGGCTCGGTCACTGCGAGGTCGTCGCCGGCGGAGATCAAGCTGGTGAGTCGCTGGTCGACCGGACTGCCCGTTGCCCGGTCGTACTCCACCCACGCCGAGGTGTCGACCAGGATCACGAAGCGCCGGCGGGTGCGACGTCGACCGGGACGTGATCGATCGCGTGTGCCCCGCGCATGGCGAGCGCTTCCTCGCGTGTCATCGGCTGACCCGCGAGATGTCGGAGAGCGAGATCGACCGCCTCGGTCTTGGTGTGCACGCCGAAGCGGTTCATGATCGCTTGGACGTAGGTGTCCTCGAGCTCGATGTTCGTTCGTTTCCTCGCCATACACCTATCATGCACCAGACGTGCAGAATTGGTGTATGGCTGCGCGGTCCGCAGCCGTCGGCTATCCGCGAATGGTTCCCCGCTCGGCCGGTCGGGTCCTGAGCAGGAACCGGGAAGCGCAGCGGGTTGCCTGGCAACCACACCGCTTCCCAGTTCCCGTCTCGTGGTTGCTCGTCACGGTGGTGCGGAATCACTGGATGCAGGCCGCCTCGGCGCCAGGAGTGTCCTCTGGGCCAGTTCGACCTGTCGGTCGATGAACCGTCCGGGGTCCCAGCCGTGGTGCTCGACGAGGTCGTCCCAGACGCGTGGATGCGTGATCGCCCAGGCGATGTCGGTCGCCTCGGCGACGGTCCACGTCGGGTCGAGCTCGCCCTCGTCGGCGAGGCGTTGCACGACCCTCCTGATCATCTCGCGGGCCGCGTCCATCCGGTCCCACCAGGCCCGGGCGGCGTCCTCGTCGGTGGCGGCCGCGTTGTACAGGGCGCGTGCCACCGGGAGGATGTG
>JBKHJZ010000032.1:0-24827 GCA_046537875.1 Acidimicrobiia bacterium | reverse complement strand
CCGACGTGGTCGTCGGGTCGGGCGCGGTCGTGGTGGTGGTCTCCGGCACGGTCGTGGTCGTGGTCTCCGGCACCGACGTGGTCGTCGGGTCGGGCGCGGTCGTGGTGGTGGTCTCCGGCACGGTCGTCGACGGCTCCGGTGCCGTCGTGGACGTCGATGCGTCGGCCGCCGGCGCGGTCACCGCCACCACGCCGGCGTCGGCGCCGGGCGTCGTGGTGGTCGGGGCGGCCTCCGTCGTGGGCGGGGCCTCCCTGGCGGGCGAGGTCGCGGTGGTTGGTGCCTGCCCGCTCGCCGGCGGGGCATCGCTCGCCGGCGGCGCCTCGCTGGTGGGCGAATCGGCGGTGGCCGGCGCCACCGTCCGGGGTCCGCCCATGCCGTTGGCGGCGAACGCTCCCGCGCCCAGTGCCACCGCGACGACCGCCGCCGCGGCCGCGACCGTCTCGCGGGACCGGCGGCGGGCCCTCGCCACCGGGTGGAGGTGCCGGCGCCCCCGGCTGCGAGGCGCCGGAGCCGCGACATCCGCCCGCCGAGGCGGAGCGGGCGGGGAGCCGGCACCCGCTCGGTGCTCGCCTGACGCCATGACCCCACGCATGTCCACCCGCTGCGTGCGCTCGGACACCGCGGCACCGGCGACCCCGGCCCCGCTCCCCCGGCGACGAGCGACCGGCCGCCCGTCGCCGATGCCCGGGCGGTAGGCGATCGCGGCGAGCTCCCGCCGCACGGTCGCCGGGTGCGGCCGGTGGCCCGGGTTCTTCGCGAGCAGGCGGCCGATGACGGCCGACAGCGGACCCGGCCGCTCCTGGGGTCGGGGCCTCTGGTGCACCACCGCGGTCGCTGCGGCGACCGGCGAGCCGCCGGGGAACGGCGCCGTGCCCTCGACGGCGAAGTAGAGCATCGCTCCCAGCGCCCACAGGTCGGCCGCGGGACCGGCCGGTCGCCCGCACGCCTGCTCGGGCGCCATGTAGGAGGGCGAGCCGATGACCATGCCCGGGGCGGTGAGCTGCTCCTCGTCACGGACCGTCGCCACCCCGAAGTCGGTGAGCTTCGCCGGCCCGCCCCGCGGGACGAGCACGTTCGACGGCTTCACGTCGCGGTGCACCACCCCGGTGGCGTGGGCGGCGGCGAGCGCGGCCAGCACGTCGAGGCCGACAAGGGCGGCGCGGCGGTCGTCGAGGGGGCCGTACCTCTCCACCAGCGCACGCAGGCTCGGTGCGTCGACCAGCTCCATGACGAGCCACAGCGACCCGTCCTCCTCCAGGACGTCGAAGACCGACACCGCCTGGGGGCTCGACACGCGGGCCAGCGCTCGAGCCTCGCGCAGGGCACGGGCCCGCAGGCTCTCGCCCCGCCCCGAGCCGAACGGCGCGCAGGCGGCGACGTCCACCTGCTTCACCGCAACCTCGCGCTGCAGGCGCTGGTCCCGGGCTCGGAACACCGTCGAGCGTCCCCGCCCGACGGCCGGGCCCAGGACGTAGCGGGCGGCGAGGAGGCGGGGCGGGGGACCCGGGGGCGTCACGGTCGGCCACTACCCGTACCGGGTGCGGCGACACCGATTCCACCGGTGACCGCAGTCACGGGCGGGCGCGCGCTGCGTAGTACGATCACCGGCGGTGGTGCGGCGGTCCGATCTGGTCGAGGCCCGCCTGCCCGGGCGCGACCACGAGCTCGACCGGATCGAACACGCGGTCGCGGGCATCGATGCGCAGGCGCCCTTCTTGGTGATCCGCGGCGACGCGGGCATCGGGAAGACCGCGCTCTGGCGGGCGGGGCTCAAGGCGCACCGCGCCGCCGGTCACCGGGTACTCGTGGCGCGACCCACCGAGGACGAGCTCCAGGGCGCGATGGTCGTGCTCACCGACCTGTTCGACGACGTCCCGGCCGGTGACGCCCTCGACCCGGACGCCGACCTGTTCGATCGGGCCCGGGCCGTCCTGCGGCTGTTGCGGCGCCTGGCCGTCGAGTGCCCGGTGGTGGTGGCGATCGACGACCTCCAGTGGTGCGACCCGATCTCCGCCCGCGCCCTGCGGTACGCACTCCGCCGGCTCGACGATGCTCCGGTCGCCGCGCTGGCCACCGAGCGGGAGAGCCGAGCCGCCGGTCCACCCGAGATCATCCCTCCCGAGCGTTTCGAGGAGATGATCCTCGGTCCCCTGCCCATCGACGCCATCCGCCAGGTGATCAACGCCGCGGTCGGGCCGATCCCACGGCCGGCGCTCCAGCGCATCCACGCGCTCGCCGGAGGCAACCCGCTGTACGCCGTGGAGCTCGCCCGCTCACCCGACCTGGTCGCAAACCCGCTCGGGGCCGTCGCGCGGCCCACCCTGGCGGAGGCGCTGTCGGAGCGCCTCGCCGGCGCCACCCCCGACATGCTCGAGGTGCTGCGCACCGCCGCCGCCCTCGGCCCGTGCTCGGCCGCCGCCCTGGCGGACGCGGCGGGGCAGCCGACGGCCCGCGTGTCGGCCGCGGTCGACACGGGCGTGCTGACGGTGGGCGACGACCTGCTCGTGCGGTTCTCCCACCCCCTGCTGGCCTCGGTCGTGCTCGGCGGCATGAACCCGCTCGAGCGCCAGGCCGTGCACGCGCACCTCGCCGAGATCGTCACCGATCCCGACGATCGGGCCCGGCACCTGGCGCTGTCGGCAACCGAGCCCGACCCGGAGATCGCCGCCGAGCTCGAGCAGGCCGCCCGCCGCGCAGGTCGCCGCGGGGCGCCCGCCCTGGCGGCCGAGCTGGCCACCCACTCCCTGCGCCTCACCCCGCCCCAGCGCGACCCGGCGCCATCGGACCCCGGGGCCGGCGACCGCGCCCGTGTCCGCACCAGCGACGCCACCCGCCGGTCACTGATCGCGATCTCGTACCGGGCCGCGGCCGGCGAGACCCGCCGGGCCCTGGCGCTCACCGACGAGCTCGTCGACAGGCTCGGCGCCGGCCCCGGACGGGCGCAGGCGATCACCCAGCGCGTCTACCTCGACTTCAACCGCAGCGAGGAGTACCTCGAACGCGCCCTGGTCGATGCCGGCGACGACCTCGCGCTCCGCGGCCGCGTGCTGGAGCTGCGCGGCTTCGTGACCGGCCTCTACCGCGGCCAGCTCGCCCGGGGCATGGAGCTCAGCGAGCAGGCGCTGCAGATCGCCGTCGACCAGGACGACCACGTCCTCGAGGTGCTGGCGGCCAGCATGCTCGCGACCACCTCGCTGCTCGCCGGCCGTCCACGGCACGACCTGATGCACCGGGCCCTCCAGCTGGCCGAGGTGCTGCACGAGCGCCCGCCCCTCGGCCCGTGGCCCCACGTGCTGCGGGCACGGCAGTGCGTCTGGGGCGGCTACCTGGCAGAGGCCCGGCGCCGCTTCGAGGCCCAGGCCGCCCAGTTCGCCCGGACGGGCATCGAGTTCCACCGGCCCTACCGTCTGGCGGACCGTGCGAGGATCGAGGTGGCGGCGGGCAACCTCGCCGAGGCCATCGAGCTCGGCCAGGACGGCCTGGAGGCCGCACGCGACGCCGGCAACGCCGAGGCTGCGACCTGGACGAGCTACCCCGTCGGCCTCGCGCGCGCTCACCGGGGCGAGACCGCCGCCGCGCTCGACGCCGCCGGGTCCCTGCACTCGTGGGGCCAGCGGCGCGACAACCCGCCGCGGGTCTTCACCGCCCACCACATCAGGGCCGTGGTGGCTCTGTCCTCGGGCGACGGCCAGGCCGCGGCCTCCGAGCTGCTGGCGGCGGTCGAGCTGGCGCGACGCTCGGGCCACCGCCATCCCGGGTACGTACCGTTCCTGCCCGACGCCGTCGAGGCGACCGCCCTTGCGGGCGACCGCGAGACCTGCGAGGCCCTGGTCGCCGAGCTGGAGGATCAGGCCGCGGACCTTCGCGAACCGTGGACCGACGCCGCGGCCGAACGCGCCCGGGGCCTGCACGCCCTGGTCACCGGCACCGAGGACGCCGCCGAACGCGTCGGCGCAGCGGCGGAGGCCTTCGACGCCCTCGGCTACCGGCTCGACGCGGCCCGGACCCTCCTGTTGCAGGGCCGGGCCCTGCGGCGCTCCGGGCGCCGCCGCGCGGCCGCCGACGTGCTCGACGAGGCGCACGGCCGCTTCACGGGCATCGGGGCCACCCCCTGGGCGGCGCTGGCCGCCGAGGAGCTGCGCCGGGTGGCGCCCGGGCGGGACCGCGGCGAGCTCACCCCGACCGAGTCGCAGATCGCCCAGCTCGTGGCCGAGGGGCGGCGCAACCGCGAGATCGCCGGCGAGCTGTTCGTCAGCGTGGCGACCGTGGAGGCCCACCTGACCCGGATCTACCGCAAGCTGGGCATGCGCTCACGCACCGAGCTGTCGCGGCACGTGCTCGCCGACCGCTCGCGTTGATCGGTCACCGGCACGAGCCGCCGGCACCGTTGTCGGGAAAGCCCGCTACCGGGCGCCGGCCACCGCCCGTACGGTCACGGCGATGCTGGATCTGCGGTCCATCGTCGCCGGGGTGGACGAGATCGTGCCGACGCTGGGTGGACGACACCGGACCCACGTCGACCTCGACAACGCCACCGCCACGCCGGTGCTGTGGCCCGTGATCGACGCGGTGGGCCGGCTCCTCCCCCTCCACGCGGCGGCCCACCGGGGCACCGGCTACAAGGCGCGGGTGAGCACCGAGGCCTGCGAGCAGGCGCTCGGGAGCATCGGACGGTTCGTGGGCGCCGATCCCGAGCGCGACGTCGTCGTGGTCACGGCCGATCCGATCGGGGCCCTCCACGGGCTCACCCGCGGTCGCGTGCCGCTGGTCGCCGTCCGGGGCGCCTCCGGCGCCACCGGGCTGGTGCACCCCGTCCACGAGCTGGCCGAGCGGGTGCACGCGGCGGGGGGCCGCATCGCCGTCGATGCCACCCACCTGGCCTCCCACCACCCGATCGACATGCGGCCGCACGGCGACCCCGGCCATCTCGACGTGGTGGCGCTGTCCGGCCACACCATGTACGCGCCCTTCGGTTCGGGCGCCCTCGTCGGAGATCGTGCGTTGCTGCTCGCCGACCACGGCGACGGCGCCGGCGCCACCCGGCCGGCGGTTGCCACCGCAGGGTGGGATCCGGCGGGACCGGAGGGACCGGCCGGCCCCGACGCCCCCGTCAACGTGCTGGGAGCGGTGGCGCTGGGGGCGGCGGCCGGGTCGCTCGCCGAGATCGGCCTCGAGCGCATCGCCGCCCACGAGTCGAAGCTGGTGGGGCACGCGACGGCCGGGCTCGCCAGCGTGCCCGGCATCACGGTGCACGGGCCCGCCGGCGCCGAGGCCGCCCGCGGGAACGTCGGGATCGTGCGGTTCACCCCGGAGGATGTCGAGCCCGCGCTGGTCGCCGCCATCCTCGGCTACGAGCACGCCGTCGGCGTCCGGAGCGGGTGCTTCGGCGCCGGCCCGGACGGAACCCCCGAGACGGTGCGCCTGAGCCTCGGCTTCCACAACCGCTCCGCCGACATCGACCGAGTGGTCGACGCGCTCGGACGGATCATGTCCGGCGACATCGCGGGCGTCTACCGGCCCGGCGGCGACGGCACCCACCATCCACGCGGCTACGTGGAGCCCCGAGACGCGGTGTTCGGGAACGGCCCCGCCGACTCCCCCGCGGCAGCGTGTCAGCGGGGGGCGCCGCGCCGGTGGAGGTCGGGCTGACCGTTGCCGGGGGGCGCGAGCGGTGACACGCCGTCGCCGGCACCGGGGTCCGGGACCTCCACGGCGCCCGCGGTCCGCGGGCCGATCCGCAGCTGGGTGATGGCCCGACCCGCCACCGCGAGCACCTCGTAGGTGCGACCCGCCACCTCGATGCGGTCGCCGGGGGCCTCGGGCACCCGCCCGAGCCGATCGAGGACGAGGCCGGCCACCGTGGCGTACGGACCCTCCGGAACGTCGTCGACCCCCACGTCGGGAAGGTCGTGCACCGGGAACCGCCCGGCCAACAGGATGCTGCCGTCGGCCTCGTAGCGGACCGAGACGACGTCCCGGTCGGTCTCGTCGTAGATCTCCCCCACCAGCTCCTCGAGGAGATCCTCGATCGTGACGATCCCCGCAGCCGAACCGTGCTCGTCCACCACCAGGACGAACGACAGCCTGCGGACCTGCATCTCGTGCAGCGCGTCGAGCACGTCGGCCGTCTCCGGGAACGCGTGGATCTCGACCGCCACGTCGGCAACCCGGCGGTCACCCGGGTCGAGCAGGTCGCGCATGTGGACCAGCCCGATCACCTCGTCGAGGTTGCGGTCGTGCGCGACCGGCGCCCGCGAGTGGCCGCTCGCCGACAGGTCGCGCAACGCCTCGGCCGCCGGCTGCGAGGCGTCGAGCACGAACACGTCGGGGCGGGGCCGGAGCACCTGGTCGAGCGTGCGCTCGGCGATCTCGAACGCGCCGTCGATGATCCGGCGCTGCTGCGGGGTGAACGTCGGCTGCGCCCCGACCATCTCGCGCAGCTCCTGCTCGGTGACCTCCTCCCGCCTGAGGGCCGGATCGCCGCCCATCAGCTGCACGGCCAGGTCGGTCGAGTGCGACAGCAGCCAGACCACCGGGCGGGTGAGCACCGCCATCGCGTTGAGAGGGCGTGCGGTCACCAGCCCCCACCGCTCGGCTCGCTGCATCGCCACCCGTTTGGGGGCCAGCTCGCCGAACACCAGCGTGAGGTACGCGAGGGCCAGGGTGACCAGCACCACCGAGACGGGCTGGGCCGCCCGGCCCAGGAAGTCGAGCGCGTCCTCGAGCGGCGCCGCCAGCGTGACGGCGGCGGCCGCGGATGCCAGGAACCCGGCGAGCGTGATGCCGATCTGGATCGTCGCCAGGAAGCGGTTCGGATCGCGGGCCAGCCGGGCCAGGACCGCACCGGTCGACGAGCGCCGCTCCAACCGGCGGAGCTGGCTCTCCCGCAGCGAGACGAGCGCCATCTCGGTGCCGGCGAACGCCGCGTTCAGCAGCACCAGCACAGCGACGAGGGCGAGCTGCACCCCCAAGCCGCTCACGCCGGCCGCCGAGCTCGGACGGTCACCATGCGACGGCGGCCGCCAACGGCCGGGTCGCGCACCCGGGGCACCGCCCGCCCGGGACTGCCTGGAGGATCAGCATCGCGATGCACAGTGGGCTAGGCAGCGTAGCGCCTCGGTGGCCGGGCCGACAGGTCCGCGCGTGGGTCGCAACGCGATCGCCGATCAGGGCTCCACCGGTGGTGGGCACGGCACGCCGGCCAGCGACACCAGGTCGGCGAAGCTGGCCCGCTCCATCACCCAGCGGCCGTCGATGCGCACCGCGTAGCCCTCCCGGGCCCGCACGACCGGCGGCCGCTTTCCGTCGAGCAGCACCGAGTACCAGACCACGGCCCGGTCGTCGGACAGGAAGAGGCAGTCGTCGACCACCAGGCTGATGTGCGCCGGGTTCCCGGGCACGCGGGCACGTGCCGCCTCGTACACGGCGGCCAGTCCCCGGCCGGCCTGCACGTTGGGGAGCCCGCCCAGCTCGTCGGCCTCGGTGAGCCGCTCGATCGCCTCGCGGATCGCAGCACGTGCTGCGGCCGGATCGTCGGGACCGGACGACACCGGGACGTGGTTGTCCCGGCGGCTCTCCTGGGCCCGGCAGGGGTCGAGGGCCAGGCCGGAGCGCAGGGCGTCGCGCACCTCGACGGGGTCGTCGAGATCGATCCCGTCGGGGTCGACCCCGACCGAGACGAGGTGGTCGCGCAACAGCTCGTCGCGCGAGCGGACGATCGCGTCGGGCGGCGGCCCGAACTCCGCCGGTGCGACGGGGCGGTCGACGCGCAGGTCGGTGAGCTCGACCGTCGAGCACAGCTGGCCGTCGACGGCCCCCTCGTGGCGCAGGACGATGCCGGTGGCGGCGTCGAACCAGAACCGGTGGTCGACCCCGAGGAGCCCGGGCAGGTGCTCTCCGGTCAGCTCCGCGGCCGGCGCCCCCTCGGCCGCCGGCGACCTGCCACCATGCGTCCCGGGGCGGAGCCGTGCGTCGACGACCCAGCACTCCCGCCCGCCGGTCTCCCCGGGCACCGGGTCACCGAACACCAGAGAACCCAGCAGGCGCCCGGGGAAGAGGCAGACCCCGACGATGCCGGCGTCCTCGAGGGCCACCTGGTCGGCGCTGCGCTCGGTGACGAGCGACGCCGTGCCCGCCCAGCTCCGCTCGCCGTCGCACACGGCCACGTGCCCCCGCTCGATCACCCGCCAGCGGGCCGGCAGGTCGATCACCACGTATGCGGTCGACGCCACCTCGGAGCTCCCGGCCACGCCGCCGCGGCCCGCCCCGCCGGTGCTGTCCCTGCCCGCCTCCGTCCCTCCCCACCCGGCGGTGAGCACCCCGGAGAGCGACCCGGTGATGGTGCTGACGAGGTCCCGCTGGAGCCAGGTGGTGACGGCACCTTCGAGGGTCCGCAATGGCCCGGGCGAGCGGTCCACCAGTGCGAGAAGGTCTCCCCGTCTGCCCATCGACGACGGAGCGTAGGCAGCCTGCGGGCCCCGTGCACCGTGTGCGACGTCTAGTGGCTTCTCAGACACTGTCCGTGATGTCCCGCAGGAAGGACCCGGGCGGCGGTCGATGTCGCCCGTGTCCGCGGTTCGGCGGCGGGTAGCGACACACCATCGACTCCGAGGAGGCACCTCATGTCCGAAGGGAAGTTCGACGAGGCCAAGGGCCGCGCCAAGGAAGCCGCCGGGGACGTGACCGGCGATCGCGACCTCGAGCGGGAAGGCAAGGTCGACCGCGCCGGCGGCACGGCCAAGGAGAAGCTCGACCGGTTCACCGGCAAGGTCAAGGAGGCGCTCCGCCGCAACCGCTGACATCTGTCACCCGGCTGGGCGACCGCCCTGGGTCCCCGGGTCGCCGGCCGCCGCCTCGACGTCGGCCGCGGTGATCGACCCCGGGCGGAGCGTCCGCCACCCCGGCCCGGTGGCCTCGATCACCGTCGAGGGGACACCCCGGCACTCCCCGCCGTCCAGCACCAGGCCCACCTCCTCGTCGAAGACCTGCGCCACCATCGGGGCGATGGGGGGCGTCGGCTCGCCGTGGCGGTTGGCGCTGGTCGTGGCCAGCGGCCCCACCTCGCGGGCGAGCGCTCTCACGAGGTCGTGGTCGGGGCAGCGCAGACCGATGGTGTCGGCCGGTTCCCCCAGCTCCCAGGAGACGATGGCCCGGCGGCGCCGCAGCACCACGGTGAGCGGGCCGGGCCACAACCGGCCCACGATCCGCTGCACCTCGGCCGATGGCGGCTCCGCCAGCCCGAGCGCCTGGGCGGTGTCGGCGCAGAGCACGGCGATCGGCACGTCGGCCGCCCGCCCCTTCAGCGCGAACAGCCGCCGGGTGGCGCCCCGCACGCCGGGCAGCGCCGCGAGGCCGTAGACCGTGTCGGTCGGCAGCGCCACCACATCGCCCCGTCGCAGCACGGCTGCGGCCGCCTCCACGGTGCCGGGGGACGGCGGCGAGTCGGTGACCAGCAGCACCGCCCCACGCTAGTGGGCGCCCGTCGCCGGCTCGGCTGCGGGCGGGTCAGGTGCGAGCGACGATGATCCTGTCGCGCCCGGCGAGGTCGGGCCAGATCGTCGCCGAGCGGAACCCGGCGGCGAGCGCGGCCCGGCGGGCGCCGGCCACCTGGTGGGGCGCCATCTCGACGAGCAGCGATCCCGGCCGGGTCAGCCAGCGTGGCGCCTCGGCCACGATGCGCCCGATGTCCTCGTCGCCGGCGGGACCGGAGACGAGCGCCCGCTCCGGCTCCCACTCGCTGACCTCGCGCGGCAGGTCGGGCACCTCGTGCCGGGCGACGTACGGGGGGTTCGACACCGCCACCCCCACCCGCCCCGCGAGGCCGCCGGGGACCGCCGCGAACCAGTCGCCCTCGACCAGGCGGACGCGGCCGGCGGCCTCCCCGAGCCCCGCAAGGTTGGCCCTCGCCACGGCGAGCGCGTCGGCCGACGAGTCGGTGCCCCACACCTCCAGTCCGGGCTGCTCGGCGGCCAGGCTGAGGGCGATCGCCCCCGATCCCGTCCCGAGGTCGACGGCGAGCCGGGCACGGAGCCGCCGCACCTCGTCGAGGGCCATGCCCGCGAGCACCTCGGTCTCGGGGCGGGGGATCAGGACGCGCTCGTCCACCACCAGCTCGAGGGTCCGGAACTGCCAGCGTCCGAGCACGTACTGGAGGGGCTCACCCCGCTCCCGCCGCTCGACCATCCGCTGCAGGCAGCTCGCTCCCCGCTCGGGCGCCGGTCGCTCGAGGGCCACCACCATCTCGGCGGCGGAGAAGCCGCCCGCGCGCTGCACCAGCCAGCGGGCCTCCTGGTGGGCGTTCTCGATCCCGGCACGCTCCAGCCGGCCGGTCACCTCGGCCAGCAGCGACCGCCACCGGACGGCGTCCCCGGCGACCGGGCCGGTCACACCTGGGCGGCCAGGCGCCGCCCCTGCTCGTCGGCGATCAGAGCGTCGCTGATCTCCTCGAGCTCGCCGGCGAGCACCCGGTCGAGCTTGTGCACGGTGAACCCGATGCGGTGGTCGGTCACCCGGTTCTCCCGGAAGTTGTAGGTCCGCACCTTCTCGGCACGGCCCCCGCCGCCGACCTGGTCGCGCCGGGCCGCCGAGGCCTCGGCCGCCTGCCGGTCCTGCTCGGCCTTCAGCAGCCGCGACCGCAGCACGGCGAGCGCTTTGGCGCGGTTCTGGATCTGGCTCTTCTCGTCCTGCATCGCCACCACGGTGCGCGTCGGCAGGTGGGTGATGCGGACGGCCGAGTCGGTCGTGTTGACGCTCTGCCCGCCGGGGCCGGACGACCGGTACACGTCGATGCGGAGGTCGTTGGGGTCGATCGCGACATCGACCTCCTGCGCCTCGGGCAGCACGGTGACGGTGGCCGACGAGGTGTGGATCCTGCCCTGGCTCTCGGTGACGGGTACCCGCTGCACCCGGTGGGTGCCGCCCTCGTGCTTCATCCGCGACCACACGCCGTCGCCGCGCAGCAGGAACGTGATCTCGTTGTACCCCCCGAGATCCGACACGTCGCTGCCCAGCACCTCCGCTGACCACCCCTGGCGGGCGGCGAACGCCCGGTACATCTCGAACAGGTCGCGGGCGAACAGGTTGGCCTCCTCCCCGCCCTCGGCGCCCCGGATCTCGACGATCACGTTGCGTTCCTCGTTGGGGTCCTTGGGGAGCATCAGGCGCCGGATCTCGTCGGTGAGCCGCTCGATGTCGCGCTCGGCCGCCTCCACCTCCGCGCCGACGAGCTGGCGGTCCTCACCGGTGGCGTCGGCCAGCATCTCCCGCGCGGTGGCGAGGTCGTCCCGGCAGGCGCGCAGCTCGCGGGCGCGCCCCACGATCGGCTCGAGCTCCCGGTACCGCTTCGCGACCTGCTGGTAGCGGGCCTGGTCGGCGATCAGGGTGGGATCGGCGAGGCGCGCCTCGGTTTCACGGAACTCAAGCTCCAGCTCATCGAGGCGTTCGAGCACGACACGCCAGCGTACCGAGCACCGCGGGGGATCACCCGTCCCACCAGGGCGGAGGCGGGCGGGATGGCCGGGCAGGTCAGCCGGCAGCGCGGGCGGGTCAGCCGGCGCGCCGCCAGTCTCCCGGGACGGGCACCACCGTGGCCGGCCGGTCGAGCCTGGCGGCCAGGCGCCGGGTGCCCGGATGATCGTCACGCTCCGGGACGGCGAGCAGCAGCCGGGCGCCCGGATCCAGCAGCTCCCGGGCATCGGCCGCCGTCGGCACCAGGTCGAGCGCCACGCCCACCGAGCACGCCACCACCACCGGCGCGCCGTCCGGCGTGGCACCGGTGGCGACCGCCACGTCGCGGCGGGTGAGGTCGGGCCGCGGCCGGGCGCCCTCGGCCGGGCGCAGCGACGCCAGACCCACGGCGCCCGGGGCCCGGCAGAGAACCGCCCGCAGCCAACGCTCGGGCACCAGCTGGTTGAGCGGGTGGCGGGGCGCCCCGGGCCTGCGGTGCTCGACCACGATGTCGACGACGCGTCGCAGCCGCTCGGCGGCCGGCAGGGCGGCGTGCACGGTGGCCGTCAGCTCTCGATCGGCCTTGCCGACGCCCACCTCGAGCCGGGGCTCGTCGATGGGCTCGCCGGCGCTGGTCGTCCCGTGGACGATGCGCGCCACCTCCAGGCCGTTCAGCTCGCCCCGCACCATGCCCCCCTCCACCACCACCTCGAGCCCGGCGTCGATCAGCAGGTCGACCAGCTCGGCCGGGGCCGGGGCCGGGCGCGGGCGGGGCAGCGGCGCCGGCTCGGCCGGCACCAGCGACGAGCCCTCGATGCGCCACACCGACGGGGCGTGGGAGCCGAACCACGCCGCCTGGCGCGCCAGCACGCCCGCCGCGCCGGTACCCGTGCCCGCCCGCTGGGTGTCCGGCGGGCCGGTCCCCTCGGCGATCAGGTGCAGCTCGTCGACGTGGCGCTGCTCCGCCCACACGAGAGCGGGGCCCAGCAGGTGCTCGGGCCTGTCGGCGGACGTGACCCACGCGGCCCGCCGGCCGCCTGGGCCGGTGCCGAGGAGCGCCGCACCCGGCGGGAACGACGGGCGTTCCCGCGCAGCACGGCCCCACTGCGCCTCCACCAGCCCCGCGAGCCTGGCCGCGGCGAGCTGCCGGCGGCGATCACCCGCCGTCCCGGGGGTGGCTCCCAGTGCCGGTTCACCCATCCGGTGCCGCTCGGCCGCCGAGCGGGCCGAGGGTCGCCGGCGGGAGCCTCACTTGCGGCGCTTGCCGTAGCGCCGCTCGAAGCGGTCGATCCGTCCGCCGGTGTCGACCAGCTTCTGCTTGCCCGTGTAGAAGGGGTGGCACTCGCTGCAGAGCTCGACGTGCAGGTCGGCCTTGGTCGAGCGCGTGGTGAACTCGTTGCCGCACGAGCAACGCACACGGGTCTCGACGTACTCGGGGTGGATGCCAGCCTTCATCGTGGTCTCCTCGGATCGAACGATGGAGTCTACGGAGCGACCCCACCCCGGACCAACCTCGCCGCAGGCGGCGGGTCCGCTCAGGCTCCGGCCTTGGCCACCTCGGCCAGGAACTCCTCGTTGGTCCGGAACGTCTTCATGCGGTCGATCAGCAGCTCGAGCGCGGCGGCGTTGCCGCGATCGCCGGACGACAGGCCCGACAGCACCCGGCGCAGCGCCCACACGAGCTGCAGCTGACCCCGGGGGAAGAGCAGCTCCTCGTGCCGGGTCGAGCTCGCCTCGACGTCGATGGCCGGGTAGATCCGCCGCTCGGCCATGCGCCGGTCGAGGCGCAGCTCCATGTTGCCGGTGCCCTTGAACTCCTCGAAGATCACCTCGTCCATCCGGGAACCGGTCTCGATCAGCGCGGTGGCCAGGATGGTGAGCGAGCCGCCCTCCTCGACGTTGCGCGCCGCCCCGAAGAACTTCTTCGGCGGGTACAGCGCGCCCGAGTCGACACCGCCCGACATGATCCGGCCCGTCGGCGGCGCCGCCAGGTTGTAGGCCCGAGCGAGCCGGGTGATGCCGTCGAGGATGATGCAGACGTCACCGCCGTCCTCGACGATCCGCTTGGCCCGCTCGATGGTCAGCTCCGACACCGCGGTGTGCTCGTCGGCCGGGCGGTCGAACGTGGAGGCGACCACCTCGCTCGTCGGGTTCCGGAGCCACCGCCGCATGTCGGTGACCTCCTCGGGGCGCTCGTCGACGAGCAGGACGATCAGCTTCACCTCGGGGTTGTTGAGCTCGATCGAGCGCGCGACGTGCTTCATGACGGTCGTCTTGCCGGCCTTCGGCGGCGACACGATCAGGCCACGCTGCCCCTTCCCGATCGGCGCGATGAGATCGACGATCCGCGAGGTCATGTTCGACGGGTCCTCGACCGTCTCGAGGCGGAGCTTCTGGTCGGGGAACAGCGGGGTGAGATCCTCGAACCGCCGCCGCTGCCTGGCCAGCTCGGGGTCGCGACCGTTCACCTTCTCGATCCGGAGGAGCGCCGGGTTCTTCTCGTTGCGCATGGCCGGCCGGCTGGCGCCCGCCACGTGGTCGCCCTTGCGCAGCCCGAACTGCCGCACCTGCTTCACCGACACGTAGATGTCGTCCTTCGACGGGAGCGACCCGCGGACGCGGAGGAAGCCGTAGCCCTCGTCCCGCAGATCGAGCAGGCCCTCGACCGCGATCGGTTCGCCGGTGAACTCCTCGGCATGGCCGTCGTCCTGCTTGTTGCGCCGGCCGCGGCGACGGCGCCGGCGGTTGCCGGGCTCGGCGCCGTCGGCCTGCTCGCCGGCCTGCCTCTGTCCCGACTGCTGCTGGTCGGTCTGGCCCTGCTGCTTCTCGCCCCTCGGCTGGGCCTGCTGGTCGACCTGCTTCTGCCCGGACTGCGCCGGCTGACCCGCCTTGGGCTGGTCGCCCGGACGGCGGGCCCCGCCGGCCCGTTGCTCGGGCGGCGCCTGCCCCTCACCTGAGGCATCGCCGCCGCTGCGCGTCGCCGCCGGGCCACCACCGGCACCCGATGCGCCGCCCGCTCGGGCGGACGACCCTCCGTCGCCGCTGGTGGAGGCGGAGGCCGCCCCGTCCCCCGCCTCGGCCAGGCCGTCGGTGTCGCCACCGAGTGCGGTCTCCCACTCGGCGGGGGGCTCGTCGGGCGCGTCGCCTCGGGCCGCGGCGTCGACCTCGGCGCCGGCCGCCGCGCCCTCCTCGCGACCCCGCTCGGTGCCGGATCCCGCGCCCTTGGTGTCCTTGGCGCCGGAGCTGCCCTCGTCACCGGCGGCCGACTCGACCCCCGTGATCTCGAGGATCATCTGCACGATCTCGGCCTTCCGGGCACGCGACGGTGGCCGCGCGCCGAGCGCCTGAGCGATCGTCGTGAGCTCCTCGCGATCCTTGCGCTCGAGTGCCGACCGTTCGAGGGCGGTGGCGTCCACGCTCATCGGGGGCTGTCACCTCACTTCTTGGGGAGCCGGGTTCGACGGAAGCCCGGTCGCCGACGCAGCCACGGCGCGGTGCGCCTGCCGTGCGGCGCGAGGGCGGGATCGGGAGGAGGATCCGCTCCACGATCGGGATGGGCCGGGGTCGGTCATCCGCTCTCGCACGGTGCGGAACCCCCCGGCAGAACACCCGTACTGTAGCGCGGGCCCGAGCGCGTTCGAAACACGGGGCTCAGGCCGCAAGCAGGCGCCCGAGCAGCTCGTGGCCGGGCACCGGGGCGCACGCGGCCGTGCCCGCCTCGCTGTAGCTGCCGCCCGGACCATCCGACCGGCTGTCCACGATCACGTAGGGCACGCTGTCGGTGGTGTGCGTGCGCAACGCCACCGGCGTCGGGTGATCCGGCAGCAGGAGCAGCCGCCAGGGACCCATGGCGTCGAGTCCCTCGACCAGGCCGGCCAGGATGCGGCGGTCCCACGCCTCCAGCGCTGCGATCTTCTCGTTCAGGTCGCCGGCGTGACCGGCCTCGTCCGTCGCCTCCACGTGCAGCAGGAAGACGTCGGCTCCGGCAGCCAGGGTTCGGAGGGCCGCGTCCCGCTTCCCCTCGTAGTCGGTGTCGTACCAGCCGGTCGCACCGGGGACCTCGACGATCTCCATGCCGGTGAGGACCCCCAGCCCACGGATCAGGTCGACCGCCGTGACCAGCGCGCCCCGCAGGCCCGTCACCTCGCGGAACGACGGCAGGTCCGGGCTCCGCCCCTGCCCCCACAGCCACACCTGGGTGGCGTCCAACCCGAAGGCCGAGACGATGGGCCGGCTGGCGTCCATCAGGCGGATCAGCTTCGGGGCCGCCGCGCCGTGCGGCAGCATGGCTGGCCTGCCGGTCAGGTCGTGGGGCGGGACGCAGCGGGCGTCCCCCCAGGACGCGGGGGCGACCACGATGTGGCGGTACTGGACCCCCGCGTGGAAGCTCACCTCGGCACCCGCGCCCGAACCCAGCTCGGCATCGAGAGCCCGGATCACCTCGGCCGCGGCCTCCGACGAGGGGTGGCCACCTGCGAAGTCCACCATCGTCCCGTCACCGCCCACCGTGACGAGGTTGCAGCGGAACGCCACCTGGTCGGGCTCCAGGCCGATCCCCCGCGCAGCGGCCTCGATGGGCGCCCGGCCCGTGTGGTAGCGGGCCGGGTCGAAGCCGAGGATCGACATGTTCCCGACATCGCTGCCCGGTGGCATCCCCGGCGGGATGACGGTCGCCCGGCCGACCTCGCCCCGGGCGGCGAGGCGGGCCAGGGTAGGCATCGACGCCACCTCCAGCGGCGTGCGCCCGCCGAGCTCGGGCACGGGCTCGTCGGCGCAGCCGTCCGGGACGCAGATGACGTACTTCACGGCACCAGTCTCGCAGGCTCGCATCGGGTCACCCATCCCGCGATGCTCAAGGGTGTGCCCGGACAGGCCTATGGGCTCGGCTCCAGCGGCCGCCGCGCGCCCGCGTCGCGGTCGGGGGGCGTCAGGGCGTCGTCGTCGACGGTGCGGGCTCCCCCTGCTGCGGCGGTGCCGGCGCGGGTTGTCCCTGCGGCGGCGCCGGCCCTCCTGCCGCCGTGCACTCGGTGAGGGCCACGCCCAGTTCCTGCATGGCCTCGCTCTCCTGCTGGGCCTCGGGACCCTGGAACAGGGTGACGAAGAACTCACGGGCGGCGTCGTCGTCCACCGTCTCGTCGACGCAGGTCGTGACCTCCTCCGGCAACTCCTGCGAGGAGGCCACGGTCTGGACCAGGAGCTCTCGGGGCTCGGCGCACGACCCGAGGTGGTCGTAGGCCGACTCGGCCTGGGGTTCGTCCAGGGTCATGTCCGTGAAGGCCTCGTTGCGATCGGCCAGCTCCTCCGGGGTTCCCCGGTCCTGGAGCTCGTCGACACCGATCCCCTCCACGAATGCCTCGGCGAGGCATCGGCTGCTCTCCTCGGGGATGCCGGGTGCGCCGCCGATCGTCTGGGTGATGACGTCGACGTACTCCTGGCCCCCCTCGGGCGAGGCATCCTCGTCACCACCATCGTCACTGTCGCTGCACGCCGCAGCGCCGAGCGCGAGCACCAGCACCGCAGCGGCCGTACCGAACCGTCGCATGTCGTCCTTCCTGTCGGCGTCCCGCCGTTTCGCCGCGCGGGAGACGCGAAAGGGCACGACGCTAGCCAGCCGGTGCGCCGGATGAAAGCTCGGACCGCGCCGGTGATCTCGGGCGTCGCCGACCGTCCCGGTCAGCGCGCCGCCACGGCCTCGACGTGCTCGCGCACGGCTGCGAGGTCGGCCGGGAGCACCTCGTAGCGCTCGGTGCGGTCGAGGAGGTCCGCGAGGTGGTCGGGCAGCGGCGGCCGCGCGCCGGTCGCCTGCTCCACGGCGTCGGGGAACTTGGCCGGGTGCGCGGTGGCGAGGCACACCATCGGCAGGTCGGTGCGCGTCCGGCAGCTGCGCGCTGCCGCGATGCCCACGGCGGTGTGGGGGTCGGCCAGGTAACCGGTGCGGCGGTGGAGGTCGGCGATCTCCGCGAGGGTCGCCTCGTCGTCGAAGCTCGCGGCGGCGAACACCGGGTCGCGGGGTGCCTCGACCGATCCGACCCGGCGGAAGCGCCGCATCATCTCGGCGGTCGCCGGACCGTCCCGGCCGAGCAGCTCGAACAGGAGCCGCTCGTGGTTGGACGACACCTGGATGTCCATCGCCGGGCTGAGCGTGGGGACGACCGCCTCGGAGACGAGCGCCCCCGTGCGCACCCAGCGGGTGAGGATGTCGTTGCGGTTCGACCCGATGACCAGGCGCTCGATCGGCGCACCCGAGCGTCGGGCGACCCAGCCCGCGAGCACGTTGCCGAAGTTGCCGGTGGGCACGGCCACCTCGCACGGTCCCGCGGTGGCGGTCGCGCTCACGTAGTAGACGATCTGGGCCGCGACCCGGCCCCAGTTGATCGAGTTCATCGCCGACAGGCCGACCCGCTCCCGCAGCCGGCCGTCGGCGAACAGCGCCTTCACGAGGTCCTGGCAGTCGTCGAAGGTGCCCTCGACGGCCACGTTGTGCACGTTCGGCGCGTCGACCGTGGTCATCTGCCGCCGTTGCACGTCGGAGACCCGCCCTGCGGGGTGGAGCACCACCACGTCGAGGTTCGGCCGGCCCACGCAGGCGGCGATCGCGGCCGACCCCGTGTCGCCGGAGGTGGCCACCACCACCGTGGCCCGCTCCCCCCGGCGGGAGAGCTCGGCGTCGAAGAGGCGCCCGACGAGCTGGAGGGCGACGTCCTTGAAGGCGAGCGTCGGCCCGTGGAACAGCTCGACCACACAGAGGCCCGGCTCGATCTCGACCAGCGGGCAGACGTCGGGGTGGGTGAAGCCCGCGTAGGCGTCGTCGATGATCCGCCCCAGCTCACGGCGATCGAACGTCGAGCCCTCGACGTAGGGCCACAGCACCTCGGCTGCGACCTCCCCGTAGGGCCGGGGCACCTGCCACCCGTCGGGCAGCACGGGCCACGACTCCGGGACGTAGAGGCCGCCGTCGGGCGCCAGCCCGCCGAGCAGCACGTCGGCGAAGTCGAGGGCCGGGGACAGCCCGCGGGTCGACACGTACTTCATCGGGGTGTCACGTCCTCCCGGGTGGCGGGGATCACTCGCCGACCACGCGCAGCACCGACGTGATGCGGTCGACCGCATCGAGCTGCCCCAGATCGTGCAGGGTGGCCTGGACGGCGGCCTCCTGCGCCACGTGGGTGATGAACACCAGCCGGGCCTCGTCGCCGAGCCCTTCCTGCTCCATCGAGCGGATCGAGACGCCGTGCCGGCCGAACACGCCGGCCACGGCCGCCAGCACGCCGGGCCGGTCGACCACGTCGAGGTTGAGGTAGAACGCGGTCTCGAGCTCGTCGATGGGGCGGATGCGGGCCTCGCCGAGCGTGCCGATGCTGGCGTGGCTCCCCTTCGAGCGGTTGACCGCGGCGTCGATCAGGTCGCCGAGCACGGCGGTGGCCGTGGGGAAGCCGCCGGCACCCCGGCCGTAGAGCATCACCTCGCCCACCGCGGCTCCCTCGACGAACACCGCGTTGAAGCTCTCGCGCACCGAGGCGAGCGGGTGGGCGGCGGGCACCATCGCAGGGTGCACCCGCACCGCCACCTCACCGCCGGCGTCGCCGGCGTGCCACTCGGCGATCGCGAGGAGCTTGACCACGTAGCCCATGCGGGCGGCGTAGGAGATGTCGGCCGGCGTGATCGCGGAGATGCCCTCGCCGTAGACGTCGCCGGCCACCACGCGGACGCCGAAGGCGATCGAGGCGATGATCGCCAGCTTCGCCGCGGCGTCGTGGCCCTCGACGTCGGCCGTGGGGTCGCGCTCGGCGTAGCCGAGCGTCTGCGCTTCGGCGAGCGCCGCGGCGTAGGTGGCGCCGTCCTCGGTCATCCGCGTGAGGATGTGGTTGGTCGTGCCGTTGACGATGCCGGTCACCCGGTCGATGCGCTCGCCGGCCAGCGATTCGCGCAGCGGGCGGATCACCGGGATGCCGCCGGCCACGGCCGCCTCGAACAGTAGGTCGACCCCCGCGGACTCGGCGGCGGCGAACAGCTCGGCCCCGACGTTGGCGAGAAGCTCCTTGTTCGCGGTGACCACCGGCTTGCCCGCCTGGATCGCGGCCAGGATGAGCCGGCGGGCGGGCTCGATGCCGCCGATCACCTCCACCACGACGTCGATCGACGGGTCGGTGACCACCTCGGCGGCGTCGTGCGTGAGCACGCCCGGGGGCAGCTCGACGTGGCGGTCCTTGGCGGTGCTGCGCACCGCGACCCGGGCGACCTCGAGGCGCAGGCCCGTCCTGGCCGAGATGCCGTCGGCCCGCGCGCGCATGAGCTCGACGAGTGCGGCACCGACGTTGCCGCACCCCAGCAGGCCGACGCGAACGGGCTCGGGGGTCACGCCCGGCCATGCTACGGCGGCGGCGGCACGCCCGAGAAGACGCCCGGGTGCGTGCCGGAGCTTGTAACCGATTCGTAGCGTGGTTGAAGCGATACTCTAGGTGATACTCGGGTACAGTGAGTGAACCCCGTCACTCATAGCGAAAGGGTCGTTTGACATGGTCGACGCCGCGACCCCCGACCGCCGTCCCGTGCTGAGACGCCCAACCACCCGCTCCGCCGGTCCCCGCACCCGGCGCCGCCGGAGCGGGCCACCAGCATCGCCGGCAACGCTCGGCCCCCGCCGCATCGCCGTCCTCGCAGCGTGCCTCGCCCTCGCCCTCACCTCGGGGCTCGCCATCACCGCGCCGGAGCCCGCCGAGGCCTTCTGCGAGGGCTTCGGCAAGCCCTACTCCTTCATGGAGATCTTCGCCCAGGAGGACCCTGTCTGGGGCACCTGCGACGGGGACGGCATCTACCGCGGCATCTCGCGGGACATGCGCACCGACGGCTCGTGCGTGTGGGTGCAGCTCGCCGACACCCACGGGACCAACAACTACGGCTGGGCCTGCACGACGAGCGGAACGCAGTTCACCTACTGGGACCCGACGCCGTCCGCCGCGTACGAGCGGCTCTGCTACAGCGGGCGGTGCTCGGTCTGGTGGGGAACCTGGGGATATTGAGGAGTAGGCGATGACCACACCCACGCATGACCCACGCGGCGATGTGCGACACCGTCGGCGACCGCTCCGTGCCGTCGCTGCCGCCGGCGTTGCCCTCGGTCTCCTGGTCGCGCTCGCTGTGGCGCTGCCGTCACCGGCGCGGCCCAGCCTGTCGAGCGGCCCGTTGATGCCGGCCATGCCGGCCGCCGACCCGGTGACCGGTGATGGGCGGGAGGCGCCCCCCGACGACGCGCTCCGCCCGTTCGAGGTCGTGGGCGATCCCTCGCCGTCCGTCTTCCAGGACCGGGTCAACCGCGTCGACGCCGCCCGCCAGGAGCACCTGAGCGAGTGCATGGCCGCGAAGGGAGAGACGTACGAGCCCCTCGATCTGGCGGCCATCGGCGGTGCCGCGCCCACGCCTGCGTCCCTCGGCCTCGACGAGGACACATTCCTCCGCAGGCACGGTTACGGCTACACGGCCAGCTACGACCGCTCGCTCACCGGCCCCGCCAGCAGCGACCAGCCGCTGGCCGGCGGCTTCCCGGCGCTCCCCGACGAGCGGCGGGACGCGTACTACGGGGCGTTCGACGACTGCTGGCAGTCGGCGGTCGCACAGTACCCGGACCCCGCGATGGTCGACCCGGCGGATGCCCGGGCGGTCACCGAGCTGCTCGACGACGACCCCGACGTCGCCGCAGCCCGGCGGCACTGGGTCGACTGCATGCGCGACCGTGGCTTCGACTACGCCTCCCGGAGCGACCTGTTCGCCGACCTGGAGGAGCGCATGGAGCCGGTCCACCGGGCGCAGGCCGGCACGGGAGGGCCCGCGAGCGCCCAGGAGCAGCTCGCGCCGCGGGTGAAGGCCCTGCTGGCACAGGTCCGGGTGCACGAGATGGCGATCGCGGGGGCCGACGCTGACTGCAAGCCGCCCCTCGACGCGGCCATCCAGAGCCTCGAACGGCGGACCGAGGATGCGTGGGACGCCTCCGGCGGCGACCTGGAGACGTTCGCCCGGATCGCCGACGAGTGACCGGTACGCCCTGGCAGTGACCCGACGGTCGCCCGCGGTCATCGCCGGGCCCGGCCCGTCCCCGGCCCGGCGGTGACCCGGCAGGCGCCCCCGGTGGCCGATCGGGATCAGAGGTCGAGGCGCAGCAGGTCGTCGTCGGTCTCGCGCCTCACGACCAGCCGGGCCTCCCCGTCCCGCACGAACACCACGGGCGGGCGGGGGACCTTGTTGTAGTTCGAGCCCATCGAGTGGCCGTAGGCGCCGGTGACCGGCGTAGCCAGCAGGTCGCCGACCGCCAGGTCGTCGGGTACCCGGGCGTCGCGCACGAGCACGTCGCCCGACTCGCAGTGCTTGCCGACCACTGTCACCACCCGGGGCCGCTCCGCCGACACCGCGCGGGGCAGGAACGCCTCGTAGCCGCTCCCGTACAGCACCGGTCGGGGGTTGTCGCTCATCCCGCCGTCGACCGACACGTACGAGCGCACACCGGGGACGTCCTTGACCGTGCCGACCGTGTAGACGGTGATCGCGGCCTGGGCTGCGATCGCCCGGCCGGGCTCGGCCGAGACCCGCCCCGTGATCCCCGCCGCCCGGCAGGCGTCGATCACCGTCTGACCCCAGTCGGTGATGCTCGGCGCCCCCTCGCCGGTCACGTACGGCACGCCGAGCCCGCCGCCGATGGACAGCTCGGGCAGGTCGAGCCCGCGCACCCACGGAGCGATCACCTCGATCGCCTGGTGGAAGAAGTCGGCCACGAACACCTGGCTGCCGATGTGCACGTGCGCTCCCAGCAGCTCCACGGCCGGCGACGCCATGGCCCGCTCGACGGCCCTGGCCAGGTCGCCGGAGTCGACCCCGAAGCCGAACTTCGAGTCGAGCTGGCCGGTGCGGACGAACTCGTGGGTGTGGGCCTCGACGCCCGGCGTGGCCCGGACGAGCACCCGCGGCACCCGGCCGTCGGCGGCGTGGAGGCGCTCGAGCCGGTCGAGCTCGTCGAAGCTGTCGACCACGGTGCGCCCCACGCCCACCTCGCGCGCCCGGGTCAGCTCGTCGATGCTCTTGTTGTTCCCGTGGAGCACCAGCCGCTCCGCCGGCACGCCGGCGGCGAGCGCCACCTGGAGCTCTCCGCCCGTGGCCACGTCGAGCCACATGCCCTCCTCGTGGACGAGGCGCGCCATCGCCCGGCACAGGAACGCCTTCGTGGCGTACGCGACGCCGTCGCCGAACACGTCGATCGCCTCGCGGCAGCGGGCCCGCAGGTGCGCCTCGTCGTAGACGAACAGCGGGGTGCCGAACCGGGCGGCGAGCTCGTCGACGGCACATCCGCCCACCACGAGGGACCCGTCGGGGGCGATCTCGGCGGTGTCGGGGAGCAGCGATCGCGGCAGCGCCGTCGTGCCCGGGACGCCGCGGAGCCCGGGCGGGGCGGGCGACGGCGCGGCGGCCGGCGGCGCCGCCGGGTCGGGGATCATGCCGGCTCCCGGGTGCCGGCGGGCAGGTCCTGTGTGGTCACATCGACTCCGGCGCCGTGACGCCGAGCAGGTCGAGGCCGATGGCCAGCCCGATGCGCGTTCCCTCCACGAGCCACAGCCGGGCCTGGGTCAGCTCGACCGGCACGTCGTCGCCGAGGACGCGGCAGTCGTGGTAGAAGCCGTGGAACCGGTCGGCCAGCTCGCGCACCCAGGCCGTCACCTTGTGGGGCGCCCGCTCGACGCAGGCGACCAGCACCACGTCGGGCAGCTCCGACAGCGTGCGCAGCAGCTCGAGCTCCCGCTCGTGGGAGAGCGGCGCCAGGTCGACCTCGGCGAGGGGTGCCCGGGTGACGCCGCGCTCGGCGGCCTTCGCGCCGATCGAGTGGATGCGCGCGTGCGCGTACTGCACGTAGAAGACCGGCGACTCCTTCGACTCGGCCCGCACCTTGTCGAGGTCGATCGTGGGCGACTGGTCGATCGAGCTGACCAGCGACAGCAGGCGCATGACGTCGGCGCCGATGTCGTCGACCAGGTCGTCGAGGTCGACGGCGTTGCCGAGCCGCTTGCCGATGCGCCCGCTGGCGAGCGACACCATCTGGCCGAGCCGCACCTCGAGCCGCCCCCGCTCGACGCCGAGCGCCTCGACCCCGGCGAGCAGGCTGGGCACCTGGCCCTGGTGGTCGGCCCCCCAGACGTTGATGACCCGGTCGAAGCCCCGGACGAGGAACTTGTCGCGGTGGTAGGCGATGTCGCCCGCCAGGTAGGTGTAGTCGCCGCCCTGGTCCGCCGACTTGCGCAACACCCGCTTCTCCCGGGGGTCGCCGAACGCGCTGGTGTCGAGCCACAGGGCGCCGTCCTCCTCCCAGACCAGGCCCTTGTGCTCGAGCAGCTCGATCGTCTCGGTGAGGGCCTCGCCCTCCTCGACCGAGGCCTGGCTGAACCACTCGTCGTAGTGGATGTGCACCGAGGCCATCTGCCGCCTGATGAAGCCGAGGATGTGCTCGGCGGCCCACCGGCCCGCGGCCTCGACGTCGTCGGGACCGTCGTAGGCGCAGGCCAGGCCCTTCACGAACCCGCTCGGGTAGCCGCCCTCAGGCACCGGGCGGCCGTCCCGCCGGGCCAGCACCGACTCGCCGAGCCGGCGGATCTGCGCGCCGGTGTCGTTCACGTAGTACTCGCGGGTGACCTGGTAGCCCGTCCTCTCGAGCAGCCTCGCCACCGAGTCGCCGTAGCTGGCGAACCACCCGTTGCCCACGTGGATCGGGCCGGTGGGGTTGGCCGACACGAACTCCACCTGGACCCTCTCGCCGGCGCCCACGTCTGAGCGGCCGTAGCCCTCCTCGCCCGTGTGGATCACGTCACGCAGGACGTCGTGCAGCCATGTCGGGGCCAGATGGAAGTTCACGAACCCGGGACCGGCGACCTCGACGCGCTCGACGTGCGGGGGCGGGTCGGCGGCGAGTGCCTCGGTCAGGGCGGTGGCCAGGTCGCGGGGTTTGCGACCCGCGGACTTGGCGCTGGCGAGCGCGACGTTGGACGACCAGTCGCCGTGCTCACGCCGCGCGGGCCGCTCGAGCGTCACCGTCGCAGGCGGTGCGACGCCGATCGCGTCGAGGGCGGCGCGCAGAGACGCTTCGAGGTCGTCGCGGATCATGGTCACCTGGGCGTTCGTTCGGGAGGACGGGGCTGTTGGATCGTACCGACGCGTCGGTTCGCGTCCCGAACCCGTTCGGATGTCCCGACGGGCCGCGACCGGGGGGCACGCGCCTGGTCGCCCCGATGTCGAGGGTTCGGCCCCACCGGGCGGGGGCGCTACCCTGTCTCTCCCCGCCCTCGTAGCTCAGGGGATAGAGCATCGGCCTCCGGAGCCGTGTGCGCAGGTTCGAATCCTGCCGAGGGCGC
>JBKHJZ010000177.1:0-6591 GCA_046537875.1 Acidimicrobiia bacterium | reverse complement strand
GCACTAGGGTGCCACCACCGGTCACTGATGGGAGGAGCCCGAGCGACATGGCAGACCAGGCGACGCAGCGGATGGTCATCGGCGCGTCGCCCCAGCGCATCTGGGACGTGCTCACCGACTTCGACCAGTACCCGGCCTGGGCGGACGACCTGAAGTCGGTGACGGTGGTGGAGCGGGACGCCGAGGGACGGCCCAGGGACGTCGCGTACCGTGCGGCGGCGATGGGCCGGAGCACCAGCTACACGCTCCGCTACGACTACTCGAAGGCGCCCGAGGTCCTGGCGTGGCGGCTCGTCGAGGGCGACATCACCCGCAAGCTCGACGGTTCCTACGAGCTGCACGCCATCGAGGGCGATCCCGATCGCACCGAGGTCGTCTACCACCTCGAGGTCGACCTCATGGTGCCGTTGCCCGGCTTCGTCAAGCGGCGGGCCGAGGGACGCATCGTCAACACCGCGCTCCGGCAGCTCCGATCCCACCTCGAGCGCTGAGAGGCCGAGCCGATGGGTCCGACACGGGGAGCTGGGGAGGCGGCCCGGTGAGCTCGCGCGTGCTCCTGTTCACCGGGAAGGGCGGGGTCGGCAAGACGACGATCGCCGCCGCCACCGCACTGCGCTGCGCCGACAGCGGTCTGCGCACGCTGGCGTTGTCGACGGACCCCGCGCACTCGCTGGCCGACGCTCTCGAGGCGGAGCTCGGCCCGCTGGTCGTGCCGGTGGCACCCGGCCTGTGGGGGCAGCAGCTCGACGCCCAGGACCGGATGGAGGACTCGTGGGCCGACATCCAGCGGTACCTGCGGGAGGTGTTCCAGTGGGCCGGGGTCGATGCCCTCGAGGCCGAGGAGCTGTCGGTCGTGCCGGGCCTGGACGAGGTCTTCGCGCTCAGCGACATCAGGTACCACGCCAGCTCCGGTGACTGGGACGTGGTGGTCGTCGACTGCGGGCCCACGGCCGAGACGGTCCGCCTGCTGTCGTTGCCCGAGGTGCTGGGCCGCTACATGGAGCGCCTGTTCCCGATCGGGCGGCGGGTGAACCGGCTGGTCGCACCGCTGGTCTCGGCGGTGAGCTCCCTGCCGGTGGCGGACGACGGCGTGTTCTCGGCGACCGAGCGCGTCTACGAGCACCTCGCCGGTGTCCGCGAGATCCTCACCGACGGGCGGTGCACCAGCGTGCGCCTGGTGCTCACCCCGGAGCGGATGGTCGTCGCCGAGGCGCGCCGGACGCACACGTACCTGTCGCTGTTCGGTTACCACGTGGATGCGGTCATCGCGAACCGCGTGCTGCCGGACGCGGTCGACGATCCCTGGTTCGCCGGGTGGAAGGACGCCCACGCGGCTCAGCTCGAGACCGTGGACCGCGCGTTCGCACCGGTTCCCGTGCTGCGAGCCCCGCTCGCGCCGGCCGAGCCCGTGGGTGGCGACGCCCTGCGGGCCCTCGCCGGTGCCCTCTACGGCCACGACGATCCCACGGCGCGCTTCGGGGGCGACGCGCCGATCCGGGTGCTGGGGGAGGGACCGGCCCTGGTGCTGGAGATCGGGCTGCCGTTCACCGGCCGGGAGGACGTGGAGCTGTCCCGCAGCGGGGACGAGCTGTTGGTGAGGGTCGGCCCGTACCGTCGCGGCATCCACCTGCCCGACTCGTTGCGCCGGCGCCAGGTGGCGGACGCACGGGTGGAGGATGGCCGCCTGGCCGTGTCGTTCGGGCCACCCGACGGGACCCGGGGGCCGGCGGTCGCCGCCGGCGCGGCGACGGGCACCGGCAGCATCACCGCGATGCAGTGATGGGGAGGTCGAGGATGGCAGTGGGGAACGGCGAGCCGCCCACCGGTGCGCCGGGCGCCGGGGCCGGCGGCGGCGATCCCGCCGGCGACGACCCCGTCGACCCGGACCACGACCCGGGCGAGCGGGCGCGCGCGGCGGTCGATCATCTGCAGGCGGCGGCCCGCGAGCTGATCGCGGCGGCGCGTGCCGCCCTGGATGCGGCCGATGACCTGGTCAACGACCGCGAGGCGATGGCGACCGCCGCCCGGACGATCACCTCGCTGGGCGATCTGGTCCGGCCCATGGCGCGCCGCCGACAGTGGCCCGACGAGACGCCGGGCTCCCGCCCGGCGCCTCCCGCCGGGTCGGCGCCCGGCGACGAGCGCCCGGCGGCCGACGAGCGGATCCAGCGGATCGAGGTCCGGTGACCGGGCTCCGACCGGCCGACGTCTCGACACCCTGACCGCCGACCCCGTGGCCTACGATCCGGTGCGACCCCCGACCGTCAACCGACCGAGTCCGCCCGCCGAGGAGGCGCCCGTGGCCGTGATCACCGAAGCCGCGATCCGGGAGCTGGCCTCGATCAAGGGGGAACGGGCGCCGATCATCTCGTGCTACCTCGACATCGACGGTCGCCGCCTCGTCCGCCAGCAGGATCTCGAGCATGAGGTGGGATCGATCCTCCGGACGGCGCGGGTGCGCGCCGGCGGCCAGCCGTCGGTGCGGAGCGACCTGGAGCGCATCGAGCGGCTGGTGCAGGACGGCGTCGACCGGTCGCGCGCCCGGGGGCTGGCGATCTTCGCCTGCTCGGCCGACGACCTGTGGAAGGTGGTCGAGCTCCCCGTCGCGGTGGAGAGCCGGGTGGTGGTCGACCGGCTCCCGGCGGTGGGCCAGCTCGAGGCGCTGCTGCAGGACAACGAGCCGATCGGCGTGCTGCTGGCCGACAGGCACCGGGCGCGCCTGTTCGTGTTCGAGCTCGGGGAGCTGGTCGAGCGCTCCGAGCTGTTCGACGATCCGATCCTCGACGAGGGTCCCCGCGGCGAGAGGGACCGCGGCGACAACGCCCAGTCGGTCGAGGAGCGGGTGCACCACCACCTGCGCCACGCGGCCGGCGTGGCCTTCCGGCTCTGGCGGCGCCACCCGTTCGAGCACCTGGCGATCGCCGCACCGGATCAGCTCGTCACACCGCTCGAGGCGGCGCTCCACCCGTACCTGCGCGACCGCCTCCGTGGCCGTCTCCAGGTTCCCGTCGGTGCCTCGCACGGCGAGATCCTGGCGGCCGCACAGGACATCGAGACCCAGGTGAACCGGCGTCGCGATGCGGCGCTCGTCGACCGCTTGCGGGCCGCGGTCGCCGGGGGACGGCGGGGCGTGGCCGGACTGGCCGCCGTGACCGACGCCCTGGCCGATCATCGGATCGACCGGCTGGTCGTCTCGAAGGGCTTCACGTCGGCCGGCTGGCGGTGCGACGCCTGCTGGCGGCTCGCCACCGTCGGGCGGCGCTGTGCGCGGTGCGGCGCCGACATGGTCGAGATCGAGGACCTCGTCGAGGAGGTCATCCAGGAGGCCCTCGCCCAGTCGTGCCGGGTCGACATCTGCACCGGCAACGCCGACCTCGACGTGATGGGGCGCATCGGGGCCCTGCTGCGCTATTGAGCGTCGCACGGTCCCCGGTCCGGGCGGGCGTCGACGTCGGCGGCACGAAGGTGCTCGCCGTCGCGGTCGACCCGTCGACCCCGTCGGTGGTGCTCGCCGAGGCGCGGGTGCCGACCCCCGACGGGGAGGGCCCGCTGCTCGACGCGGTCGCCGACGCCGTCCGGGCGCTCGGCGTCGAGGTCGCCGCGGTCGGGGTCGGCATCGCCGGGCTCGTCGACGACACCGGGATCCTGAGGGTGGGTCCCAACCTCCCGGGGCTGCGCGGCGTGGCGGTGCGTGACGAGGTCGCTCGCCGCCTGCGGGTGCCGGTGACCGTCGACAACGACGCCACGTGCGCGGCGTGGGGCGAGCACCTCGCCGGGGCGGCACGGGGCGCCGATGAGGCGCTGTGCATCACGTTCGGCACCGGCATCGGCGCCGGCATCATCGCCGGGGGAGTGCTGGTCCGGGGGGCCCACGGATTCGGTGGCGAGCCGGGCCACATGGTGGTCGACCCCAACGGGCCGCCGTGCCCCTGCGGCCGGACGGGGTGCTGGGAGCGGTTCGCGTCGGGCAGCGGCCTCGCCCGGCTGGGCCGCGAGGCCGCCGAGGCCGGGCGCCTTCCCGCCGTGGTGGCGATGGCGGGCGGCGACGCCGAGGCGGTCCGGGGCGAGCACGTGACGCGGGCCGCCCTCGAGGGCGACCCGGGTGCGCTCGCCGTGATGGACACGTTCGCCTGGTGGATGGGCCTCGGCATCGCCAACCTCGTGACCCTGCTCGACGCCTCGCTGGTGGTGATGGGCGGCGGGCTGCTGGCTGCGGGTGACGTGCTGCTCGACCGGGTGCGGGCCGCGTACCGGGCGGAGGTCATGGCCCCCGAGCACCGGGCCGATGTGCGCATCGTCCCGGCCGAGCTGGGGGAGCGCGCCGGGGCCATCGGCGCCGCGCTGCTGAGCGGCCGCGTGTCGGCTCCCTGAGCACGCCGTCAGTGGTCTGCGGCGAACCGGGCGCGGCAGGCCTCGATCTCGCCGAGGGCGGCTTGGGCACCTTCCCACCCGCGCACGTTGGTGTGCTTGTCGGGCTCCAGCACCTTGTAGACGTCGAAGAAGTGCTCGATCTCGTCGGTCAGGTAGCCCGGCAGGTCGGCGATGTCGGTGACCCTCCCCCACCGGGGGTCGCCAGCGGGCACGCAGAGCACCTTCGCGTCCGGCCCCTTGTCGTCCTCCATCCAGAACACGCCGACCGGCCGGGCGCTCACCCAGCACCCGGGGAACGTGGGGTCCTCGAGCAGCACCAGCGCGTCGAGCGGGTCGCCGTCCTCGGCGAGGGTCTCCGGGATGAAGCCGTAGTCGGCCGGGTAGGTCGTGGCGGTGAACAGGCGGCGGTCGAGGCGGATGACCCCGGCCTCGTGGTCGTACTCGTACTTGTTGCGGCTGCCACGGGGGATCTCGATCACCACGTCGATCTCGGACGCCACACGGAGATGATCGGCCGTCGCCCTCTCGTTCGGCCAGTCGGGTCCGAGGCGGGCGGGACTCATCGGCCGGGCTAGCGTGTGACCATGGAGTTCCGCCGGATCACCGGGCTGCCCCCGTACGTCTTCACGATCATCGACGGTCTGAAGATCGAGGCCCGGCGGGCAGGCGTCGACGTGATCGACCTCGGGTTCGGCAACCCCGACATCCCGTCGCCCGACCTGGCGGTCCGCAAGCTGTGCGAGGCGGCGCAGAACACCCGCAACCACCGCTACTCGGCCAGTCGGGGCATCCCCAAGCTGCGGATGGCCATGGCCGACCTCTACCAGCGCCGCTTCGGGGTCACGCTCGACCCGGAGCGCGAGGTGATCGCCACCATCGGTGCGAAGGAGGGGTTCTCGCACCTGATGTGGGTGCTGCTCGGTCCGGGCGACGCGGCGCTCGTGCCGTCGCCGTCGTACCCGATCCACATCTTCGCTCCGCTGTTCGCCGGGGCGTCGGCCCGGGAGATCCCGATGTCGACCGACGGCAACTTCATCGAGCGCGTGCGCGAGGCGTACGAGTACTCGTGGCCCAAGCCCCGGGCGATCGTCCTCAGCTTCCCGCACAACCCCACGACCGCCTGCGTCGAGCTCGACTTCTTCCAGCAGGTGGTCGACTTCGCCCGGGAGCGCGACGTGATCGTGGTCCACGACAACGCCTACGCCGAGCTGGGCTTCGACGGCTTCCAGCCGCCGTCGATCCTGCAGGCCGAGGGCGCCAAGGAGTGCGCGGTCGAGCTGTACTCGATGACCAAGGCGTTCTCGATGGCGGGCTGGCGCATCGCCTTCCTGGCGGGGAACGCCGAGGTGGTGCAGGCGCTGGCGAAGCTGAAGTCGTACCTCGACTACGGCGCCTTCCAGCCCATCCAGATCGCGGCGACGGTCACCCTCAACGACGCGGTCGACTTCCCGTCCGAGGTGCAGAAGGTGTACCAGGGCCGGCGCGACGTGCTGATCGACGGGCTGCAACGGATCGGCTGGGACCTTCCCCGGCCCCGGGGCACGATGTTCGCGTGGGCGCCGATCCCCGAGCCGTACCGCCACATGGGGTCGGTGGAGTTCGCGTCGATGCTGGTGCGCGAGGCCGAGGTGGCGACATCGCCGGGCGTGGGGTTCGGCCCGGGCGGCGAGGGCTACGTGCGCTTCGCGCTCATCGAGAACGAGCAGCGCACGCAGCAGGCGATCCGCAACCTCCGGCGCACGCTCACCAAGCTGGGCTGAGCCCGCGGTGTCCCTCAGCCGGGGCGCTCGTCGTCGTCGGCGTCCCGGGACTCGTCGAGGCCCCGCTGGATGCCGGCGGTGAACCGGCTGAGGAAGTTGTAGACGTCGTCGGCATCGGGCGGCCCGGGTGGTGCCGGCGGTCCGTCCGGTGGCGGACCGCCCGGAGACCGGTGCATCGGACCGGTGGCCCCCGGCGGGCCGCCCGACGTGCGGGGTGTGCCACCGGTGTCGCCGTTGGATTGACCGGAGCGACGAACGGCGAGCGGTGAGGTCGTGGGGAGCTGGGCGCCGCGGACGCGCCGGGCCAGCCCGCCCGGGGTCGTTCCCGCCCCTCCGGGGGCCGGCGGTCGGTCGTGGGCGGCCGGAGCCTCGCCGGGCGGCGGATCGAAGGGCGATCCGGCCGGCGGCTGGTAGGGCGGTGGTTGTGGGGCGGGTGGCTGGTAGGGCGGTGGTTGTGGGG
>JBKHJZ010000031.1:0-24871 GCA_046537875.1 Acidimicrobiia bacterium | reverse complement strand
GCGGATCGGGAGAGCACCGCGATCGCGCGGTCGACGGCCCGTCCGGGCCGGCGGCGGTGCGGCATGGCGAACCGTCGGGCAAGCGCAGCGTGGGTCCGCGCCACGATCGGCGGTATCCACTTCGGCGGGAGGGCACACCGCTACGGTCGGTGTCTCGTGGGCTTGCCTCTGCGTCCCGGCACTGCGGCGCACGTCGTGGCGGTCGTGGTCCACAGGGATCCTCCGCCCGAGCGGTGGAACGCAGTGCTCGCGGCGCTCGCCGCCCAGGAGTCGGTGCCACTGTGGGTGGTCGTGGTCGACATCGGCGGCGGGGACACCCCGCTGCCGTCCGTCCGCCGGTGGCTGGCCGACGCGCGCGTGGTGCGGCTCGAGGGCGTGTCGAACCGGGCGACCGCGGTCAACCGCGTGGTGGGTGCGATGCCGCCCGGGACGCGCCCCGGGTACCTGCTGGTCTGCCACGACGACGCGGCACCCGAACCCGGGGCGGTGCGCGCGCTCCTGGACGCGGCCCTCGAGTGGGATGCCGACGTCGTCGGCCCCAAGCTCGTCGGCTGGGACGACGAGCGCCGGCTGGTGGATGTCGGTCGGGCCGTCGACCGGCTGGGGGTGAGCCTGCCGTACGTCGAGCGCGGCGAGATCGACCAGGGCCAGCACGACGGCCTGCGCGAGGTCTTCACCACCCCGGGCGGCTGCGTGCTGGTGCGCACCGGGCTGTTCACCGCGATCGGCGGTTTCGACGAGGCGATCGACGGTCCGGAGGAGGAGCTGAGCCTGTGCTGGCGGGCCCGGGCGGCGGGCGCCCGGGTGCTGGTCACCACCGCGGCCCGGGTCCGCCACGCCGAGGTTCCCGGCGATCCGGGCCAGCGGGAGCGCCTCGCCGCCCGGCACCGGCTGCGCATCGTGCTGACGTGCTACGGGATTCTCGGTGTGCTGCGTGCCCTCCCGCGGGCGGTCGGCGTGACCATGGCCGGGACGCTCGGCGCGCTGGCCACCGGCCGACTCCGCCGCGCGATGGCCGGGCTCGGGGCCTGGACGTGGAACGCGCGCCACCTTCCCTCGCTGGTCGGTGTCCGGTGGCGGATGCGCCGGGCCCGCCGGGTACCCGACCGGCAGATCCGTCGCCTGCAGGTGCCGGGGATCGTCGGGCCCCGGATGCGCCTGCGCCGCCTCGAACGGGGGGCGGTCGCCGCCGCGGTCCGACCGCAGGCCGACCCGCCGCGGGCGGAGGCCGGCCACGGATGGTCGCCGGCGTCGACGCTGGTGGCCCTCGGGCTGGCGGCGGTGATGCTGTTCGGGAGCCGCCACCTGCTGACCAACGGCGTGCCGGCGGTGGGCGAGCTCGTGCCGTTCGGCGACCCGCCGGGCGACCCGGCGGGCGACCCGGTCACCTGGTTGGCGGGCGGGCGGGACCTCGGGTTCGGGCCGGTCGGCGCCGTCCCCACCGGCCTGGGCCTCCTGGGGGGTGTCGCCGCTTTGGCCGGCCACGCCGCCGAGGCGGTCCGGGCGGTCGTGACGGTGGGCCTGCTCCCCCTGGGCGTGGTGGGTGCCTACCGGCTGCTGGGTCCGTCCGGCTCGCGGGCGGCGCAGCTGGCGGCGGCCGCCGCCTATGCCGCTCTCCCGTTGCCGTACGACGCGCTGGCCGCGGGACGGTGGTCGTCGCTCGCCGCCTACGCGGCAGCACCCTGGCTGCTCGGGCGTCTGGCCCGGGCGTCGGGGCTGGCGCCGTTCGGCCCGCGGCCGGGCGACCCCACGGGCGGGGAGCCGGGCGGGGGGACCGAACCGGTCGCGGCCGTGTCCGACGTGCCGGAGACGACGGCGCACCCCACCTGGCGCCACGTGGTGGCCACCGGGGCGGTGGCCGGGGTGGCCGGTCTGCTGGTGCCACAGGCGCCGGCCCTGCTGGCCGGCACGGGTCTCGCCCTCGTGGCCGGCTCGCTGCTCGCGGGCCGGCTGCGCGGCGTCGGCCGGATGGTGCTCGCCTCGGCGGGCGGGGCGGTGCTCGGCGCCGCGCTCCACCTGCCCGCTGCGCTGGAGATCGCCGGGTCGCGGGCCGCCGTGCTCGCCTGGCTGGGTCGTGAGCCGCCGCCCGACGGTGGCCCGGGGCCGCTGGACCTGCTGCGCTTCCAGGTGGACGATGCCGGTGGTGCGCCGCTGGGGTTCGCCCTGCTCGGGGCCGCTGCGCTGCCCCTGCTGGTGGCGCGGGGCTGGCGCCTCGCGTGGGCGATCCGGGGGTGGACCGTGGCGGTCGCCGGCTGGGCACTGCTGTGGGCCCGGGGCGAGGGCTGGGCGCCGTGGCCGTCACCGCCCCCGGGTGTGGTGCTCGCGCCCGCGGCCGCCGGGTTGGTGCTGGCCGTCGGCCTCGGCGTCGCGGCGGTCGGGGCCGACGTGCGGGGGCGGTCGCGCCGGCTGGGCGTCCGGTGGACGCTGTCCGGGTGTGCGTTGCTGGCGCTCGCCGGCGCCACGCTCCCGACCCTGTCGGCGGCGATGGACGGCTGGTGGGGGATGCCGCGGGGCGACTTCACCGAGGTGCTCGCGCCCGTCGACGAGGCAACGGGGGCGACGCCGGGGCGCGTGCTGTGGCTGGGCCACCCCGGCGTGCTGCCCGGCGGCCGGGGCTGGCCGCTGGGGGACGGTCTCGACTACGCCCTCTCGTCCGGGGGATCCCGGGGGCTGGCGGAGCTCTGGCCCGGCCCCGAGCCCCCGAAGGCGGCACGCGTCGCCGGCGCGCTCGACCTGGCGGTGACCCGGCAGACCAGCCGTCTCGGGCGGCTGCTGGCCCCCTCGGGTGTGGCGTTCGTGGTGATGCCGCTGCGGGCGGCACCGATGCCGTTCGCCGCCGAGGAGCGGCCCGTGCCCGATGACATGCAGGCGGCGCTGGCCGAGCAGCTCGACTTGGCGCTCACCGACACCGACCCCGCCGTGCTCGTGTACCGCAACACCGCGTACGTCCCGGATCCGGCGGCCGCCGACCCCGATCCGGCAGCCGCCGGAGCGCCCGCGGGGGACGGCGGGCCGGTCCCGTGGATGGCCGTCGCCGCTCAGGGAGCGCTGTGGTTGCTGGTGGTCGTGGTGGTCGTCCGCATGCGCGTCGGCAGGGTGCCCGCTCCCGCGACGGTTGCGCCCCCGCTCGGGTCGTCGGTGGCGTCGCCGGCGACCGGCCGGGCCGCCTCGCCGATCACGGTCCATGCCGAGCCGGCGCGGGCGTCCGCCGGAGTTCCCGGCGGCGCTGACGGAGACGCCGGGGATCGCGGTCGGGGCGGAGGCACGGGGGACAATGCCCGGGGCAGCGACGGTGTGGATCGTGCCGGTGGGGACGGTGGCAGTGGGGACGGCGCCGCCGAGGCGGCGGAGCCTCGCGCCCCGACCGACGGGCGTGTCCGGTCGTGAGCCGGCCGGCCCCCCGGCTGCCGTTCGCGGTGCTGCTCACCGCTGCGCTGTCCGCGGCCGTCGCGATCAGCGACCCGGCGGCGGACCCCGGCTCCCGGACCGACACCGGTGACCGGGGTGCACCGCTCGCTGCGTTGACGCCGCTCGTCCCGGCCGCGGATGCGGTGGCATCCACCCACTACTGCGCCGCCGGCACGGGGCTGGAGGGCGGCGTGGCCGACCACACGGTCGTCGTCGTCAACCCCGGTGATGCACCGGTGACCGCGCGGGTGACCGCCTACGGCGGCGAGGCGGCGGGTTGGGACGCGAGCGTCGACGGCGCCGCGGACCGGGCGCACTCGCTCACCGTCGGCCCGGGGACGCGGGCCGACGTGCGGCTCGGCGACCTGGTCGCGGCCCGGTACGTGGCGGCGGTCGTCGAGGTGGAGGGTGGGCCGGCCGTGGTCGAGCACGAGGTCGAGGGTCCGCTCGGTCGCGACCGCGGTCCGTGCGCCACGCGGGCCGGGACCTCCTGGCATCTCGCCTGGGGGTCCACCACCCGCGACGCGCGCGAGGTCCTCGTCGTCTTCAACCCGTTCCCGAGCCCGGCGTCGGTCGATCTGGTGCTCCGCACCGATGGCGGCGGTCGCAAGCCGGTGGCGTTCCAGGGGGTCCCCGTGCCGGGTGGCGGCGTGGTGGCCCTCGACGTGGGCGCCGAGGTGCGTCGCGAGCAGGACGTGGCCGCCACGGTCGCGACCCGCCGCGGGCGAGTGGTGGTCGAGCGCCTGCAGACCTTCGACGGCAGCGACGGACCGTCCGGCCTCTCCGTGGCCCTCGCCTCCCCGGAGCCGGCGACGGCGTGGGCGTTCGCAGGCGGCGAGGTCGGCCCGTCGGGGGCACCCGTGATCGCGGTGTACAACCCCGGCCGAGAGCGCGCCGAGGTGGAGGTGGCCGTGCTGCCCGAGGCGGGCGCAGAGGGATCGTCGACCGCCCCACCGCACCCGTTCGGGCTGTCGATCGGGCCCGGCGACGTGCGCCTCGTGCGGCTCGGCGACGAGGCGCGCGTGCCCGTCGGCGTGGGCCTGGCGGTCGTCGTGACCTCGCGCAACGGCGTGCCGGTCGTGGCGGAGCGCGTCCTGCGCACGGTCGCCACCGGTGACGGGTCCGAGGCTGCCGAGGCCGCCGGCGACGCGTCCGAGGCTGCCCGCGCCGGTGACGGCGCGGCCGAGGCTGGTCTCGCCGCCGGGCCCGGGTCGCCGGCCGCCGCCCGCACCTGGTGGCTCGGGGCGACCGAGGGCGACGGGTCCCGGCCGACGGTCACCGTGCTCAACCCGGACAGCGGCGGGTGGGCGAGAATCACGCTGCAGGCCGTCGCGGGCCGGTCGATCGCCGAGGAGGCCGCCGTGCGCGTGCCGCCGGGAGGGCAGCGGACGATCCAGCTCGGCGGCGACACGCTCGACCGCGTGGCCGTGCTCGTGCTGGAGTCGACGGCCCCGGTGGTGGCGGAGCGGGCAATGGGGAGCGGCGGCGTGGTCGAGGAACTGGCGCCCGGCATCCCCGAGGCGGACGGGGCGGTCATCCTGCCAACGGACCTCGCCGACGCCGCAGGCTGAGCCGTCGGTCCATGCGCCGGCCACGCCGCAGCTGAAACGCCGGCGACCGGCGACCGGCGCGCAGCAGGCGCCTGGCTGGTCGGGCGGGGTCGGGGGGCGCGACGATCGGCAGGTGGAGCGCGTGGTGCTGGTCGTCGTCCTGACGCTGCTGGCGATCGGAGTTGCCCTCGTGCTCCGGCGCCGCCGCACCCCGCCTACGCCGACCACCACGGGCCACACGGTGCCCGACCGCCTCGACCGGCACGACTTCCCGCGCCCGGACGCGCCCTGGCTGGTCGCGGTGTTCACCTCGTCGACCTGCCACACCTGCGCCGGGGTGTGGGAGAAGGCCCGCCACCTGGCGAGCGACCAGGTGGTCGTGTCCGAGGCCGAGGTGACCGCCGCCCGCGACATCCACCGCCGCTACGGCATCGACGCGGTGCCCGCCGTGGTCATGGCCGATACCGACGGGGTGGTTCGGGCGAGCTTTCTCGGGCCCGTGACCGCGACCGACCTCTGGGCCCGCCTGGCGGAGCTGCGCGAGCCGGGCACGCTGCCCACCGACGGGTGCGGCGCCGATCCCGGGGCAGCGACCGGAGCGGGCACCGCGCGCGACGACGCCGGCTGAGAGCAGCGAGGGCAGGCGCAGGTCGTCGTGGCGCACCGTGGTCGGTGGTGCCGGGAGGCCTCGCTGTCGGGTGTGGCTCAGGCAGCGGTGCCGGGAGGCCTCGCTGTCGGGTGTGGCTCAGGCAGCGGGTCTCGTACGGTTCAGCGTCGACTCCCCGGCCTGTCGGCTCGGCCCCTGAACCCCGCCGGGTCTCAGGTGGGCGGGGTCGGTGGGCGGGGCCGGGTGGCCGAGGCGAAGGCCTGCTCGGCGGGGCTCGGTTCCGGCTCCTCGTCCCGCGCCCCGTGGTCGGCCGGGACGCGATCCTCGCCGCGCGTCTGGTCGCCCTCGTCGCCGTCGGGCGCGCCGGCGGGTGCGGCCTGCCCGGCGCCGACGGCGATGAGTCGCTTCACCTCCTCGCCGTCGATGGTCTCGTGCTCGAGGAGCGCACGGGCCACGAGGGCGAGGCCGTTGTGGTTCTCGCGCAGCGTCTGGCGGCAGCGGTCCTCCTGCTGGCGCAGGATGCGCTCGACCTCCTCGTCGATGATGCGCGCCGTCTCGTCGGAGTAGTCGCGCGTGTGGGCCAGGTCCTCGCCGAGGAACACCTCGCCCTGCGAGCTCCACGCCATGGGGCCCACGCGCGACGACATGCCCCACTCGCTCACCATCTTGCGGGCGAGCTGGGTGGAGCCGACGAGGTCGTCGTTGGCGCCGGTCGAGATGACGCCGAAGACCAGCTCCTCGGCGCAGCGGCCACCCATGCGGACGACGAGCCGGTCCTCGATGTAGTCCTGCCGGTAGATGTGGCGCTCGTCGACCGGGAGCTGCTGGGTCACGCCGAGGGCCATCCCGATGGGGAGGATCGTCACCTTGTGGACCGGGTCGGCGTGGGGCAGCACCGCGGCGCACACGGCGTGACCGGCCTCGTGGTAGGCGATGACCTCCTTCTCGGCGTCGGACAGCGCCATCGAGTCGCGCCGCTGACCCATGATCACCCGGTCGCGGGCGTGCTCGAAGTCGATGTTGCGGATCTCCTCGGAGCCCTCGCGCACCGCGAACAGGGCCGCCTCGTTGACGAGGTTCGACAGGTCGGCGCCGCTCATGCCGGGCGTGCCGCGGGCCACCAGGTCGAGGTCCACGTCGTCGGCGAGTCGCTTGTTCTTGCAGTGGACGTCGAGGATGGCGCGGCGCTCCTCGACCTCGGGCAGCGGCACGACCACCTGGCGGTCGAACCGGCCGGGACGCAGCAGCGCGGGATCCAGGATGTCGGGCCGGTTGGTGGCGGCCATCATCACGATGCCCTCGGTGGCCTCGAAGCCGTCCATCTCGGACAGCATCTGGTTGAGGGTCTGCTCGCGCTCGTCGTGGCCACCGCCGAGCCCGGCGCCGCGCTTGCGGCCGATCGAGTCGATCTCGTCGACGAAGATGATCGCCCGCCCGAGCTTGCGTGCGGTCTGGAACAGGTCGCGCACCCGGCTGGCGCCGACACCGACGAACATCTCCATGAAGTCGGAGCCGGTGACCGACAGGAAGGGAACGCCGGCCTCGCCGGCGACGGCGCGGGCGATGAGGGTCTTGCCGGTGCCGGGCGGGCCGACGAGCAGCACACCCTTCGGGATGCGGGCGCCGATCTCCGCGAACCGCTCGGGGTGCCGCAGGAAGTCGACCACCTCGCGGATCTCCTGCTTCACGCCGTTGTAGCCGGCCACGTCGGAGAAGGTGGTGCCCGGTCGTTCGGTGGAGTAGGTCTTGGCCTTGCTCCGGCCGATCGACATGACGCCGCCCATCTGGCTCTGTGCCCGCCGCTGCATGAACCAGAAGAAGCCGATGAGCAGGCCCACGGGGAGCAGCAGTGGGAGGAGGGCCTCGAAGAACGAGCTCTCCGGTTGCTCGAAGGCGACCTCGACGTCGTGCTCGCGGAACAGCGCCCGGTCGTCGTCGGGCGGCTCCTGCGGCCCGTTGGTGCGGAACTCGGTGCCGTCGGTCAGCGTGCCGGTGATCGACCCGTTGTTGTTGTTCCAGGTGATCTCCTCGACCTGGTCAGCGGCGACCCGCTCGCGGAACTCGCTGTACTCGATCTCCTCGCGATCGTCGCTCTGCACCAGCGGCTGGACGAAGAACATGGCGAGGATCGCGGCCGCCGCGATCCAGAACGCCCAGCGGGGAAGGCTCTCGCGACCGCCCCCCTGACCCTGCCCGCGTTGCTGCCGCCCGGGCGAGGGCGGCGGCGGGGGAGGGGGTGACTGGTCACTCATGCATCACAGGATACGGGCCGACGGGGATCGAGCGGTCACACGTGCGCGCGACGGGCGGCGGACGTCGTCCTGCCGTGACCTGGTGACCGGTCGCACCCGGCGATCCCGGCTGCGCACGCAGCGTGCCGCTAGGTTGTCCCGCCATGATCCGCGCCTGCGCCCGCCCCGGTTGCAGCGAGCCCGCCACGGCGACCCTGACATACGACTACGAGGCGCGCACCACCTGGCTGGACCCGCTGGGGAGCGAGGCGCACCCGATGAGCTACGACCTGTGCCGAGCGCACGCCGACGCGCTCAGCGTGCCCCGCGGCTGGACGATCGACGACCGTCGCCGTCCCGCGTCGCGGCCCGGGAGCCTCGCCTCGTAGCCTGGCATGGTGGCCGAGCGGACCCCCGTGCACCGCGCCGCGCCCGGCGGGGCGCCGGCGGACGAGCCGAGCATCCCGTACGGGCTTCTGTACGCGGCGGTCGGCCTGGTGGTGGGGCTCGTCGGTGGCCTGGTCGCTCTGGCGGCCGTGCACGGGGTCACGGGGACGCCGCTGGACGAGTCCGACGAGCTGGCCCTGGGATGGGTCGCCATCGCCCAGCTCGGGCTGTGGGTCGGCCTGCTGGGCGCCCCCCTCGTCGCCTCGTACCGGCACGGCCGGGGGCCGGCGCACGACTTCGGGCTGCGCGTCACCGGCCGCGACGTCCTGGTGGGCGCCGGGTGGGGAGCCCTCACCCAGCTGGTGATCATCCCGCTGATCTACCTCCCGTTCTTCTGGCTCACCGACGTCTCTGGCGAGGAGCTCGGGGAGCCGGCGCGGGGCCTGACCGATCGCGCCACCGACCCGCTGGGCGTGATCCTCCTGGTGCTGATCGTCGGCCTCGGCGCGCCGATCATCGAGGAGATCTTCTACCGCGGCCTGCTCCAGCGCTCGCTGATCCGCCGGTTCGGCACCTGGCCGGCCGTGATCGTCAGCTCCGTGCTGTTCGCGTTCATGCACGGCCAGCTCCTGCAGTTCCCGGCCCTCGCGGTGTTCGGCTTCGTGGCGGCCGTCCTCGCCGTGCGCAGCGGGCGGCTCGGCTCGCCGATCGCGGCGCACGTGGTGTTCAACATGATCACCGTCGTGCTCCTGGTGGGGTCGTGAGCAACGACGGCACGCTCGACAACGGTCACGATCGGGGTCCCGCAACGGCCGAGCGCGGCCCGACGGCGGGCGCCTCCGTGCTGTCACGGCCGGCCGTGGCCACCGTCCCCGTGCCGGTGGCGGCGCCCTCGCCGGAGCTGGCCCCCGGCGACGGCACCCGGCGGCGCACGCTCCGCATCGCCGTCGACGGCCTGGTCCTCGGCGTGTGCGTGGTGTTCGTGCTCCTGCAGCTCCAGCCCGGGCTGCTGATCAGCGACACGACGCCCGCGGGCGGCGACATGGGCGCCCACGTGTGGGGGCCGGCGTACCTGCGCGACCACCTGCTGCCCCACGGCCAGATCACGGGGTGGTCGCCAGACTGGTACGCGGGCTTCCCCGCCTACCACTTCTACATGGTGGTCCCCTCGCTGGCGATCGTGCTGCTGAACGCGGGCATCCACGGCTGGGCGGGGCTCGTCCCGGCGCTCGCCGGCGCCGCGCTCGTGGCGCTCGCCGTCGTCCGCCGGCACGACCCGCGGGCACGCACCCTCGCCGTCGCGGGTGCCGTGCTCGCGCTGGCGCTCGTCGGGCTGCCGTACGGGGTGGCCTTCAAGTGGGTGTCGGTCAGCGGCCTGCTGACGCTGCCGCCCGCCGCCTACCTGTTCGGCCGGCTCGCCGGCGCCACGTTCCCCACGCCGGCCGTCATGGCGGTGGCCACGCTGCCGTTCCTCTTCTACCGGGGCTTCAGCATCTACGGCGGCAACGTGCCCTCCACGCTCGCCGGCGAGTTCGCGTTCTCGATGTCGCTGAGCCTGGCGCTCGTGTACCTCGGCGTGGTGATGCGCGGCCTGGAGACCGGGCGCCACCGGGCGCTCGCCGCGCTGCTGCTCGCCCTGACCGGCCTGTGCCACCTGATCCCGGCGTTCTTCGCGCTGGTGGGCACGGTGGTCGCGGTGGCGGTGCGCGCCCGCCGGTCCCGCTCGCCGTGGGTGCCGGGGGTCGGGCTGGTGCTCGTCGGCGCGGTGATCGCGCTCGCGGGGCTGGCGCTGGGCGCCCCCGACAGCGCGGGCGGGCTGGTGGCCGCGGCGCTCGGCGCACTGCTGGCGGCCACCGGCCTCTGGCTGCTGTCGGACGCGGTGCGGTGGGTCACGCCGGTCCTGGTGGTCGGCGGCCTGCTCGCCGCGTTCTGGGTGCTGCCCTTCTACCTGCGCCGCGACTTCCTGAACGACATGGGGTGGGAGAAGCTGCCGTACCGGGACCAGGGCGAGACCATCTGGCAGTACCTGATCCCCTCCGAATCGCCCGACGTCGACCTGCGGTGGGTGCTGGCCCTGGCCATCGTGGGCGCCGGGCTCAGCCTGGCGCTGCGGTTCCGCCCGGGCGTGTTCCTCGTGCTGATGACCGCCGCGGCAGGCGTGGCGTTCGTGGTGGTGCCGGAGGGCCGGTTGTGGAACGGCCGCCTGCTGCCCTTCTACTACCTGACCGCGATGCTGCTCGCCGCCGTGGCGGTGTCCGAGGTCCTCCGGCTCGTCGGCGGCCTGATCCGTGGTGGTCGGCCCTCGCTCTGGATGTCGGGGGCCGTCACGGCTGTCGGTGCGCTGGTGGCGATCCTGGTGGTCGTGGGGCTGCCGCTCGGCGCCCTGCCGGGGAGCGCGCGCGCCGGCGTGCCCGCGGGCGCGGACGCGTCGACCACGGGCTACGTGTGGCCGAGCTTCGGGCCGGTGCAGTTCCACAGCGGGCCCGAGAGCTTCGTCACGGGGTGGGCCAAGTGGAACTACAGCGGCTACGAGGGCAAGGAGCTCTACCGCGAGTACCACCACGTGGTGCGGACGATGGACGAGGTGGGCGCCGAGCGGGGGTGCGGCCGCGCCTTCTGGGAGTACGAGAAGGAGCTCGACCGCTACGGCACGCCGATGGCGCTCATGCTCCTGCCCCACTGGACCGACGGGTGCATCGGCTCGATGGAGGGCCTGTACTTCGAGGCCTCGGCGACGACACCGTTCCACTTCCTCGTCCAGACCGAGCTGTCGGCCAACCCGAGCGCCGCCCAGCGCGACCTGCCCTACGGCAGCTTCGATCTCGACCGGGGCGTGCAGCACCTCCAGCTCATGGGGGTGCGCTACTACATGGCGACATCGGCGGCCGCCATCGAGGGCGCCCGCGAGCATCCCGACCTCGAGGAGATCGCCACGTCGGGCCCGTGGGCGATCTTCGAGGTGGCCCGCAGCGAGGTGGTCGAGGCGCTCGAGCACGAGCCCGCGGTCGTCAGCGGCGTCGGCCACGACCCGCGGTCGTGGCTCGAGGAGCCGCCGGACGAGTCCGGTCGCTACGGGGGGCCGGCGGTCCGCTGGTTCAACGACCCGGCGCGCTGGCCGGTGCCGCTCGCCGTCGACGGCCCGGACGACTGGCAGCGGGTCGACTCGCACGACCTGGCCCGCGAGCGCCGCGTCGAGCCCGCAGAGGTGAGCGATGTCGAGGTGGAGGACGACAGCATCTCGTTCGAGGTCGACCGGGTCGGCAGCCCGGTGCTCGTGAAGATGTCGTACTTCCCGAACTGGCGGGTCGACGGGGCCGACGGACCGTACCGCGTGGCCCCGAACTTCATGGTGGTGGTGCCGACCGACACGCAGGTCGAGCTGCGGTACGGGCGGACCCCGGTGGAGTGGGTCTCGTACGCGCTGACCGGGCTCGGGGTCGCCGGCCTGCTGCTCCTGGCGCGCCGTGGGCGGTTCAGGTTCCGGCCGAGGCGCCCGCCGGCAGCGATCCCCCGGGAGACCGGGTGGGTCGCCGGTGACGGCGGCGCCCCACCCCTGCGGTGACCGGGCGGCTCCGGCGGTTCGCCGCCGTGGCGCTCGTCCCCACGGTGGTCGACGTCGGCGTGCTGGTCGCGCTCCGCCAGGGGCTGGGGTGGATGCTCGTCGTCGCCGACGCGACGGCCATCGCCGTGGCCAGCCTGCTGTCGTACGTGCTGCACCGGGAGGTCACGTTCCGCAGCGATCCGTACGTCCGGTGGGTGGAGCTGCCGGGGGCCTTCGTGGTGGTGGCGGCGCTGGCGGGCGCCGTCGACGTGGGGGTGCTGGGCGCGCTGTTCGCCGGCACCGGGTTCGAGTCGACGCCCGCACTGGTGGAGGCCAAGCTCGTGGCCCTGGCGGTCGCAGCGGCGCTGCGGCTCGCGGGGTACCGGCTGGTCCTGCTCAACGAGCTCACCGGTGCGCGGCAGCAGCGCTCCGACCGACCGCCGCCGCCCGGCGATCGCCGGCTCAGCGTGGTGGTGCCCGCGTACCAGGAGGCCGACCGCATCGCCGACAGCCTGCGCCGCCTGCGCGAGGGCCTCGACGACGTCGACGCCGCCGGCGGCCTCGAGATCGTGGTGGTCGACGACGGGTCCACCGATGCCACGGCCGATGCGGCCCTGGCGGCCGGTGCCGACCAGGTGGTCGTCCAACCCGGGAACCGGGGCAAGGGGGCGGCGGTGCGGGTGGGGGTGCTGGCGGCGCGCGGCCGGACGATCGCGTTCACCGACGCCGACCTGGCCTACGGCCCCGAGCAGCTCCGGCGGGTGCTGCGCGCCGTCGAGGAGGGCTGGGACGCAGCCATCGGCGATCGGCGGCATCCCGACAGCAGGACGCTCGCGCCGACCTCGTGGCTGCGGTCGGTGGGCTCGCGGGCGATCAACTGGCTCGGCTACGCGGTGCTCCTCGGCGCCTACCGCGACACCCAGAGCGGGCTCAAGGCCTTCCGGTCCGACGTCGCCCGCTTCCTGTTCGCGCGCACCCGCGTCGACCGGTTCGCGTTCGACATCGAGGTGCTGCACCTGATGGAGCGGCACAACCTCTCGGTGACGGCGGTGCCCGTGGAGGTGACGTACAGGGGGCGGTCGACGGTCAGCGCGGCGCGCGACGCGGTGCAGCTCGTGCGCGACCTCCTCCGCATCCGGCACTGGTCGGCCGAGGGGGCCTACGAGGCGGACCCGGACGAGCTCCCGCCGGTCCGCGCCCCGCGCGGGCGGAGCGCGGGCGGGGTGGAGGGGCGCACCGCCGTGGGGGACTGACGGGGTGAAGGGCGGCGCGACCGCGGGGGAGTAGCGTGGAAGGCCCATGCCGGATCTCGACGCGATCTTCAAGGCCTACGACGTGCGGGGCACGGTCCCCGACCAGATCGATGCCGAGCTGTGCGAGCGCATCGGGGCCGCCTTCGGTCGCTTCCTGAGGGATGTCGGGGGCATCGACCGGGTGTTGATCGCCCGCGACATGCGGCCGTCGGGCGTCGAGCTGGCTGCGTCGTTCGCCGAGGGGGTGCAGACCCAGGGCCTCGGCGTCGTCGACCTGGGCCTCGCCTCGACCGATCTCGTCTACTTCGCCTCCGGCCATCTCGACGCCCCGGCCGCCATGTTCACCGCCTCCCACAACCCGGCCGGGTACAACGGGATCAAGATGTGCCTGCCGGGCGCCGCCCCCATCGGGCAGGAGACCGGCCTCGCCGAGATCAAGCGGTTGGCCGCCACGGGTGTCGCCCCGGCGCCGAGCGAGCCGGGCCGCATCGAGAGCATGGACCTGCTCGACGACTTCGCCGAGCACGTGCGCTCGTTCGTCGACGTGGCCGCCCTGGCGCCGCTGCGCGTGGTGGCCGACACCGCCAACGGCATGGGCGGGCTCGTCGTCCCCCGCGTCTTCGACGGTCTGCCCTTCGAGCTGCAGATCCTCTACGGGGAGCTCGACGGCCGCTTCCCGAACCACCCGGCCGACCCGATCCAGCCCGAGAACCTCCGCGACCTGCAGGCGCGGGTCCGTGAGGTCGAGGCCGACGTCGGTCTGGCCTTCGACGGCGACGCCGACCGCGTCTTCCTGGTCGACGACCGGGCCGAACCGCTGTCGGGCTCGACCACCACCGCCATCGTCGCGAAGGGCATCCTCGAGCGGGAACCCGGGGCGACGATCCTGCACAACCTCATCTGCTCCCGCGCGGTGGCCGAGGTGATCCGCGAGAACGGCGGGGTGCCCGTGCGCACCCGCGTCGGTCACTCGTTCATCAAGCAGGTGATGGCCGAGACGGGCGCAGCGTTCGGCGGCGAGCACTCGGCGCACTACTACTTCCGAGACAACTACCGGGCCGACTCCGGCTCCATCGCGGCGCTGGTCGTGCTCGAGCAGGTGTGCAAGGCGGGCGTGCCGCTGTCCGAGCTCCGCCGGCCGTTCGACCGGTACGCCGCCTCGGGCGAGATCAACTTCCGGGTCGACGACCAGGCCGCGGTGATCGAGCGCGTCGCCGAGGCCTTCGCGGGTGCCGAGCAGGACCGGCTGGACGGCCTCACGGTCGACGCCGGCGACTGGTGGTTCAACCTCCGCCCGTCGAACACCGAGCCGCTGCTCCGCCTCAACCTCGAGGCACCGACGCGCGAGGCGTGTGACGCGCGGGTGGCGGAGCTGCGGGCGCTCGTGACCCAGCCCACGCCCGGCCCGGCCGGCGCACCTGTGTCCCCGGTGGGACCGGGCGCACAGGCATCACCGGCGACACCCACGACGGAGGCCTGATCGCATGGCACTCGATCCCCAGCTCCTCGAGATCCTCGCGTGCCCCGAGGACAAGGGGCCGCTGCTCTACTTCGAGGACGAGGACTCGCTCTACAACCCGCGGCTGAAGCGGCGCTACGCGATCCGCGACGACATCCCGATCATGCTGGTCGACGAGGCCGAGACGGTCGACGACGAGGAGCACCGGCGGCTCCTCGCCAAGGCCGAGGCCCAGGGCATCGGCCCGACGTTCGAGGCCTGACCCGGTGTCGGCCATCGACGGAGTGGACAGAGGGGTGCTCGACAGCCTCGACATGTTCGGGGTGACGATGGGGCTGCCCGAGCAGGTGGCCGCGGCGGCCGAGGTGGCCGACGGTGTCGAAGGCCTCCCCGGTGGGGAGGACGTCGACGCGGTGCTGGTTCTCGGCATGGGCGGCAGCGGCGTCGCGGGCGACGTGCTCGCGGCGGCGGGCGGGCCGTTCGTGCCCGTCCCGCTCGTGGTCACGAAGGGCTACTCGCCGCCCTCGTTCGTGGGTCCGCGCACGCTCTGCGTCGCGGTGTCGTTCTCCGGGAACACCGAGGAGGTGCTCGAGGCCGCGGAGGTGGCGGCCGGGGCCGGGGCCCGGATGGTGACGGTCTCCTCCGGTGGCCGCCTGGCCGAGCTGGGGCGGGCGTGGCATGCGCCGCACGTCCCGGTGCCCGGCGACCTGCCGATGCCCCGGGCGGCCCTGGGCGCGCTGGCCGTGCCCCTCTTCGGCGTGCTCGAGCGGGCCGGCCTGTTCCCGGGCGCCTCGAGCTGGGTCGACGCCGCGGTCGCCCAGCTGCAGGTCCGGCGGGACGCGCTGCGGGCGGGCGACGCCGCGCAGCGGATCGCCCGCACCATCGGGCGCACGGTGCCGCTGCTCGTTGGTGCGGGGCCGGTGGGGGCGGTGGCCGCCCAGCGATGGAAGACCCAGGTGAACGAGAACGCGAAGGCGCCGGCCTTCACCGCGGTGATCCCCGAGATGTGCCACAACGAGATCTGCGGCTGGGGACAGCACGGCGACGTGACGCGCCAGCTCTTCACGCTCGTCGAGCTACGCCACGACGAGGAGCACCCCCAGGAGTCCCGGCGGTTCGACCTGGTGCGCGACCTGATGGCCGAGGTGGTGCACGAGGTGGTGGAGGTGCGCGCGGTGGGCGACGGCCCGCTGGCCCAGCTCCTGGACCTTGTGATGATCGGCGACGCCGTGTCGCTCCACCTGGCGACCCAGGCCGGGGTCGATCCGGGTCCCGTGCCGGTGCTCGACGACCTGAAGCGGGCGCTCGCCGGCTGACGCCCGGCCTGCCTGTGGCGCCCGGCGGGGCGCCCGCCGTGTGGTGGTCGCGTCCCTCGCCCCGGGACGGGGTGCTCGACGTGGTCCGGCGCGGTGCGGGGCGGGTCGATGACTTCGGAGGTAGGGGCCGGGCGGGTGCCGCCGTGGCAGCATGTGGCCCCGGAGGGGGACGACCACGGAGGGACGTGATGCCGCCCGACACGATCCGGAGCAACGGCGAGACGGGGGGTCCCCCGACCGGCGACGGTCGCGAGGTTGAGTTCCGCACCTGCCCGCTGTGCGAAGCGGGGTGCGGCCTGGAGATCACCCTCGAGCGGCACGGTGGCGAGCCGCGGGTCGGCCGGATCAGGGGCGACCGCAGCGACGTGTTCAGCCACGGCTTCATCTGCCCGAAGGGCTCGACCCTCCGCCAGCTCCACGAGGACCCCGACCGGCTGCGTCGGCCCGTGGTCCGGCGCGAGGGTCGCTTCGAGGAGGTCTCCTGGGACGAGGCGTTCGCCGAGGTCGACCGGCGCCTGCGCGCCGTGGTCGAGCGGCACGGTCGTGACGCCGTCGCCATCTACGTCGGGAACCCGAACGCCCACAACCTGGCCGGCCTGCTCTACCTGCGCCCGCTCATCCGCGCGCTCGGGACCACCAACGTCTACTCGGCCAGCACGGTCGACCAGCGGCCGAAGGAGGTCTCGTCGGGGTTGATGTTCGGCGGGGCGCTCACGGTGCCCGTGCCCGACATCGACCGCACCGACTTCCTGCTGCTCCTCGGCGCCAACCCGTACGCCTCCAACGGCAGCCTGGCCACGGCGCCCGACTGGCCGGGCCGCATCGAGTCCCTGCTCGCCCGCGGCGGCTCTCTGGTCGTGGTCGACCCCCGGCGCACCCGCACCGCGGCGGCGGCCACGAACCACCTGGCGATCCGGCCCGGCGCCGACGCGTTCCTGCTGATGGCGCTGGTCAACGTGCTCGCCGCCGACGGGCTGGTCGACACGGGACCGGCGGCCCGGCACCTGCGCGGCGTCGATGAGGTGCTCGCCCTCGCCGAGCCCTTCACGCCCGAGGTGGTTGCCGAGGTGACGGGCCTGGAGCCGGCGGCCATCCGCGCGCTGGCGCACGACCTCGCCGAGGCCCCCACCGCGTGCGTCTACGGCCGGATCGGCACCACCACCGCCGCCCACGGCACGGTCACGTCGTGGCTGGTCGACGTGCTCAACGCGCTCACCGGCAACCTCGACCGGCCGGGGGGCGCCATGTTCACCCGGGCGGCGGCCGGCGCCGCCAACACCCGGGGCACGCCCGGCCGGGGGCGGGGGCTCACCATCCACCGGCGTCGCAGCCGCGTGCGCGGGCTGGGGGAGACGCTGGGCGAGTTGCCGGTGGCCTGCCTGGCCGAGGAGATCGACACCCCCGGCGAGGGGCAGGTGCGGGCGCTCGTGACGGTGGCCGGCAACCCGGTGCTGTCGACGCCGAACGCGGCGCGGCTCGACGCCGCCCTCGCCGGCCTCGACCTGCACGTCGCGGTCGACCCCTACGTCAACGAGACCACGCGCCACGCCGACGTGATCCTGCCGGTGCCCAGCGCCCTGCAGAAGGGCCACTACGACCTGGCGCTGCTCCAGGTCGCGGTGCGGAACGTGGCCAACTACAGCCCACCCGCCCTGCCGCTCGACGAGGGCCAGCCGGACGAGTGGGAGATCCTCGCCCGCCTCGCCCTGATCGCGCAGGGCATGGGTGCCGACGCCGACCCCGCCGTGGTCGACGACCTGCTCGTCCGGACGCTGGTGGACGCCGCGGTGAACGACGCCGACGGCCGGGTCGCCGGCCGGGATCCCGACGAGATCGTCGCCCTGCTCGGCGAGCGCACCGGTCCCGAGCGCCTGCTCGACCTGATGCTGCGCACCGGGCCCTACGGCGACGGCGTCGGGGCCGAGCCCGGCGGGCTGACGCTCGACGTGCTGCTCGCCCATCCCCACGGGGTGGACCTCGGCCCCCTCGAGCCCCGGCTGCCCGACGTGCTCCGCACCCCGTCGGGCATGGTGGAGCTCGCACCGGAGCCGCTCACGGCCGACGTCGGCCGCCTGCGCGCCGCGCTCGACGACCCCGGCACCCGCGACGGCGGCCGCCTGTCGCTCATCGGGCGGCGCGACCTGCGCTCCAACAACTCGTGGATGCACAACGTCGAGGTGCTGGTGAAGGGCAGGCCCCGCTGCACGCTGCACGTGCACCCCGAGGACGCCGGCCGGCTGGGGCTCACCGACGGGGACGAGGCCACCGTGACCTCACGCGCGGGGTCGGTGGTGATCCCGGTGGAGGTCACGGACGCCATCCGCCCCGGGGTCGTGAGCGTCCCGCACGGCTGGGGACACGACCTCGACGGGGTCGAGCTGACGGTGGCCCGCCGGTTCGCAGGCGTGAACACGAACCTGCTGTCGGACGACCAGCAGGTCGACCCCGTGTCGGGCACCGCGGTGCTCAACGGCATCCCGGTCGAGGTCGCGCCCGTCCGGGCCGCGGCCCCGGCCTGACGCCCGCCCGGCCTGACCTCGGCCGGACCCCGACCGGATCCCATGTCACGTGACCGCCCCGGGTGCGGGGGCGCGTCCGCCTCCGGGGCGGCGCGCTAGGCTCGGCGACCTCGGGCTGACATGGGTGGTGCAGCGGCACCCAGCCCGGTGACGGACATCGGTCGCGGCGCGCCCGCCGCCGGCCATCCATCGACGTCATCAGGGAGACAACCCATGACCACCGTTCGAGAGGGCGACTTCAAGGTCGCCGACCTGTCGCTCGCGCCCTGGGGCCGCAAGGAGATCGAGCTCGCCGAGGTCGAGATGCCGGGGCTCATGGCCCTGCGCGCCGAGTTCATCGACGCCCAGCCCCTCGCCGGCGCCCGCATCACCGGGTCGCTGCACATGACGATCCAGACGGCCGTGCTCATCGAGACCCTCGTCGCGCTCGGCGCCGAGGTGCGATGGGTGTCGTGCAACATCTTCTCGACCCAGGACCACGCGGCTGCCGCGGTGGTCGTGGGCCCGACCGGCACGGTCGACGCCCCCGCCGGTGTGCCCGTCTACGCGTGGAAGGGGGAGACCCTCGAGGAGTACTGGTGGTGCACCGAGCAGGGCCTCCGGTGGCCGCGCCCGGACGGGACCACGGGCGGTCCGAACATGATCCTCGACGACGGCGGCGACGCCACGCTGCTCGTGCACAAGGGCGTGGAGTACGAGAGGGCCGGGGCGGTCCCCGGGGCCACCGACGACGATCCCGAGGAGTGGCGGGTCGTGCTCGACCTGCTGCGGCGGTCGCTCGGCGAGGATCCGGCCCGGTGGACCACGATCGCGGACGGGATCACCGGGGTGACCGAGGAGACGACCACCGGGGTCAACCGGCTCTACCAGATGGCCGACGCCGGCACGTTGCTGTTCCCCGCCATCAACGTCAACGACGCGGTCACCAAGTCGAAGTTCGACAACCTCTACGGCGTGCGCCACAGCCTGATCGACGGCATCAACCGTGCGACCGACGTGATGCTCGGCGGCAAGGTGGCCGTGGTCTGCGGCTACGGCGAGGTCGGCAAGGGCTCGGCGCAGTCACTGCGCGGGCAGGGCTGCCGGGTCGTGATCACCGAGGTCGACCCGATCTGCGCGCTGCAGGCGGCGATGGAGGGCTTCGAGGTCACGACCCTCGAGGCGATGCTCGACCGCGCCGACATCTTCATCACCGCCACCGGCAACAAGGGGATCATCTCCGCGGAGCACATGGCCCGGATGAAGCACAACGCGATCGTCGGCAACATCGGCCACTTCGACAACGAGGTCGACGTCGCGGGGCTCGCCCGCATGAGCGACGTCCGGCGGGTCGAGATCAAGCCCCAGGTGCACGAGTACGTGTTCCCGGACGGTCACTCGATCATCATGCTGGCCGAGGGCCGGCTGCTGAACCTCGGCTGCGCCACCGGCCATCCCAGCTTCGTGATGTCGATGAGCTTCACCAACCAGGTGCTGGCCCAGATCGAGCTGTTCGGCAAGGCCGACAACTACCCGCTCGGCGTCCACGTGCTGCCCAAGCAGCTCGACGAGAAGGTCGCCCGGCTGCACCTCGACGCGCTCGGCGTCAAGCTCACCAGGCTGACCGCCGAGCAGGCCGAGTACATCGGGGTCCCGCTGGAGGGGCCGTACAAGGCCGAGCACTACCGGTACTGAGCCACCGAGAGTCCCCGACCGCCAACGAGGGATCCCCCGCACGTGCGACGCCGATCGGTGGTGCGGCCGCTGGCGGCGTTCGTCGTTCGCCACTCCGCGGTCGCGCTGGTGCTGGTGCTCGTCGGCGCCGGGGCGCTCGCCGCCGGCATCCCGCGGCTCGAGTTCTCCTCGGGCCAGGAGACCCTCGTGCCGGCGGACAGCGAGGTGCTCGCCCGGACGCGCGCGCTCCAGGCCGAGTTCGGTGACACACCCGTGCTGGTGCTGCTGGAGGGCGACGTGCGTGAGATCCTGTCGCCGGCCAACCGGCGGCGCCTCGAGGAGATCGAGGAGCGGCTGCTGGCCGGCGGCCGCTACCACTCGGTGGTCGGACCGCACAGCAGCCTGCAGCTCGCCCTGGGCATCGCCGGGCTGCCCCCCGAGGCGGCCGACGACCCCGCGCTGATCGAGACCGTGGTGTTCGACGAGGACGGCGCCATCCGCGACGAGCTGCGCGGCCAGATCCCCGACGAGCGGCACGCGATGCTCACCGCCCGCCCGGCCGGGGGGCTCGCCCTGGAGGAGCAGTCGGGCGCGGTCCGTACCGCCGAGCGGGTCGTCGCCGAGGTCGGGCTCGAGGGCGTGACCGCCACCGTCACCGGCCCGCAGGCGCTGCTGCGCGAGGTCACCGACGGCATGCAGCAGGCCATGGCCCGCATGGGCCTGCTCGCGGTGGGGGCGATGGCCGTCGTGCTGGCGCTGTTCGTGCGCGGCCGGTGGCGGCTGTTGCCGCTGGTCGCCGTGCTGGTGGGGGCGGCCGCCGCCTTCGGCGCCTTCGGGTTCCGCGGCATCACCCTGTCGATGGTGACCATCTCGGGGCTGCCGGTGCTTCTCGGCATGGGGGTCGACTTCGCGATCCAGACCCACGCCCGCGTCGAGGAGGAACGGGCCGGCGGGCAGGCCGACCCCGGTCGCACCACGTTGGAGGCGCTCGGCCCGGGGCTGTTCGCCGCGGCGCTCGCGGCGGTCGCCGGCTTCCTCAGCCTCCGGCTGTCGCCGGTCCCGATGATCTCGGACTACGGGGCGATGCTCGCGATCGGCGTCGCCGTCATCTTCGTCGTCGGCGTGGTGGTGACGGTCGGCGCGCTGGGCGTTCACGACCATGTCTCGCGGCGCCGGCGCTGGCGCCGGCTGCCGTCGCTCAGCGTCGATCGCTGGATCCGGGCCATCGCCCGCAGCGCGCGGGGACGGCCCGGGCTGGTGGCCGTCTCCGCGCTGGCCATCGCGGTCGTCGGGCTCAGCGTCGACAGCGGCACCGAGATCGCCTCCGACCCCGAGGGGTTCATCCCCCAGGACAACCCCGTGCTCGACGAGCTCGACCGGGTCCGTGAGGTGACGGGCTCGTCGGGCGAGATCAGCTTCCTCGTCGAGGCCGACGACGTGACCCGGCCGGAGGTCGTCGCCTGGCTCGATGACTTCGCCACCGCGCAGAGCGACCGGCACCCCGAGGTCACCACGGCCGCGAGCTTCGCGACGCTGGCCGCCGGCCTCGGCGGCGGCACGGCCAGCCCGGACGCGGTCGCGACCGTGCTCGACGCGGCGCCCCCCTCGCTGCGGGACATGTTCATCAGCCAGGACCGCAGCCGGGCGCACCTGATCTTCGCGATCGGGAACCTGCCCCTCGCCGAGACCGAGCGGATCATCGACCAGATCACCGCGGCGGCGGACCCCCCACCGGGTGTGGAGGCCCGTGCCGGCGGGCTGTCGGTGCTCGGGATCGAGACCATACGGGCCCTGCAGACCAATCGGGCGTTCATGGTGTACCTCGCGCTCGGCGGTGCCGCGCTGCTGCTGATCGTGCTCACCCGGTCGCTCGTCTGGGCGGTCCTGCCGCTGATCCCGGTGCTGGTCGCGGTCGGATCGGCCGCGCTGGTGGTGGCGTTCCTCGACGTCGAGATGAGCCCCCTCGCGGCGGTGTCCGGCCCGCTGATCGTCGCCGTGTGCGTGGAGTTCACGGTGGTGCTGTGCGCCCGCTACGTCGAGGAGCGCGGGCGGGGCCGGGACCCGGAGGCGGCCGCCGATCGGGCGTCGGGTCGCGTCGGGGGCGCCTTCGCCGCCGCCGGCCTCACCACCGTCGCCGGCTTCGCAGCCCTTGCCCTGTCGGGTTTCCCGCTGCTCGAGAGCTTCGGCGTGGTCGTCGCGGTCAACGTCGTCGTGGCGCTGGTCGCCACGCTCGTCGCATTGCCCCCGTTGCTCGTGTGGGCGGATCGCCGGGTGGGTGTCACGGCCCTCGAGCGCGTGGTGGCCACCCGGCCCATCGAGGCGCCCGCCGCATCGGAGGGCTGACCGCCGCGGCACCGTGGCCCGCACTGTGCCGGGCGATCGGCCACGATGGGGAGATGGAGACCGTCACCGCAGTGGCCGACGGCGTGGTCGACGTCATCGCCCCGAACCGCTTCTGGATGGCGTGGAACCTGCTCCTCGCGTTCGTCCCGGCCGTGCTGGCGCTCGCGGTGTTCCGGGACCGTGCCCGCCGGTCGGTCGGCTGGTGGGGCGGTGCGGCGATCGTCCTGCTCTTCCTGCCGAACGCGCCCTACGTGATCACCGACCTGGTGCACCTGCGGGGCGACGTGATCCGGGCCGACAGCGACCTCGCGGTGGTGACCGGGGTGCTCCCGGTCTACGCGGCGTTCATCGCCGCCGGGTTCGTCGCGTACGCGGTCGTGCTCCGCGAGGTGGCCGGCTACCTCGTCGCGACGGGTCTCGGCCGCTGGCGTCACCACGTCGAGCTGGCGCTCCACGGGCTGTGCGCGGTCGGTGTGGTACTCGGCCGGGTCGCCCGGCTCAACAGCTGGGAACCGGTGACCAGCCCCCACGGCACCGTCGAACGCATCGTGCTCACGCTGACGTGGCGTTGGGCACCCGTCGCCGTGGCGGGGATGTTCGTGACGATCTGGGTGGGGCATGCGCTCACCCGCGGGGTGATGCGGGCCGCGTGGGCAACGCTGGCGGGCACCGTGCCCCTGGTGGGCTCAGCCCTCGATCGCCGGCACCGCCCCGGGGCCGTCTAGCGCGGCGGGGGCGGACGGTCTGGCTGCGGGCCTCACGGCCAGCCGGCGGAGGAAGAACTGCACGTTGGGCCCGATCGTGGCCGCGAACACCAGCGTGCCGACGCCCACGGAGCCACCCAGCAGCCAGCCGACGGTGAGCGCGGTGGCCTCGATGCCGGTGCGCACCAGCCGGATCGAGCCGACGCCGCGCGCCGCGAGCCCGGTCATCAGCCCGTCGCGGGGGCCGGGGCCGAGGCCGGCCCCGATGTACCACCCGGAGCCCGGCCCCCACAGGAAGGCGCCGATCGCGAGATACGCCGCCCGACCCAGGGTGCCGTCCGGCGTGTCGAGCACGAGCAGCGCCGCATCGATCGTCGTCCCGATGACGACGATGTTGAGGACCGTGCCGACACCCGGCCGCTCGCGCAGCGGCAGCCAGCACGCCAGGACGACCGCGCCGACGAGGATGCTGACCGTGCCGATGGGGATGCCGGTCCGCCGTGAGATCCCCTGGTCGAGCACCGACCACGGCGCCAGCCCGAGATCGGCGGCGACCATGAACGCGATCCCGAGGCCGAGCAGCACGAGGCCGAGCACGAGGCGCGGCAGGCGCGTCCGGGGGTCGACGACGGGTCGGAGGCCGAGCACCGAGCCAGCGTACGGGCCCGGCCGGTCGCGACCGGCCGGGATATCGACCACTCGACCGGTCGACGGAGCGGGCAGGCACGGGAGCGATCCCAGGGACAACTGGTCGCGCTTGTGGTTGGAGGGCAACCACTTGCGCGACCAGAAGTGAGGAGATGCCCCACGAGAAGGCTCCAGACCCTGGTGCTCGAGGCCGCCGAGCGGGGGGGCATGCGTCGGCTGTCGTACCCCGTCCGTAGGGTGCGCGTGTGCTCATGCCCACCCGTTGCCCGGTCTGTGGTGTGGCGGGCCCGGCGCCCTGCGACCGCTGCCGGGCGGTCATGTGGGCCGCCGGCCCGGTGCCGCCGCCCCCCGGGCTCGACGAGTGCCGGTCGTTCCTGGTGTACGCGGGCGCGGCGCGGGCGGTGATCACCCGGTTCAAGTACCGCAACGACCGCGCCGTGCTCCGCTGGCTGGCCGACGGCATGGCGGGCCTGCTGACACCGCCGCCGGGGGCGGTCGTCACCTGGGCCCCCACGGCCACGCGCCGCCGGCGGGTGCGGGGCTTCGATCAGGCGGAGCTGCTCGCCGTGGCCGTGGCGCGCCGGTGGGGTGCATCCTGCGTCCCCCTGCTGGTGCGCCGGGGTGGCGGGGCCCAGACGGGTCGGTCCCGCGGCGAGCGGCGCGCGAACGCAGTGCTCGCGTCGCGCGCCGCCCCCGGGCACGGAGGCCCGTCGGTCGCCCTCACGGCCGGCGACCGGCCCCCGGTGGTGGTGATCGACGATGTCCTCACCACAGGAGCCACCCTCAGCGCATCCGCTACCGCGCTCCGTGCAACCGGGGTGCCGTGGGTGGGTGCGGTCACCGCCGCCCGAACGCCGGCACACGCGACCCACGGGAAAAGTGACGTCGTGTCGCCCCGATCCGTGTCGGATGAACCACCCGTCGTGGAAGAATCACTCAAGTTCGCACGATTCCGCGCCGATGACGAACGGTGATGCAGGTCTCTGGAGCGCAGACCGCACGGGTGCTCGACACCCTTCGCCGCCGGCCCCGGCGGGTGCGCCGGCGCCGCCGCAGGGCCGGTCCGGGTCGCGGGGTGTCTCCCGTCACCATCGACCGGGCGGTGGCGCGCGTGCACGCCCAGCCGCGGATCCGGATCGCGCGGGTGTCGGCGAGCCGCGCGCGCCTGCGGGCCGGAGACCGGCCGTCGCCCGAGGTGGTGGCGGGCTCGGTGCTCCGCCGCTCCGTCTGCGACCGGCTCGGGTAGTGCGCT
>JBKHJZ010000030.1:0-25025 GCA_046537875.1 Acidimicrobiia bacterium | reverse complement strand
CCGACGCCGGTCAGGTCTGATCGAAGATCACCCCGGATCGCCCGGTGCCCGCCACCGCGTCGCCCCGCAGGAGCTCGAGGGGATCGCGCTTGTCGATGTGGCCGATCAGCCCGTTGTAGGTGCCGTACCCGCACAGCCGCGCCAGCCGGTCGTCGAAGCGCTGAGCGACCTCGCGGGGGATCCCGAGCTGCTGGTTCTCCTGCTGGCGGATGAACCCGGCGCAGTAGTTGCACGCCAGGCCGATGCGGCGCTCGTCGGTGGTGTTGGCGCCGCCGCCGTGCCAGAGGCTGCCGTTCCACACCAGCACGCTCCCCCGCCGCATCTCGGCCGCCACCGACTCGTACCGGCCTCCGAAGTCGGGATCGGATTGCAGGTGGCTGCCGGGCACCAACCGCGTGGCCCCGTTCGCCTCGGTGAAGTCGGTCAGCGCCCACATCGTGTTGCACACGACGGGCGGATGCGGCTTCGGGATGGGGATGAGCTGGTCGTCCGCGTGGATCGGCTGTGCCGACTCCCCGGGGCCGATGGTGATCGACGACAGCGACGACAGCAGGCAGCCGGGGTCGAGCACGGCCTCCACCACCGGGAGCACCGCGGGGTGGGTCGGCACGCGGGCGAACACGTCGCCGTGGACCAGCAGGTTGTAGATGCGGGTCGTCCGCCGGCCCTCGAAGCTGTTGTCGGCCGGCACCACGCCGAGCTCGGTCTCGAGGCGGTCCAGCGTGGCCACGAGCTCGTCGGCCAGCTCCGGCTCGATCGCGTCGTCGATCACCGACCACCCCTGCCCCGCGATCGCCTCGGCGTGCGACACCGCCTCGTCGCTGGTGAGGCTGCGCATGGGGGCGAACGTAGCCGACCTGAGAGGTCTTCCTCAGGCGGGCCGGGGCTCCTCGGGCACCCGCACCACCACCGGTCCGTCGGCGGGCACCGGGCCGAACGCGTACCTCAGGATGTGGTCGGCCACCCATGCCGGGCTGTTGAACGCCCCCTGCGCCCGCAGGTCGCGGAACCGCTGCACGCGGGGGAACCGCTCGGGTGGCGTGGCCCGGATCGCCGCCTGCATGTCGGTGTCGACCACGCCCGGGGCCACGGCCAGCACGCGCAGGTCGCCGTCGGCCTCCTCGAGGGCGAGCACGCGGCTCAGCTGGTCCACGGCCGCCTTCGAGGCGCAGTACGGCGCCCACCCCGCGTACGGCGTCGACGCCGCGCCGCTCGTGATGTCGACCAGGGCGCCACCGCCGCCACGTGACCGGACGTGCCGCGCGTAGGTGGCGGCACCGTGCATCACCCCGAGCACGTTCACCCCGATGTGCTGGGCGACCGCAGCCGGATCCGCGTCGCGCAGCGGCCCGACCGGGTCGAGCACCCCGGCGTTGTTCACCCAGAGGTCGATCGGCCCCAGCGCCTCGACCACCTGGGAGCAGAACGCGTCGACCGCAGCCGCCTCGGTGACGTCGACCGGCGCCCTGACGACCCGGTCGTCCGGGGCACCGGGTGGCGGCTCTGGGGTGCTGCGGGCGCAGAGGCCGACCCGCATCCCCAGCTCCACGAACCGGGCCGCGAGCCCCGCGCCGAGCCCCCGGCTCGCCCCGGTCACCACCGCCACCGAGCCGTGGACCTCGGGCAGGGGCTCGAGCCGCGCTCCGGCCGGCGCCCGATCTACGTTGCTGGACATGTCGCGATTCGAGCAGGCGGTCGTCGCCGTCCTCCAGTCGCTGCAGCCGGGCGAGGTCGTCACCTACGGCGAGGTCGCGGCCGAGGCCGGCCACCCCGGTGCGGCCCGTGCCGTGGGGCGCGTGCTCGCCACGAGCGGTGACGGCCTCCCCTGGTGGCGCGTCGTCGCGTCCGACGGCCGGCTGGTGCCGGGTAACGAGCGCGAGCATGCCCGCCGCCTGCGCGACGAGGGCGTGGCGGTCGACGCCGGCCGGGTGCTCCCGCTGTAGCACGCCGGGTGTGCCGGGCGCGCCGGCCCCGGGCGCACATGGCGGCGACCGCGACGGTCCGCGAGACTCGCCAGCGATGCCGGCCGCCCCCACCGACCTCGTCCACGGCAGCTTCAGCGACACGCCACCGTGGACCCTCGACAGGCCCGGTGACCTGGTCTGGCGGCGCGGGCTGGTGGCCGTCCGGCAGCGGCTGCGCGCCGAGGTGCCCCACCTGGTCGCCCCCCGACGCCTGCCACCCGGCCGCCGGGTCGCCGCGGTGTCGCGCCAGCTCGGCACCGCAGTGGGGGCCTGGTGGCTGCGGGAACGGCGGCGGCGCGACCGCTCCGCCAGCCGGGCCGGCATCTCGCGCCGGCTCCGGCTCGCCGCCGAGCGCCTGGGGCCCACCTACATCAAGCTGGGGCAGATCATCTCGTCGGGCGAGGGCATCTTCCCGCCCGAGCTGGTCGACGAGTTCAAGCTGTGCCGCGACCAGGTGCCCCCCGAGCCGTTCGACGTGGTGCGCGAGGTGGTCGAGGGCGACCTCGGCCGCCCGCTGGAGGAGGTGTTCCGCTCGTTCGACCGCACCGCGCTGGCGGCGGCGTCGATCGCGCAGGTCCACGCCGCGACGCTGCGCACCGGGGAGTCGGTGGTGGTCAAGGTGCAGCGTCCTGCCGTCGCCCGGCTCGTCCACCAGGACCTGCGGGCGATGGCCTGGCTGGCGACCCGCCTCGTCGGCCGGATCCCGGTGGCCGCGCTCGCCAACCCTCCGGCGCTGGTCGAGCTGTTCGCGCAGACCATCGCCGAGGAGCTGGACTTCCGGCTCGAGGCCGAGAACATGCTCGACATCGCCCGCACGTTCGCCGAGCTGGATCAGCGCGGCTACGTGATCCCCCGCCCCCACCCCGAGCTCGTCACCCCTCGCGTGCTCGTGATGGAGCGCCTGGACGGGTTCGCCTTCGACGACGTGGTGGGCATGCGGGGTGCGGGTCTCGACACCGAGGCCATCGTGCGCACGGGCATGATCGGGTTCCTCGAGGGGGCGATCCTGCTCGGCATCTTCCACGGTGACCTGCACAGCGGAAACCTCGTCGTCCTCCCCGACGGGCGCACGGGCCTGCTCGACTTCGGCATCACCGGCCGGCTCGACGAGCCCCGCCGCCGGGCCTTCCTGCGCCTCCTGCTGGGCGGCGCCGGAAACGACGTGATGGCCCAGCTCGTCGCGCTGCGCGACCTGGGGGCGCTGCCACCCGACGCCGACCTCGACCGGGTGGTGCGCGAGCTCGATCTCGACCGCCCGCCGGTGGATCCCACGAGCCTCACACCCGACCAGCTCGTCGGCGAGATCCAGCGCCTCGTCAAGGGGTTGCTCGGCATCGGCGCGAGGTTCCCGAAGGAGCTCATGCTCCTCGTCAAGAACCTGATGTTCCTCGACGGCGCGATCGCCAGGCTGGCCCCCGATCTCGACCTGTTCGCCGAGATCGCCGCGATCTCCCTCCACTTCGCCACGGTCCACGGCGACCGCATCTTCGCCGACGTCGGCATCGATCCCCGGGCTGTGGACCTCGATCTCTCCGCGCTCCGGGCCAGCGTCGGCGCCGACGACGAGTCCCAGCCGCTGACGCACCGCGAGCTCCAGCGCCGGCGCCAGCAGCTGCGCGACAACCTGGCCCGCAACCGTCGCCGCTGAGAGGCCGGGCGGTACGCGGGGACGCTGAACCGGGCACGCCGGAGGCCGGGGGGTCCGCGGGCCGTGCCGCAGACCGGCACTAGCCTCGCCGGGCGATGCGCCTGGTGGTCGCCCGCTGCACCGTCGACTACGCGGGGCGCCTCACCTCGCACCTGCCCCCTGCCCCCCGCCTGGTCATGGTCAAGGCCGACGGGTGCGTGGCGGTCCACGCCGACGGCGGGGCCTACAAGCCGCTGAACTGGATGAACGCCCCCAACACCGTGACCGAGTCGACCGGCGACGGCGGCGACGTCGTGTGGACGGTGCGCTCACCGAAGGGTGAGACCCTCACGATCACCCTCCACCAGGTGCTCGCCGACTCGCACCACGAACTTGGCGTCGACCCCGGCCTCCGGAAGGACGGCGTCGAGGCGCACCTCCAGGAGCTGCTGGCCGCCAACTGCCACGCGATCGCACCCGGGCTCCGGCTGGTCCGGCGCGAGCACCCCACCGACATCGGCCCGGTCGACCTCCTCTGCCGCGACACCGAGGGGCGGTCGGTGGCCATCGAGATCAAGCGGCGGGGCGAGGTGGACGGGGTCGAGCAGCTCGCCCGCTACCTCGAGTTCCTCGGACGCGACCCGCTGCTGCGCCCGGTGCGCGGGATGCTGGTCGCCCAGCAGATCAGGCCCCAGGCCAAGCTGCTGGCGATCGAGCGCGACATCGCCTGCGTCGAGGTCGACTACGACGCGCTGCGAGGGATGGAACCGGACGAGCTCCGGCTCTTCTGACCATCCCCCGGCCGACCCGCCTGCACCGATCTCCGCCCCGGGCGCTCACCCCGGCTCGACGACCCGGCGGTCACTCCGGCTGGAACTCGCAGCGGCCCGCATCGAGGACGACGCGCCCGTCGGGCCCGACGGTCTGGAACAGGGCCGAACCCGAACCCCCCGCGTCGTCGCCGACCCACATGCGCACGGTGAGCGCCTCGCCGGGGAACACCGGGCTCGAGAACCGGCCGCTCATCGAGCGGAAGCGGGCCGGATCGCTCCCGCAGAGGGAGTGCAGCAGGGCCCGCCCGGTGAACCCGTAGGTGCAGAGCCCGTGGAGGATCGGCCGGTCGAAGCCGGCCATGGCCGCGAACTTGGGGTCGGAGTGCAGCGGGTTGCGGTCGCCGGACAGCCGGTACAGCAGGGCCTGGTCGACCCGGGTGGGGTAGGTCGCCTCGTGGTCGGGCGGCCGGTCGGGCATGGGAACGGCGGACGACGGCCCACGATCGCCGCCGAACCCGCCCTCGCCCCGGATGAAGAGGCCCGATCGCGTGGTGAAGAGGGGGTCACCGCCGTCCACCAGCGTCGACACGGTCTCGGTCACGACCAGCGCGCCGGACCCCTTGTCGTAGATACCCATGATCTCGGTGACCGACTCCAGCTCGCCCTCCACGGGGATCTCCCGCGCGAGCGAGATGGACTGCTCGCCGTGCACGAGCATCGCGGGGTTGAACGAACCGATGGCCCCCAGTCCGGCACCGGCCGCGCCGAGCACGACCCCGGTGGTGGGTAGCGCCCGCTGGGTCACGTTCTGGCTGTTCTCGGTGGTGAACTCCAGCTCGGCGGTGGGGTCCTGGGCGCCGGCCCCCACGCCGAGCGCATAGAGCAGGCAGTCCTTCGAGGTCCACAGGCGGCGGGCCGGCTCGGACCGGGAACCAACGGCGTCAGGGTTGATGGGCATCGACAGGCCTCACGTCTCGTCGTAGCCGAACATGTTCGCGTTGGGGCGCGCCTGCGCCACCAGGTCGAGCACCGCGTGCCCGAGGACCTCGGGGTCGTGGTCGGGGTTGTCGATGGTCGGGCCGCGGTGCCACCCCTCGGACACCGACAGCATCCGCCCGGTCACGTCGAAGACGCGACCGGTCACCTTGGCCGAGAGCGGGCTGGCGAGCCAGCACACGATCGGTGCGATGTGCTTCGGTGACATCTGCTCGCGTGCATCGCCCTCGAGGCTGCCCATGCCCAGGTCCTCGGTCATGCGGGTGAGCGCAGCCGGAGCGATCGCGTTGGCGGTCACGCCGTAGCGGGAGAGCTCCTTGGCGACGATCAGGGTGAACGAGGCGATGCCGGCCTTCGCCGCTCCGTAGTTCGACTGGCCGACGTTGCCGTAGATCCCGGAGGGCGAGGTGGTGTTGATCAGGCGGCCGTCGACCTCCTCGCCGGCCTTCGACCGCTCCCGCCAGTGGTTGGCGGCGAAGCGCGACGGGGCGAAGGTGCCCCTCAGGTGCACCCGGATGACCGAGTCCCACTCCTCCTCGGTCATGTTCACCAGCATGCGGTCGCGCAGGATCCCCGCGTTGTTCACGAGCACGTCGAGCTTGCCGAAGCTGTCGACCGCCGTGCGGATCAGGTTCTCGGCGCCGGACCAGTCGCTGACGTCGTCGGTGTTGGCGACCGCCTCGCCCCCGGCGGCCACGATCTCGTCGACCACCTGCTGCGCGGGGCCCACGTCGCGGCCGCTGCCGTCCACCCCGCCGCCGATGTCGTTCACCACGACCTTGGCGCCCTGCGAGGCGAGCAGCAGGGAGTGCTCGCGGCCGATGCCCCGGCCGGCGCCGGTCACGATGGCGACCCGTCCGTCACAGATGCCCATTGCGTGTCCTCTCAGCAGTTTCGGTCTGCCAGGCCCGTCCCCGGACGAGCCGGTGCGCGGGCCGCGTGACGGGACGGTAGCAAGCCCGGGGCGGTTGGGAAGCCTCCCGCTGACGTGGCAGGGTGTCCCCCCGTGGACGGGAAAGACGGCACGCCCGCGCCTGGCGCGGGCAACGCCGACACGACACCTGGGGATCCCCGAGACGACCATCCCGACGCGCCCGAGGATCCCGCCAGAGCCCGGCGGGCCCGCTTACCGAGGCGCGATGCCGGCCTGAGCGGCCGCGGTGCCCCCGCGGTGCTGGGTGGCCCCGCCGCCGAGGCGGCGGGCACGCCGGCGCACGGAACGCCGGCGGTCAGCGCTGACCGGCCGCCTGACGACGACGTCGCGACACCCGAGCCGCCGAGCGGACCGATGGACCGCCTCCGCCGCCTCCTCCGGAAGCCCCCCACACCCGCCGGCGCCGGTGGTTCACGTGACGACGGGATCCCGCCGAACGGGCGCCACTTCCGCGACGCGGGCTCGCCCGATCCCCGGCGCATGGCGCTCATCGCCGCGGTCCTCGTCCCGGTGATCGTCCTCGTCCTCCTGGTCGCCGGGTGGGCCATCGACGCGGCCGCGCTGTCCGGCCAGGTGATGCGCAACGTCGAGATCGCCGGTCAGTCGGTGGGGGGGCTCGGGGAGGACTCGCTCCCGGAGGTGATGGAGGAGATCGCTGAGGAGGTCGCCGCGCGACCGGTGACCATCGTGAGCGACGGGGCGTCGTACGAGACGACCGCCGGCGAGATCGGGCTGACGGTCGACCAGGACCGCACGGCCACCGAAGCCCTCCGGACCGGGCGTGACCAGCCGGTGCTGATGCGGCCGTTCTCGTGGGTGTCGTCGTTCTTCAAGCACCGCGAGGTGCCGATCCGCTACACGGTGAGCGAGTCCGAGGTCACCGCCACGCTGCTCGAGCTGCAGGGCAGCGACATCGAGTCGCCCGCCGAGCCCTCGATCGAGCTGACCGACCAGGGCTTCGTCGTGGTCCCGGGCCGTCCGGGCCTGGGCGTCGACACCGAGGACGTGGCCACGAAGCTTCCGGAGGTGGCCGCCGAATCGTCCGACGGCCCGATCGAGATCGAGGCCGCCCGCACGGAGTTCGCCCCGCGCTTCTCGGACGAGGAGGCGCAGGAGCTGGCCGATCGGGCCAACGCGATCACCGCAGACGGCCTCGTGATCAAGGCCGGCGACCGGGCCGAGACCACCGTGGATGCGCAGCGCCTCCGCTCGTGGCTCCGGCCGGACATGAGCGAGGGCGAGCTCCGGCTCGCGATCAAGAAGGACGCGGTGAACGAGGCGCTGCCGGAGCTGTTCTCGAGCATCTCGGCGGAGGCGCAGGACGCCGGGGTCACGCTCGAGGGCGGTCAACCCGTGGTCACCCCGTCGAGCGAGGGGGTGCGGTGCTGCGGCGGCGACAGCCCGCAGAAGATCCTGCAGGCCCTCCGTGACCAGGCCGGCGAGGTGACGCTCGAGGTGGAGATCATCCAGCCCGAGCTGACCACCGAGAAGGCCGAGGGGCTGGGCATCGAGCAGCCCGTGGGCGGCAACCATGCCTGGCGCGACGGTGCTCCGACCACGGCCGGCCCGGGGTTCACCACCTACCACGCCGCCGGACAGTCACGGGTCACCAACATCCACCGGATGGCCGACATCGTGCGGGGTGCGCTGGTGCTTCCCGGCGAGGACTTCTCGATCAACGAGCACGTGGGCCCGCGGACGAGGGAGAAGGGGTTCGTGCCGGCCGGGGCGATCCGCGACGGCGAGCACGTCGACGAGGTGGGTGGCGGCGTGTCGCAGTTCGCCACCACGCTGTTCAACGCGGCCTACTTCGCGGGTCTCGACATCCCCACCTACCAGGCGCACTCCGAGTACTTCAGCCGTTATCCCCGCGGCCGCGAGGCCACGATGGGTCACCCGGCTCCCGACCTGGTGATCAGGAACAACACCCCCTACGGGATCCTGATCTGGACCTCGTACACCGACACGAGCCTCACGGTGACGATCTACTCGTCCCCGCACGCCACGGCGGAGCAGACCGGCAGCACCGAGTCGCAGTCGGGCAACTGCACCGTGGTGACCACGACCCGGACCCGGACCTACCCGGACGGCAGGACGGAGAACGACACGTTCCGGGCGACGTACCGCCCCGCCGAGGGCGTGTTCTGCTGAGCCAACGACTGCGCCTCTTCGCTCGGCCTCCCGACCCGCCGTAGCATCGGCCGGATGCAGCCAACCGACGTCGCGGTCGTCGGCGGCGGGCCCGCCGGCTCGGCGGCGGCGATCGCGCTCGCCCGAGCCGGTCACGAGGTCACGCTGGTCGACCGGGCGCGCTTCCCCCGCGACAAGGCGTGTGGCGACGGGCTCACCGCGGCTGCGCTCCGGCTGCTCGACCAGCTGGGGCTCGATCCCAACCGGGTGCCCTCGTGGCAGTGGATCGACGGCGTGGTGGTCCGGTCGCCGTCGGGGCGGCGGGTGGCGTTCCCGCTTCCCCACGGACCCGGGGCGCACGCCGCAGTGGCCCGCCGCGCCGACCTCGACGCCGCGCTGCTGGACCTGGCTCGCTCCGCGGGGGCGAAGGTGCTCGACGGCCACGCGTGCACAGGTGCCACCGAGCACCCGGATCACGTGGAGCTCCGGGTCGAGCGCGTCGGCGAGGTGCGCGCCGTGTACGCGGTGGCCGCCGACGGCATGTGGTCGCCGGTCCGCCGGCACCTGGGGCTGGCGGCGCCCGGCTACCGGGGCGAGTGGCACGCCTTCCGCCAGTACTTCACCGGCCTGGGACCGGCGGCCCGCCACGAGCTGTTCGTGTGGTTCGAGCCTGACCTGCTCCCCGGCTACGCCTGGTCGTTCCCCGTGGCCGACGGCGCCGCCAACGTGGGCTTCGGCATCCGGCGCGGGGGCAAGGTGGAGCGCGTCCGGGACATGGCGGGCATCTGGCGCGGGCTGCTCGACCGCCCACACATCCGGGCCGTGCTCGGCCCGGATGCCAGCGCGCGGGGCCGGCATCTGGCCTGGCCCATCCCCGCGCGCGTCGACCAGGCGGTCCTGACGGGGCGTCGCACCCTGTTCGCGGGCGATGCCGCCGCCGCCACCGACCCGCTCACCGGCGAGGGCATCGCTCAGGCCCTGCTCACCGGCATGCTTGCCGCCGACGCCATCACGGGTGCCGGGCGCGGCGCCGGACGCAATGCCGAGGCGTCACCCGGTGAGGTGACGGCGGCGTACCGGGTCGCGGTGCGGCGGGCACTCGTCGCCGACCACCGCCTGTCCACCGCCCTGGGCCGGCCGCTGCACCACCGCAAGGGTGCGCGGGCGGCCGTCCGCATCGCCGGCGCCACCCCGTGGACCCGGCGCAACTTCGCTCGCTGGCTGATGGAGGACTACCCGCGGGCGGTGGTGCTGACGCCGTCGCGGTGGCACCGCGGCATGCTGCGCGGACCCGGCGCCTTCCGGCACACCGTCTCCCGGTCCGGGGCTTGACCCGCCGGTCAAGCGCGGCCAGCATCGACACATGCTGCGCACCCGGCTGACCGAGGCCCTCGAGATCGAGCATCCGGTGATGCTCGCCGGCATGGGCGGTGTCTCCTACCACCGCCTGGTGAGCGCGGTCAGCGCTGCGGGCGGCTTCGGCTGCCTGGGGGCCTCCACCATGGCCGACGACGAGATGGTGCGGGAGATCGCCGCAGTGCGCGAGGCCACCGACGCGCCGTTCGGTGTCGACCTGCTGACCGCGGCACCGCAGGACCTGACCGCGAAGGTCACCGACATCGTCCGGGGCGGCGCCACCGCGTTCGTGGCCGGGCTGGGTGTCCCGCGCGATGTGGTCGACCTCTGCCACGAGCACGGCCTGGTCGTGGTGAACATGTGCGGCAAGGTCCGCCACGCGGTGGCGGCGGTCGAGGCGGGCTGCGACATCGTGGTCGCCCAGGGCACCGAGGCCGGCGGGCACACCGGCCGGGTGGCCACCATGGCGCTCGTGCCCCAGATCGTGGACGCGGTCGGCGACCGCGTCCCGGTTGTGGCCGCCGGCGGCATCGTCGACGGGCGCGGCCTGGCCGCGGCCCTGGCCCTCGGCGCCGACGGGGTGTGGGTGGGGACCCGCTTCATCGCCACCCCCGAGGCCCGGGGCGTGAGCGGCTACAAGGAGGCACTGCTCCGGGCCCACGAGGACGACACGGTCGTCACCCGGGCGTACACGGGGAAGACGTGCCGCGTGCTCGCCAACGACTACACCGCGCTCTACGAGCGGGGCGAGCGGACCCCGCAGCCGTTCCCGGCACAGGTCCTCACGACGTTGCAGGAGGGCGTCAACCACCTGGGCGGCGACGAGACCACCGAGGGGGTCGACCCCAGCCGGGAGTTCATGCCCGCCGGCCAGGGCGTCGGATCGATCGACGGGCTGGTGCCCGCAGCCGAACTGGTCCACCGCTTCGTCGACGAGGCCGAGTCCACGCTGGCCAAGCTCCGGGCCTGAGCTCGGGGTGTCGAGCCGCTTCGAGGCGTGGGGTCGGGCGCGACCAGCCCGAGGTCGTAGGTCCCGGGGCACCGAGCCCCGAGGTCATAGGTTCCGGGGCAGCAGCGACCCCGAGGTCATAGGTTCCGGCGGAGCGAGCCCGAGGTCATGGGTTCCGAAAGCGGAACTCAATGCCTCGGGCATAGCCGGGCGGAACCTCATGCCTCGGACGGGCGCACCGGATCGCCGGGTCAGGCGTGCTCGACCCACTCCTTCAGCGTGCTCACCAGCTCCGTCACGTCCTGCGCCACGGGGGTGACGTTGAGGGACGTGACCCCGGCCTCCTTGAAGGCCGCGATCCGGTCACGCACGTAACCCTCGGGCCCGCAGATCGTCGCAGCCTCGAGCAGGCCGTCGGGCACGGCTGCTGCGGCCTCGTCCTTGTGCCCGTCGAGGTACAGGTCCTGGATCCGGGCCGCCTCGGCCTCGAAGCCGTAGCGGCGCGCCAGGTCGTTGTAGAAGTTGCGGTCCCTGGCCCCCATGCCTCCGACATAGAGGGCGATCATCGGGCGGGCCAGGTCGCGCATCGCTGCCGCGTCGTCCCCCACCGCCACCAGACCCCCGGCCACGATCTCCAGCGGGCCGAGCGAGGGATCGCGCGCCCGGAGGCCCGCCGCCATGTCCTCGCCCCACACCTCGTCGACCTTCTCGGGCAGGTAGAAGAGCGGCAACCACCCGTCGGCGATCTCGGCGGTGAGACGCACGTTGCGGGGCCCCAGCGCCGCCACGTAGATCGGGATCCGCTCACGCACCGGCCTGGTGATCAGCTTGAGGGGCCGCCCGAGACCGGTCCCCTCGTCCGGTGGGAGCGGCAGGGTGTAGTGGCGGCCCTCGTAGGTGACCCGCTCCCGAGACCAGACCTTGCGGCAGATCTCGATCACCTCCCGGGTGCGGCCGAGCGGCGCCGTGTAGGGCACGCCGTGGAAGCCCTCGATGACCTGGGGGCCGGACGCCCCCAGACCGAGGATGCACCGCCCGTCGGACAGGGCATCGACCCCGGCCGCGCTCATCGCCAGAAGGCTCGGCGTCCGGGTGTAGATCGGAAGGATCGCGGCCCCGATCTCGACGCGCTCGGTGACCGCCGCCAGATAGCCCATCAGGCTGACGCCGTCGAACCCGTAAGCCTCGGCGACCCACACGGTGTCCAGGCCGGCACGCTCGAGCTCGACCGCTCGCGCTGCCGACTCCTTGAACCCGCCCGCGTAGCTGAGCGGCATGCTGAGCTTCATGTGGCTCCCTCCGCTGAGGTGGCGATCCGCGGCCGATCCGCGGGTGGACGCCGGACGCGGACCGGCGGCGCCGGCACGCGCTCAGCCCGCACCCACCCGCTGGCGCGCCCGCTTGGCGCGCTCGAGCAGGTGGGCCGGGACGCTGACGCCGTTGACCACCTTTCCCTCCCCGGCGGTCGTGGGGCCCTCCTCGGCGTCGCCGTCGGCGCTGGCTTCAGCCTCCGCCGCCTCCGCCTCCTCGGCAGCCGCCCGACGCCGCTCGAGCGCCCGCTCGTAGTCCTTCGGGCGGACCAGCACCGAGCCGTCCAGCGAGCCGATGTCCACCCCGTTGTCGAACATGACGCGGTAGCGCGTCCAGGTGAAGCCGCTCACCAGGTACACCCGGCCGTACGTCCCGGCGGGGACGCCAGGCAGGTCGTCGAGGGCCCGCACCCTGTCGCCGCGCTTCAACTCGTCGAGCGTCGCGCCCTTCGCCATGCCCGGATCGTGCCAGAGTCGACACGCCGGTCGCGAATCGCGTGGGCCGATCGCGTGCCGGCGACCACATCGCCCAACGAGTCGACCGTCTCTGCTGACGGTCAGCGGTGGCCACTCATCTGGTTCAACCGCGATGCGGGTCCTCGGCCATGTCGGTCTCGCAGAGAAGACCCCTGGTCAGCTGGGGTTGCCAGCCATTGTCGAAAGCACCATCGCGCGATCATCGGACTTCTGGAGGTATCCGGTGGCTCAAGCTCGGTAGGCCCTCAGCAGGTCATCGACGAGGCCGTGGGCATCCGCAGCCGCGTCGACTCTCGCCCCGGGTTCGAAATGCTCGAACTCGGCCGCCCGCCGGGGCCCGACGTGATCGACACTCGCAAAGTCGCGGTCGAGGAATGTGATGGCTCTCTCGATCATCTCCGGATGGCTGACAGCGTGCTCCTTGAGCCTCGTCGCGATGGCGCCACCTCCACCCGGCATGCCGCGGACGACATAGACCAGGTCATAGGCGTCCTTCTGCACGATGCGATCTGCGAAGGCAAGCGTCTTCAACACGACGAAGGCGCCTGGTCCGCAGACAGGCACGGTGCGCCTCGCGCGCTCTCCTGCAAGCGTCGTCCCGTCGATCTCGATCTCAGTGCGTTCGTTGAAGGCCAGCTCCAGGCCTGGGGTCACGATCGCCCCGAAGTCGGATTCCAGGTTCTGGACACGTCGGCGCGGGTCCTGGCCCGGGACGGGTGGTATGAGGAAGTCGATCTTCAGGTCCCCGAGCCGCCAACGTTGGACGGTGGCGTTGCCGGCGGTGTTCGTGTCCGGCGCAAAGCCCTCGGCTCGTAACCGTGCACTGATCTCCGCGTAGCGCTCCTCGTCCAGCAACGCAAGCGAGAGCCCGAGATCGAGATCGTTCGTGCCCGGATGAACCTCGTCATCCTCATCGGTCGGCGAGCGCTGCGCGTCGATGATGAGGCTGGGTACGACACCTCCGACGAAAACGATGTGATCGAGGTAGCGCCCGAGGGTCGCAGCGACCGTCAGGCAGGCTGAGCGCACCAGCTCGGTCCCCTCCGCCGTGTACCCAGATCGGTGGCGTGGCTTCTCGTTCACGGCCCGGTCCAGAGGAGTCCGTCGTCTCGAAGCTGGCGTGCTGCTTCCTTCGCTCGCTCTGGTAGGTGGAGGAGGTCGAGATAGACCTGCGCTGGGCTCACAGTCGGGTGGCCGCCGATCTCTCGGCTTCCGTCGAAGACGCCCTCGTCATCAGGTCCGATCAACTGCACGTTCGCCCCCCTTTCGCCCCGGCGCAGACCAACGGAGTCCGCTGCCTGCCGGGGGTCGCCGCTGACGTACACACTGACGATGCGGAATCGAGCGTGTTGACCGAGGGCCCAGGCCGCCGGGAGCCCGGTGAACGCGTACTCGATGTTCGCATCCGCGAGCCGACGGTGAAGCTCGGTCACCAGTTCGGTTCCCGACCCGGTCAAGTGCCCGGAGAGCAGATCGTGCCGGTCGAATCGATAGGCATCCGCCCAAGCATCGAGGAGCAGATCAGGGTTGCGCGGCCTCAACTCCGCATCGTGGTGATCCAGGAGGTCGTCTTCGTCCAAGCGGCGGACGACGCGTGAGAGGTGGCCGTCATCGAGCCGGGTTACGTCCGCAAGATCCTTCTGCCGCCACCACCGCCAAGGGTCCAAGAGCAGGACTCGACTGACCCGGGAGCTCTTGGGCGCGAACGCTGTGGACGGTCGCCCCCGCCTGGGAAACTGGTTAGGTCGGCCCTCGACCCAGACGTAGAGGTCGTGGTTGCGGAGTCGTGCATTTCCCGAGAGATCGATCCAATTCAACGCTCGCTCTGCTGCGGTCTCGGCGCCTGCCCTGCTCATATGGGGAACGACGAGGAGCGGCAGGGCGTCAATGCCGGTCTGTTCGCTGTAGTGGTGGAGCCGATCGGCTGCCGTTGCCACTACGCCGGGACTGCTGGACGACTTCACTTCGATCAGCCAAATCCGGCCGCGTGCCTCGAAGGCAGCATCGACACCCAAGTCACCAGCGGTCGACCGGCGCTGCTCGACCTCGTCTACGTGCAACCCGAGCAGCGTCGCCAGTAGCGACGGCAGTCTGTGGTATGCCTCTCGCTCGAGCTGGCGTACCTGCATAATTCAAGTGTACTGCGCGTGGCGGCAGGAATGGGGTACTTAGACAGGATTCGAGAACCTTGCCTGCACAAATCCTTTCACCTGCGCACCTGCGCAGGCGCCAACCGCCATATCCACCCCCGCGTGGAACATTTCGCCTGGCTAAGTAGTTTGGGGAGACGATGGCGTCTCCCCCCGCAGACAACTCCCCCGCCCCCGAGCTCGCCGGGCGGCTCCGCCTCGCGACGGCGCGCCTCGCCAGGCAGCTACGCCTCCAGGCCGGCACCGGGCTGTCCGCCTCACAGCACTCGGCGCTGGCGACGATCGAGGCGCACGGGCCGCTGACCCTCGGAGACCTCGCAGTCCGCGAGCAGGTGGCGCCGCCCACGATCACCAAGGTGGTCGGCCGGCTGGAGGACGAGGGTCTCGTCGACCGCACCACCGACGCCCGCGACCGCCGCGTGTACCTGGTGTCGATCACCGGGGAGGGCCGCCGTCGCCTCGACCGCAGCCGGGCCCGCCGCGACGCGGCACTGGCCGACCGGCTCGCGCTGCTCTCTCCCGCCGACCTGGAGCGCCTCGCGGGTGCGATCGACGTGCTCGAAGCGATCGCCCAGGCAGGGTCCGCCAGGGACGAACCCGGACCGGCCACGGGCGAACCTGCACCGGCCGCCGGCCCCGGGCGGCGCCCGTGACGCGCCTGCGCCAGGCCGCCAGCACCATGTTCAGCTCGTTGCGGACCCGCAACTTCCGGCTGTTCTTCGCCGGCCAGCTCGTCAGCCAGACCGGCACGTGGATGCAGTCGGTGGCGCTCGTGTGGGTGGTGCTCGACCTCACCGGCGACGGTGTGGCGCTCGGCTTGGTGGTCGCAGCCCAGTTCCTGCCCATCCTGGTGCTCGGCGCCTGGGCGGGCGTGCTCGCCGATCGGGTCGACCGCCACCACATGATGATCGGCACACAGGTCGCGTTCACGGTGCTCGCCGTGGCGTTCTCGGTGCTCACCCTCACCGGGGCGGCCACCGTCGGGGCGATCTACGCCCTGTCGCTGCTGTTCGGGATCATCAACGCGCTCGACAACCCGTCGCGACGGGCGCTCGTCACCGAGCTCGTCGGCCTCCGCGACGTGCCCAACGCCGTCGGGTTGAACAGCGCAGTGATGACCGGCTCGCGGGTCGTCGGCCCCGCCCTGGCCGGCGTGCTGATCGCCGGGCCGGGAGCGGGCTGGACCTTCGTCGCCAACGCCGTCAGCTACCTGTTCGTGATCGGCGCGTTGCTGCGCATGGACCGGTCGCAGCTGCGACCGACCCCGCGCGTGGCGCGCGCCAAGGGGCAGCTCCGGGAGGGGCTCCGCTACGCCTGGCGAACCCCCGAGATGCGCCTGCCGATCGTGCTGATCGCGGTCATCGGCACGCTCACCTTCAAGTACCAGGTGTCGCTGCCGCTGCTGGCGGAGCGCACCTTCGAGGGCTCCGCCACCACGTTCACCCTGCTCTTCTCCACGATGAGCGTCGGGTCGGTGGCGGGGGCGCTCGCCGTCGCCCGGCGGAGCCGCGTCGACCTGGACTTCCTCGTCCGCGCGGGTGGATGGCTGGCTGCCGCCAGCGTGGCGCTCGCCCTGGCGCCCACCCTCGCCGTCGCCGTGGTGGCATCGATCGCCGTGGGGTTCGCCAGCATCGCGCTCATCTCCGGGTCCAACGCCGTGGTGCAGCTCGAGGCCGATCCGGCCATGCGCGGCCGGGTGCTGGCGCTGCTGAGCGTCGTGTTCCTCGGGTCCCACCCCATCGGCGGACCGATCGTGGGCTGGGTGTCCGAGCTGGCGGGGCCGCGGGCCGGGGTGCTGCTGGGCGCCGTCGCCGCCGCCATCGCCGTCGCCTGGACCGTGCGCCAACGGCGGGCGCTCGACACCGGAACGCCCCCCACCGGCCGTGCGGCGGTCACTGTCCCGGCGTCCGATGGGGCGGATGTACCGGCCGTCCCGGCACCAGCTGGGGGCGCAGCGACGATTCAGCTTCCGGACAGGGCGCCCGCAACCGTGCCGCCGGACGACCGATCTGCCGCCACCGCCCCGGGGGTCGGGCGCGACCCCGACGCCACGCGCCGTCCGGGCACCGGAGACCCCGACGAGCGCCCGGCGAGCGCGGCCTGAGGACCGGCGCTCCACCGCCGTCGGGGGCAGCCGCCCGTCGCCATCCACTGCCAACGGCGCTCCACCGCCGGTCGCGGTCAGCTACCCGACGCACTCCAGTGCCGGCGGCGCTCCCCCGCCGGTCGGGGTCGGCCGCCCGTCGACGCCCCGTCGCCGAGCACGCCGGCGGTCACCTCCGCCTCGTGCGGCAGGCCCAGGACCCGCTCGGCGATGATGTTGCGCTGCACCTCGGCCGTGCCACCGCCGATGGTGAGCGCCGGCGCGAACAGGAAGCCGTAGTGCCACACGTCGACGGGCGCCTCGAGGGGTCCGTGGTCGGACAGGGCACCCGCGGCACCAGCCAGGTCCTTCGCGAGGGCGAACACGTGCTGGCCGTGCGCGTCGGCGAGCAGCTTGCGGATCGACGCCTCCGGGCCCGGCGCCTGGCCGCGGACACGGGCGCTCACGGTTCGCAACCGGAGGAGGCGCAGCAGCTCGGCCTCGATGTGGAGGCGTGCGATCCGGTCGCGCAGGATCGGGTCGTCGACGCCGCCCCGGGCCCGGACCAGGTCGAGCAGGTCGACCGCCGACGGACCGAGGCCCCACAGCGCCCCGCCCGACGACAGGGAGACCCGCTCGTTGGCCAGGGTGACCTTGGCGAGCTCCCACCCCTGGCCCTCGCGCCCCACGAGGTTCGCCGCCGGGAGCCGCACCTCGTCGAGGAACACCTCGTTGAACGTGTGGGCACCCGTCATCTCGATGATCGGCCGGATGGTGACGCCCGGGGCGTCCATCGGGCAGACGAAGTACGAGATCCCCCGGTGCCGCTCGGCGTCGGGATCGCTGCGGGCGATCAGGATCCCGAACCGGGCCATCTGGGCCAGCGAGGTCCACACCTTCTGCCCGGTCACCACCCACTCGTCCCCGTCGCGCACGGCCCGTGTCGAGAGTGACGCCAGGTCGGATCCGGCACCGGGCTCGCTGAAGAGCTGGCACCAGATCTCCTCACCTGCGAGCAGGGGCATGAGGTACCGCTGCTTCTGCTCCTCGGTGCCCGCGTGCAGCAGGGTGGGGCCGGCCCACCCGATGCCGATCATGTTCACGGGCCGCCTCACGCCGGCCCGGCGCAGTTCGTCGTCGATGACGAGCTGGTGGACGGGGTCTGCGCCCAGGCCCCAGGGCTCGGGCCAGTGCGGTGCCACGAGGCCCGCCTCGGCCAGTTCACGTCCCGACGGCCGGGGATGCTCGGCGAGCCACGCCCGTACCGGCTGGCGCCGCGGATCGTCCTCGGGTGGGAGGTCGAAATCCACGGCCGCACGCTAGCCTCTCGGTCTTGACCGAGCGGTCAACTGCCCCGTCTCCGACCGCGTGAGGTGCGCTCGATGCCAGGCTGGAACTTCGCCGACGTCTGGGAGGTCGTGGCCGAGCAGGTGCCCGACGCCCCCGCCCTCGTGCACGGCGACCGGCGGATCGGCTGGAGCGAGATGGATCGCCGGGCCAACGGCGTGGCCCACACGATGCTGGAGGGCGGAGCGGCCGAGCAGGACAAGGTGGCGCAGTACCTCTACAACTGCCCCGAGTACCTCGAGTCGCTGTTCGCGGCGTTCAAGGCCGGCCTGGTGCCGATCAACACCAACTACCGCTACCAGGACGACGAGCTGATCTACCTGTGGGACAACGCGGACTGCACCGTTGTCGTCTTCCACGGCACCTTCACGCCGACGATCGAGCGGATCCGCGACCGCGTGCCCCGCGTCGGCACGTGGCTCTGGGTCGACGACGGCACCGGCCCCTGCCCGCCGTGGGCGATGCCCTACGAGCAGGCGGCGGCGTCGCATCCCGAGCGCGTCACCGCCCCGTGGGGTCGCGTTGGCGACCACCTGCTGATGACCTACACGGGCGGCACCACCGGCATGCCGAAGGGCGTCATGTGGCGGCAGGACGACCTGTTCCGACTGCTCAACGGCCAGACCGACCGCGAGTACCGCGACGCCGAGGTCTCGCTCGACCTCGTGCGCACCAAGGTCACCGGCCCCGGGCCGGTGGGCATGCCGGCGTGCCCCCTCATGCACGGGACCGGCCTCTACACCCAGCTCATCATCCTGTCGAGCGGGGGCAGCAGCGTGTGCCTCACCTCACGCCGCTTCGACGTGGTCGAGATGCTCGACACGATCGAGCGGGAGCGGGTCAACCAGATCGCGATCGTGGGTGATGCGTTCGCGAGGCCCATGCTCGCGGCCCTCGACGAGCGTCCCGGGCACTGGGACCTGTCGAGCCTGCTCCTCGTCGCGTCGTCGGGGGTCATGTGGAGCGAGCGGGTCAAGCAGGGGCTGCTCCGGCATCACCCCACCATGATCCTGGCCGACGTGTTCTCGTCGTCCGAGGCGGTCGGCCTCGGCCAGTCGGTGTCGTCACAGGGGCGGACCGACAGCACCGCGTCGTTCCGTCTCGGGGAGAACGCGGTGGTCGTCAGCGACGACGGTCGTCGTGTCACCCCCGGCTCGGGGGAGATCGGCCGGGTCGCAGTGACCGGTTTCCTGCCCGTCGGTTACTACAAGGACCCGGAGAAGACGGCGGCCACGTTCATCGAGTTCGAGGGCCGGCGCTACTCGTGCCCCGGCGACTACGCCCGGGTCGAGGCCGACGGCACCCTCACGCTCCTCGGCCGCGGCTCGGTCGTGATCAACACCGGCGGCGAGAAGGTCTACCCGGAAGAGGTCGAAGAGGTGATCAAGACCTGTCCGGGCGTGCGGGACGCCGTGACCGTCGGCGTGCCCGACGAGCGGTTCGGCGAGGTGGTCACCGCGGTCGTGGAGGCCGACGGTGGGGAGCCGGTCGACGCCGACGACCTCATCGCCCACGTGAAGGCGAAGCTCGCGGCCTACAAGGCCCCGAAGAGGGTGGTCTTCGTCGACGCCATCGGCCGGGCACCGAACGGCAAGGTCGACTACGCCCGTCTGCGGGCGCAGGCGGCCGACGCCACCACGGCGTCCTGATCACCCTGATCGCCGCCTGATCGCCGCCTCCACGCCCGGAGGCGCCGGCGCCGTCCGAGAGCCCGAGAGCCCGAGCGAGCGAACGGCTCGCGCCGCGGGGACTACGGTTCCACCGTGCCCGACCCGCCGCACCAGCTCCGCAAGCGGTTCCACCAGCAGCTCGCCGAGATCGACGCCAGCGTCATCCGGCTGTTCGCGCTGGTGAGCGAGAGCGTGGCGGCGGCCAACGAGGCCTTCCTCGCCGGCGACACGAAGACCGCGCGCGAGCTGCGTGCCCGCGACAGCGCGGTCGACGAGCTCGAGGGCACCCTCGAGCAGCTCGCCGAGCGCGAGCTCCTCATGGAGTCGCCGATGGGCAGCGACATGCGCTACCTCATGTCGGTCCTTCGGGTGGTGCCCGAGCTCGAACGCAGCGGTGACCTCGCGGAGCACATCGCCCAGCGCGCGGCCGACCGCCTCGCCCAGCGGCTCACCCCGGCGATCCGCGGGCTCCTCGAGCAGATGGGTGCGATCTGCATCGACATGTGGCGCCGCGCGGCCGACGCGTGGGCCGAGCGCGACCACGAGGCCGCCAAGCAGCTCGACGCGATCGACGACCACCTCGACGAGCTGCACGATCAGCTCATCCGGGAGATCGGCGCCTCGGACATCGAGCTCGCGGACGCCCTCCAGACCGCGCTGGTGGCCCGCTTCTACGAGCGGCTGGGCGACCACGCGGTGCACATCACCGAGCGCATCCACGCCATCGGCCCGCGTCCCTGACCGCCGTCGGTCCGTGGCACCCGGAAGCGGGACCCGGCGGGCTCCGCCCCTCCCGGAGCGCGCTCTACGCTGGCGGCATGGCTGACCTCGGGTTCGACGGAAAGGTGGCGGTGATCACCGGAGCGGGCGGCGGGCTTGGTCGCTCGCACGCGCTCGAGCTGGCCAGGCGCGGCGCGCGGGTCGTGGTCAACGACCTCGGCGGCTCGGTCGAGGGCACGGGGAGCGACGCCACCGCCGCGCAGGCGGTGGTCGACGAGATCACGGGAGCGGGCGGCGAGGCGGTCGCCAACCACGATTCGGTGGCGTCACCGGAGGGGGGCGCGGCCATCGTGCAGACCGCCCTCGACGCCTACGGGCGCGTGGACGTCATCGTCAACAACGCGGGCATCCTGCGCGACGCCTCGTTCAAGAACATGGAGCCGGACAAGGTCGGCGCCGTGGTCGCCGTGCACCTCCAGGGCGCCTTCAACGTCACCCGGCCCGCCTGGGAGCACATGCGGTCCCAGGGCCACGGTCGCATCGTCAACACCAGCTCGGCCGCGGGCATCTTCGGCAACTTCGGGCAGAGCAACTACGGCGCGGCGAAGATGGGGCTCGTCGGCCTCACCCGGGTGCTGGCCGTCGAGGGCGCGAAGCACGACATCAAGGTGAACGCCATCGCCCCGGTGGCGAAGACCCGCATGACGCAGGACATCCTCGGGCCGATCGCCGACAAGCTGCTCCCCGAGTCGGTCACCCCGGTGGTGACCTTCCTGGCCCACGAGAGCTGCCCGGTGTCGGGCGAGATCTACTCCGTCGGCGGGGGTCGCGTCGCCCGGGTCTTCATCGGCGTCACCCCCGGTGTGACCGATCCCGACCTGACCGCCGAGACGGTCCGCGACCGCCTCGACGAGATCCGTGCCGAGGAGGGCTACGCGGTGCCGGCCGACCTCCCCGAGGAGCTGACGATCGCCATGAGGTCGCTCGGCTGAACCACGTCGCCGCGGCGGCGGCCCGCCGGCTGGTTGATCGCCCCGCGGCCGGGTAGAGGGGCCGGGATGGCCGACCTCCAGAGGTACCGCGACAAGCGCGACTTCCGGAAGACGCCGGAGCCGCGAGGCCGGGTGGCCCGCCGGGCGTCCGCGCGCCCCCGCTTCGTCGTCCAGGAGCACGCCGCCCGCACCCTCCACTACGACGTCCGCCTCGAGGTGGACGGCGTGCTCAGGTCGTGGGCCGTGCCGAAGGGCCCGTCGACCGATCCCCGGGAGAAGCGCCTGGCCCACCAGGTGGAGGACCATCCGCTCGACTACATGGACTTCGAGGGCACGATCCCCGAGGGCGAGTACGGCGCGGGGGCCGTGATCGTGTGGGACGCGGGCACCTACGGCAACCTCACCGAGCGCGACGGCGAGGAGGTGCCGCTGGCCGAGGCGCTCGACGCCGGGCACGCCTCGGTGTGGCTCGAGGGGCGGAAGCTGCGCGGCGGCTACGCCCTGACCAGGTTCCGGGGTCGGGACGACTGGCTGCTGGTCAAGATGAACGACGACGCCGCGGACGCTCGCCGCAACCCGACCAGCACCGAGCCGGAGTCGGTCCTCACCGGGAGGACCCTCGAGCAGGTGGCCGCCGAGGCCGAGGACGGCGAGGACCCGGGGCCGGGGGGCGACGGCCGTTCCCGTGGCCGCAGCCGGACGAGCGGCGCGTCGCGGGCACGGCACCGGTGACGGTCGTGGAGGTCGGCGGGCACAGGATCGAGCTGTCGAACCAGGACAAAATGCTGTTCCCCGGGGACGGCATCACCAAGGGCGACCTGGTGGACTACGTCCGCCGCGTGGCCGAGCTGATGCTGCCGCACCTGCGCGACCGCCCGGTGGTGGTGCGCCGCTTCCCCGACGGCATCGGGGAGCAGGGCTTCTTCCAGAAGGACGTCCCCGACAGCGCGCCCGACTGGCTGCGCACGGTGCGGCTGGAGAAGAAGGAGGGCGGGTCGACCACCTACGCCGTGTGCGACGACGAGGCCACCCTCGTGTACCTGGCCAACCTGGGCAGCGTCGAGCTCCACACCCTGCTGGCGCCGGCCGACGACCCGGACCACCCGGACCAGCTGGTGCTCGACCTCGACCCCCCGGGTGACGATGCCGCGCTGGTCGTCGCCGGGGCGCGCGCGGCCCGCGAGGTGCTCGAGCGTGCGGGCATCACGAGCAGGGTGAAGGCCACCGGCTCGCTGGGCCTGCACATCACGGCCCGCCTGGACGGCGATGCCGACTTCGACACGTCGCGCGACGTCGCCCGGCTGCTCGCCGAGGCCGTGGTGGAGCGGGACCCCGACCTCTTCACCGTGGCCGTCTCGAAGAAGGAGCGTGGCGACCGCCTCTTCGTCGACTGGCTGCGCAACAGCTACGGCCAGCACGCCGTGGCTCCCTACTCCGTGCGAGCCCGCCCGGGCGCACCGGTCGCCATGCCGCTCGACTGGGACGAGGCGACCTCGTCGTCGTTCGACCCCCGCCGGTACACGATCGGCAACGCGTTCCGCCGGCTCGCCCAGAAGGACGACCCCTGGGCGGACGGCTGGCGGATCCACCGGGCCGCCGACCTGCGCGACCGGCTCGCCCGCCGCTGAGCGCCGGCACTCAGGGCACCGGTGGGCCCGATGACCCGATACGGGAGAGCTCCTCGCCGCCGGGCCCGACGGCGACGACATCGGCACCCGTCAGCCCGGCGGGCCACCAGCCGACGAACACCCTGGCGGGCCAGCCGTCGACGCTGTGCACGAGCAGGTCGACGGGCTCGTGTCCAGGCGACTCGACGGCGACCCGCTCGGTGCCGGCTGGCGCCAGGCCGAACACCACCACCTCATCGCCGGGCTGAGGACCCTCGCCGTGCGTCGCGAAGGTCATCGTCACGCCGCTCTCCCCGATCTCCTTGGCTCGGCCGACGCTCGAGCCGCCGCGCTCGTCCTGATAGGACACGGTCAGCATGTCGACGTCGTCGGCGGCGACGAGCCGCCAGCGGCCGCCCTCGGCCTCGCCCTGCGCCACCACCATCTCGCCCTCCGCCAGTGGACCCAGCGGCGCCGACCTTCCGTGGCGCTTCAGGAGCTCCTCGATCTCGCCGGCGTGTGCCGGGCGCAACGCGTCGGCGAAGGTCACCACCTCGTCGACGGTCACGTCGGTGCCCACGAGCGTGACCAGCGTCCCCGAGGGATCGCGCCAGCGCATGATCACGGGGGGCGGCACATCGGCGTCGGCCACCGGGAACGCGACGGGATCGTCCAGCTCGGTCACCACGGCTCGCCGATCCCCGACCGGCACCTCCCGTGGCGTCCCCGGCATCGCACGCACGATGTCGACCTCTGGGTCGACGGCCGTGGCGGCCGCGGTCGATCCGTCGCCTGGGCCGGTCCGAACGTCCTCGACGGGTCCGGCCTCAGTCCCCCGGGGCATGGCCGGCTGCTGGATCAGGCCGATCACCCCGTCGGCCGACGATGCCCCGCCATAGGTCAGCGAGACCGCCCCGGGTCGGACCAACGCCTGCAGCCAGGTCCCCGCCGCCACCCGGAGCCGTACCAGCTCGTCGAAGCCCCCGGGCAGCCCGCTGGCCCCGATGGCGCCGTCACCCGAGGTCGCACCGGCCGCCGCCACCACAGCCCGCCGGTCGAGGCCGTGGCCGACCACCTCTGCCCAGCGGCCGCCGCCCACCTCGATCTCGACCACGATCGCCGCGCCACGGGCCGACACGAACGCCCGCCGGTCGTCGATCTCGACCTCCTCGTCCGCCCGGTCGGCTGCCGGCTCGCCGTCGTCCCCCAGCAGCCGAACGGCGAGCGTCGCCGCGGGCCACGGCTCCCCCGGGTCGAGCTCGCCGTACACCGCGACCGTCGCCGTCTCCGGTGCCTGCTGACCGGCGGGCCAGCGCTCCGCGTGTTGGATCTCGAAGCCGGGCACGCGCCTGCCGGGCACGAGGAACCCGGTCCCCCCGCTGACCACCGGCGCCCGATCGTCTCCCCGGGACGACGCGAACGCCAGCGCCACCCCCACCACCGCGAGCACGGCGGCGGCGATCGCGACCAGGGCGGCGCGGGCGCGCGGCGACCGGGACGCCCGGCCAGGCGCCGGCACCCCGCCGGCAGGCCCGTCCCCCTGCCCGTCGAGCACCCCGCCGCCATCCGGTGCCGCGCCGATCGCCGATCCCGACTCGTGGGCGGCCGTGAGGGCGGCCGCGACCGCGCCGCGCAGCGACTCCGATGCGCGACCGAGGCGGTCGTCGAGCGCGCGGAGCGCGGGGTCGTGCTCGTTCATCGCATCGCCCCCTCGTCATCGTGCCCGGTGAGCCCGAGGGCCCGGGCCAGGGTCACCCGTCCCCGGTGGAGATGGGTCTTCACGCTGCCCGGTGCGCAGCCGAGCACGTGCGCGACCTCGTCCACCGAGCGGTCGTCCAGGTAGTGAAGCGCGATCGCCTGCGCCTGGCGGGCCGGCAGAGCGCGGACGGCCTCCCACACCTCGAGGTCGTCGCCGGGCAGGCGCACCGGATCGGGCCGGT
>JBKHJZ010000001.1:0-81011 GCA_046537875.1 Acidimicrobiia bacterium | reverse complement strand
GTTCCGGAAGTGGAACCGTTTGCCTCGGGCGGCGTGGGGTGGAACCTGATGCCTCGGGAAACGGCGGCGCCGGACGGGACGCGGGCGCCGGACCTGACGGCGGACTCGGGCGACGCGTCGGGCGACGCCTGACGCGTCGGGCGGCGGATCAGGCGAGTGGGCGGCCGAAGGGCCGCTCGCTGGTCCAGGTCGCCAGGTTCTCCTCGGCGCGCTCGGCTGCGGCGAGCCACATCCCGGTGCCCCGGTCGGCCAGGTCGCGCACCGCGGCGCTGACCCGCTCCACCGGCTCGCCACCGTCGGGATCGTGGGCGGCCAGCAGGGGTGCGGCGGTCGACAGGAAGTCGGGGACCACCACCCGGCCGGCCCGACCGAGCACCGCCAGCGCCCGGGCGGTCACCGGGACCGGTGACAGCGGCACGATCGTGGTGGCGTGCACCCCGTCGGCGGTGGGGTGGTCGAGGCAGCCCGCCTTGCCGGCGACGAACAGCACGTCGCACTCGGCGTCGAACCTGGGCTCGGCCGCCGTCGCCCCGGCCTCGTCCAGCTGGGCGCGGGCGGCATCGGCCACCGGCCCCGACCCGACGACCGCCGCGGTGCGCCAGTCGAGCGGGCCCGCCACCCGGGCGGCGGCCAGCGCGCCCGTCGCCAGCAGGCCGGCATCGATGTCGCCCCAGCCGAGCGGGGCCAGGTCGTCGGCGGAGGTGCCGACCGAGGGCGAGAGAACGAGCCGGCCCTCCTCGGCGAGCGGCCCGATCTCGGTCACGAACGCCTTGAGGGCGTCGTCGCGGGCGTCGGGCGCCGCGTTCACCGCCGCCGATGCACCGCCGTGGCCGCCGACCCCGAACGAGGCGAACGCGTACGTGACCGACCTGGCCAGCATGACGGCGCCGTCGCGGAGGACCTTGGGTGCGGCCCGCACCACGCCGACCGACGTGGTGGCCGCGTCGAGGTCGAAGACGATGAACCCGTCGGTCGTGGTGAGCTCGTGCACCTTCACGGTGGCCGATTCTCGCCGACGGTGCGCCGCCGAAGAAATCTCCCCGCACCGCGTAAGAGGGGTGGGGGTGGTCGGTCAGGACGGGTGGCACCGGCCGGAGAGCCCGGGCGGTGGACCACAGGAGGAACCGATGAACCAGCACACGCAGCAGCGAGCCGGCCGCAGTGCGAGCCTGCGGAACATCCTGCTCGTCGGCGCCGTCGCGGCGATGGGCCTGGTGAGCCCCGCGGCTGCCGGGGCGTCGGCGATCGTGGAGGGGCCACTGGTCGAGTCCCCGACCGCCGCCCCCGGCCCGACGTTCCCCGGCGACGAGGTCGGCATCCCCCAGCCGTGCGACGACGTGATCGTGCCGTGCCCGGTGCCGGAGGATCCCTGCGAGAGCGAGGACCCGCCGGAGGACTGCGAGCCCGAGGACCCGTGCGAGGGTGAGGACCCGCCGGAGGACTGCGACGGCGAGCCCGGCGGCGGCGAGGAAGAGCCGGAGCCGGATCCCGAGCCCGAGCCCGTGCCCGAGGCGACCGTCGACCCGCCCGTGCTCGCCACCCCGAACTTCACCGGGTGATGGTCGTGCGGCGGATCACCGCAACGCTCGCCGCCGTGGCCGTGGTCCTCGTGACCGGCTGCGGCGGCGGGCCCGCCGCCGAGGAGTCCTCCCCGGCGCCCGAGACCACGGCGACGTCCTCCACCGCCCGGGCCTCCGGGCCCGCCGGCGAGCAGGGCAGCGTCGTCGCCCGCACCCACGGCGACCTGGAGGTCTACGCATCCCCCGGTGATGCCACCCCGGCCAGCGTGTTGCCGGCGACCACCGAGTTCGGCTCGCCCCGGGCCCTGCAGGTGGTGGACACCGACGGCGAGTGGCTGCAGGTGGCGCTGCCGGTGCGGCCCAACGGCTCCACGGGGTGGATCCCCCGGGCGGCGGTCGAGCTCCGCGAGCTCGACGAGGCCATCGAGATCGACCTCGCGGCCCGGACCCTGACCCTCTATGCCGGGGGCGACGAGGTGCTCACCACCCCGGTCGCGGTCGGCACCGACACCAACCCCACCCCCACCGGCCGGTACTACGTGGTCGACAAGCTCGACACCGGCGACCCGGGCGGCGCCTACGGGCAGTTCGCCTACGGGCTCTCGGCCCACTCCGAGTCGCTCACCGAGTTCGCCGGCGGCGACGGCCAGGTGGGCATCCACGGCACCAACGACCCCGCCAGCATCGGCCGGGCCGTGTCCCACGGCTGCATCCGGGTGCCCAACGACATCGCCGCCCGCCTGGCCGAGATCGTCAATCTCGGGACACCGGTCACGATCACGTGATGAGATGCAGGGTGGTGGGAGATCGTGACCACGCACCCGAGGGGGCGCCCGGTCGACCGGCCGGGCGCCCCGTCGCGCCCGACGGACGACTGACCTCGTCGTGACGGCGGCCGACCGCGAGCGCGACGTCGCCACCGCCATCGCCGAGACCGTCGAGCACCTCACGCTCGACGAGCGGGACGACGGGGTGTTGGTGGCTCGCACACCGTCGTGGGTGAACGCCGGGGGACGCTGCGCGGCGTGGTCCGCGACCCCGACGGCCGCATCATCGTCTCGGTCGCCCAGGAGATGCTGCTCCGTCCGGTCTGACAGAGCGAGCTCGAACCGGGCCCGTCAGCCGAGGGGCCGTCAGCCGCCGCGCTCTGCGACCAGCCGTCCGCGGTTGACCTTGGTGGCGGCGCTGCGCGGCATCGCCTCGACGATCTCGACGCTCTTCGGGATCTTGTAGGCGGCGAGGCGGGACCTCGCGTAGGCGCGCACCTCGTCGAGCGTGGGCGGGTCGTCCCGCGTGGCGGGCTCGATGATCGCGTGCACGCGCCGCCCCCACTCGGGGTCGCGCAGGCCGATGACGACCACGTCCGCGGCCTTCGGGTGGTCGATCAGCGCGGCCTCGACCTCGGCGGGGAAGACGTTGGCACCGCCGGTGACGATGAGATCGACGCGCCGGTCGACGACGTACAGGTAGCCGTCGTCGTCGAGATGGCCCATGTCGCCGACGCTCGCGAAGCCGTCGTCCGTGGTCCGCAGCCGCGGTGCCTCGCCGAGGTAGGTGGAGCCGCCGTAGGCCGGGGCGCGCATGAAGATCTCGCCCACGTCACCAGGTGGGAGATCGGCCCCGTCCTCGCCGAGCACCCGGATCTCGGTGCCGCGCTGCCCACGCCCGACGCTCCCCTCGTGGGCCAGCCACTCCTCGCCGTCGAGCGCCGTGATGCCGATGGCCTCGGTCATCCCGTAGGCCATGTACAGCTTGTCCGCGCCGATCAGCTCGATCCACCGCCGGGCGAGCGACGGCGGCATCGGTGCGGCGCCCTGCAGCACCCACACCAGGCTGCTGAGGTCCCGGGCGTGGAGGCCGGGGAGGTCGGCGATGCGCTGGAGCATGGTCGGCGTCGCGGTGAACGTCGTCGCCCGGTGCCGCTCGATGGCGTCCACCGCGCGTGCGGCGTCGAACCTCTCGAGGACGACGAGCCGGTCGCCGGACAGCATGTTCTGCAGCGTGGCGAAGGCGTTGATGTGGTACATCGGCGCCAGGACGAGCACGGTCTGCGGCCTCGGGACCGGCCGCCACTGCTCCGCCATCGGCGTCGAGTAGATCGGGTGGAACACCGCCGGCACGGAGCTGAGGATGATCTTCGGCGTGCCGGTCGAGCCGCTGCTGCAGATGCCCTGCAGGTGGGGTGCGAGCACGTCGGGCAGCTCGGGCACCGGTCGCTCGGTGGTCGCGGCGATCCAGCACAGGTCCTCGTCGCGCAGCGCGACCGCCGGGTCGATCACGTCGAGCACCCGCTCCAGCTCCCACGCCGGCAGGTCCCAGCGGACGGGGACGGGGGTGGCGCCCAGCTTCCACGCGGCCACGGCGGCACACACGAGCTCCGGCGAGTTGCGCAGCCCGACGGCCAGTCGCCGCCCGTGCCCCAGGCCACGCGCGGCGAGCTCGCCGGCGAGCTGGCCGGACCACCGGTCGAGCTCGGCCCAGCGGAGCGTGCGCTCGGCGCCGTCCTCGCCGACGTGCGTGAACGCCACCGTGTCGGCCTGTTCCCGGGCCAGCGTCGCGATGCGCTGGACGATGGTGGTCTGGTCGTCCACCTGAGCTCCCCCCTTCGTGATGTGCGATCCCCCGCCCCGCCGGGTCGACGACGACCGGTCACGCGCTCCGCAGCAGCATCACGCCGGAGGGCGTGCCACCGCCGGTGGCCACCACGGCGGTGGACGCGTCGGCCACCTGGCGCTCCCCGGCCGCGTGGCGCAGCTGGAGCACGGCCTCGTGGACGAACCCGAAGCCGTGGGTGCGACCCTCGGACAGCTGCCCCCCGTGGGGGTTCAGCGGCAGCTCACCGTCGAGGGCGATGCGGCTGCCGTCGCCGACGAAGTCCTTCGCCTCGCCGAGGCCGCAGAAGCCGAGGCCCTCGAGCCAGCTCACGCAGTTGAAGGTGAAGCCGTCGTAGAGCAGGGCCACGTCGACGTCGTCCGGGCGGAGGTCGGTGCGGGTCCAGAGGTGGGCGGACTGGCCGAGAACCTGCGGTTCGTGGGTGAGCGTGCCCTGGTCCCACGAGATCCGCTCGAGGACCTGCGTGCCGACCGCCTCGACGTGCACCGCCGGCTGCGGCAGGTCGTCGGCGACGTCGGCCGCGGACACGATGACGGCGATCGACGCATCGCAGGGCACGTCGCAGTCGTAGAGCCCGAAGGGGCTCGTGATGGGCCGGGCGCCGAAGTAGTCGTCCATCGTCATCGGCTCGCGGTAGATCGCCAGCGGGTTCCGGCCGGCGTTGGCGCGGGCGTTCACGGCGATGCGCCCGAACAGCTCCCGGGTGGCGCCGTAGCGGTGCAGGTACTGGTTGGCGTTCATGCCGATCCAGGTCGCCGCCGACGCCGCGCCGAACGGCAGGCGCCACTGCATCCAGTCCGGCCCTCCGCCGCCGCCCGTGGCACCCGTGCCGCCGCGGGCAGCGAAGGTGGTCTCCCACACCGTCCGGAAGCACAGGACGTGGCGGCACAGGCCCGCCGACACGGCGAGCATGGCATTCATCACCGCGCCGCCCGGCCCGGGGATGTCCATGCCGCCGTTGATCCACGTGGGATGGAGGCGCAGCGCCTCCTCCACGGCGGTGACGCCGCCCTCGCTCATGCCCATCCCCACCGCGCCCGGGTAGGTCGACAGGCCGTCGATGTCGTCGGGCCGCAGGCCGGCGTCGTCGATGGCCGCGAGGCAGGCGTCGACGGTGAGCGACAGCGGGTCGACCATGAGCCGGCGGCCGATCGCCGAGCGGCCGATGCCCGAGAGCACGGCCCGGTGCTCGAACCGGTCGGTGCTCGCCGCGGGCCGGGGCGCCGGCAGCTTCGGCTCGGGAACCGGGTTCTCGTGGGTCGCCCCGGTCGGCTCGAACAGCGGGAGGAACACGCCGTCGTGCTCCTCGAACCGCACCGCGACCTCCTGGCCGATGTGCACGTCGTCGGGGTCGCAGCCGACGATGTTCGTGGTCAGCCGGACGTCGGGCGATTCCTCCAGCGCCACGACCGCGATGACGTATGGCGGGTCGAACCCGGGGATCCACGGGTGCGAGTTGACCGTGTAGCCCGCCACGGTCGCCCGCCCGGAGACCGGCGTCGGCTCCCGGCTGCTGCTCCGGCAGGCCGGGCAGACCGGAGCGGGTGGGTGCACGAGCGTCGAGCAGTCACGGCAGCCCTGGACGCGCAGGCGCCCGTCGGCGCCCGAGGTCCAGAACCACTCGTTCTCCGGGGTCAGTTGCGGGAGCAGACGCATCGATCAGGACAGGCGACCCATGAGGAACCGGGCGGCGTCGCGGGCCGGCTCGTAGGCGTTGGTGAGGCCGGCCATCATGTAGCCCTCGTCGGTGATCAGCGTGATGCCGTTGATCGCCCGGGCGGCCTCGCTGCACAGGAACAGCAGCGGGTAGGCCTGCTCGAGCGGCGTCGAGGCGTCGATGCCCACCTCCTCACGCCAGTCGGCACCGAAGCCGAGCCACATCTCGGCGTTGGCCCTGGCCAGCGGCGTCTCCGTGGGCCCGGGGCAGATGGCGTTGATGCGGACCCCCTGCTTGATCAGCTCGTGCGCCCTGCTGGCCACGTAGGCGCAGATGATCTGCTTGGTGTGGAAGTAGTCGGCGTAGCCGTTCTCCTGGCACCAGGCGACGGCCTCGTCCCAGTCGGAGATGGCCAGCACCTCCGTGATCTTCTCCAGGTTCGACTCCCAGCCGAGCCCGGCCGCCGAGGAGATGAAGCCGATGGCCGAGCCGCGCGGCAGGTTGCCGGCCTCGAGCATCGTCTCGATCAGGTAGCGGTGGCCGATGAAGTTGATGCGCTCGAGTCCCGGCGTGCCGTCGGCGACGCCGGCGCAGGCGAGGAGGGCGTGGACGGGGCCGCCGACATCGCCGAGCGCGGCGTCGATCGAGCCCCGCTCGGCCAGGTTGAGCTTGACGGCCTTCACCCCGTCCAGGGTGACGTCGGCGTGGTCCATGACCACGACCTCGGCCCCGGCGTCGAGCGCCAGCTCGGCGGCGGCGGCGCCCATCCCGGTGGCGCCGCCGACGACGAGCACGCGCTTGCCGTCGAACCGGAAGGCATCGAACAGCGACATGGTGGGTCTCCTGTGGTGTTGTGGGCTCAGGCGGTGATGCCGCGGACCTTGAGGTCGACGATCGCGTCCCAGTCGAGGCCCAGCTCGGCGAGGATCGCATCGCCGTGCTCGTTGAACTCGGGGGCACGGGCGGGCCGGGCCGGTTGGCCGTCGTACTGGACCGGCACCGCGACGAGCTTGAACGGCTTCCCGGCGGCGGTCTCGCACTCCTGCAGGTAGCCGTTGGCCACCGTCTGCGGGTCCTCGGCCGCCTCGAGGGTGTCCTGGACCATGGTCCACTGGCCGTCGAAGTCGGCCAGCCGCGCCCGCCACTCGTCGGCCGTGGCGGAGGCGAAGGCCTCGGTGAGGAGCGCGGTGGCCTCCTCGTTGTGCTCCAGAAGGGACGCCTGGTCGGCGAACCGGGGGTCGTCCCTGAGGTCGGGTCGGCCGATGGCGTCGCACAGCGTCGGCCAGTACTTCGCCGCCTGGAGGCAGGTGAGGGCGACGTGCCGCCCGTCCTTGGTCGTGTAGTTGCCGGTGAGCGGGTTCCCGCCCATGCGGTCGGCCGGCGGCGCCTGCCAGGGCATGCCGAGCACGAGCGACAGGGCCATGGCCTGGCCCATCGACCAGAGGCCGGTGCCGAGGAGCGAGACATCGACCTCGGTGGCCTCGCCGGTGCGCTCGCGGTGGAACAGCGCCCCCATGATCCCCCCGGCGATGGTCATGGCGCCGATGGAGTCGCCGAAGCCGGGCGCCGGCGGCACGGGCAGCAGGTCGTACTCGGGTCGCCTGGCGCCGATGGCGACACCCGCCCGGGCCCAGAACGCCAGCGAGTCGTAGGAGCCCTTGTCGGCGTCGGGACCGCGCTCGCCCTGGCCCGTGCCCCGGACGTAGACGATGTCCGGGTTGTGCGCCCGGATGTCGGGCACGTCGATCTTCAGCTTTGTCCGGATGCTGGGCAGCTTGTTGGTGAGGAACACGTCGGACGTGGCCGCCAGCTTGCCGAGGATCTCGAGCCCCTCGGGATCGGTGAGGTCGAGCGCCAGGCTCTTCTTCCCCCGGTTCGAGTGCTCGAGCAGCGCGTGGACATCCATGGGCACGGCGGCCACCCCGGTGGACGCGAGGCCGCGCATGGCGTCGCCGCGCTCGACGTGCTCGATCTTGACCACCTCGGCACCGAGGTCGGCCAGGACTGCCGAGGCGGCCGGCACGAAGGTGTGCTCGGCGACCTCGAGGATGCGGACGCCGTTCAGGATGGCGGTCATCGGTCCCCCCTCAGGACTGCGTGGACGTCCTCGACCCGGCGCCGAGGGGCCCACGTGCGAGGCATGGCGCGGACTGTAACGCTTTCTAACGGTTCGGTCAGCACGCACGGGCGCGGCTGTTGTACGGTCACGTCGCGAGCCGACCGCGGCCGCTGAAGGGACCAGAGGGGGGAACCGGGTGACCGACACACCGACCGTCCAGGGCACGACCCCGGAGCCCGTCGACGCGCCGCTCGTCGACACGGCGTGGCCCACCGACCGGGCCCAGCGCCCGAACCCGCTCCGCACGCGGGCGATCGACGGGCTGGCCGGATCGTGACCGTCACCAGCGATCCGGGGATCTACTACGACCCCTACGACTTCGAGATCGACACCGACCCGTACCCGCTCTGGCGGCGCATGCGCGACGAGGCGCCGCTGTACCGGAACGGGCGGTACGACTTCTGGGCGCTGACCCGGTGGGACGACGTCGAAGCGGGCCTGAAGGACTGGAAGACCTACAGCTCGGCCAGGGGCACGCTGCTCGAGCTGATCAAGGCCGACGTCGAGATGCCCCCGGGCACGTTCATCTTCGAGGACCCGCCCGGCCACGACCGGCACCGCAGCGTCCTGTCCCGGGTCTTCACGCCCCGGCGGATGAACGCCATCGAGGACAAGGTGCGGGAGTTCACCGTCGGAAGCCTCGATCCGCTGGTCGGAAGCGGCGGGTTCGACTTCATCCGCGACCTGGGCGCCCAGATGCCGATGCGCACCATCGGCATGCTCCTCGGCATCCCCGAGGCCGACCAGGAGGCGATCCGCGACCGCATCGACGAGGGCCTGCGCCTGGAGGAGGCCGAGATGCCCACCGGCGAGATGCTGGCCGGCCGCGGCCAGCACGAGGTGTTCGCCGACTACATCGACTGGCGGGCGCAGAACCCCTCCGACGACCTCATGACCCAGCTCCTCCAGGCGGAGTTCGAGGACGAGTCGGGCACGCTCCGGCGCCTCACCCGGGACGAGGTCCTCAACTACATCAACCTCCTGGCCGGCGCCGGCAACGAGACCACCACGCGGCTGATCGGCTGGACGGGCAAGGTGCTGGCCGAGCACCCCGACCAGCGTCGGGAGCTGGCCGAGGAGCCGGACCTCATCCCCCAGGCCATCGAGGAGATCCTGCGCTTCGAGGCGCCGTCACCCGTGCAGGCCCGCTACGTGACCACCGACGTGGAGCTCCACGGCGAGGTCGTGCCCGCCGGCAGCGCCATGTTGCTGATCAACGGCTCGGCGAACCGGGACGACCGCAGGTTCCCCGACGGGGACAGCTTCGACATCCACCGGCACGTCGACCACCACCTGAGCTTCGGCTACGGGGTCCACTTCTGCCTCGGCGCCGCGCTGGCCCGCCTCGAGGGCCGGGTCGCGCTCGAGGAGGTGCTCGAGCGCTGGCCCGACTGGGAGGTCGACTGGGACAACGCCAAGCAGGCGCGCACATCGACCGTGCGGGGTTGGGAACGCCTCCCCGTCTTCACGTCCTGAGAGGAGCACCACCGCCATGCAGATGGACGACATGATCCTGGTCAGCATCGACGACCACATGATCGAGCCGCCGAACCTGTTCGAGAACCACGTGCCGGAGAAGTGGAAGGCCGACATGCCGAAGGTCGTGCGCAACGACAAGGGCGTCGACGAGTGGCACTTCCAGGGCTCCGCAACCTCCACCCCGTTCGGCATGGCCGCCACCGTGGGCTGGCCCCGCGAGGAGTGGGGCTTCAACCCCGGCTCGTACCAGGAGCTGCGGCCCGGCTGCTTCGACGTGCACCAGCGCGTGCGGGACATGGACGCCAACGGCGTGCTCGCGTCGATGAACTTCCCCACCATGGCCGGCTACAGCGCCCGCACCTTCAACGAGGGCGAGGACAAGGAGATCGCCCACGTCATGCTCCGGGGCTACAACGACTGGGTCCTCGACGAGTGGTGCGCCGAGTACCCCGGGCGCTTCATCCCGCTCGGCATGGTGCCGAACTGGGACCCGGAGCTCGCCGCCGAGGAGATCCACCGCATCGGCCGGAAGGGCTGCCGGTCGATCAGCTTCCTCGAGACGCCCCACGTGTACGGCCTGCCGAGCTTCCTGTCCGGCCACTGGGACCCGATGCTGAAGGCGATCTGCGACGAGAACATGGTGCTCTCGCTGCACATCGGCGCCGGGTTCGAGGTCATCCGCCGGCCCGCCGAGGCGCCGATCGACCACCTCATGGTGCTGGCCACCCAGATCGCGGCCATCACCGCCCAGGACCTGCTGTTCGGCGGCGTGTTCCAGAAGTTCCCGGACCTCCGGGTGGCGCTGTCGGAGGGGGGCATCGGCTGGGTGCCCTTCTACCTCGACCGCATCGACCGCCACTGGACCAACCAGACCTGGCTGCACGGCGGCGACGAGTTCGGCGGCAAGCTCCCGTCGGAGGTCTTCCGCGACCACTTCCTGGCGTGCTACATCACCGACCCGTCCGGGCTCGAGCTGCGCCACCGCATCGGCATGGACATCATCGCCTGGGAGTGCGACTACCCGCACACCGACACGACGTGGCCGGAGTCGCCCGAGTTCTCCTGGAACGAGCTCCAGGCCGCCGGCTGCACCGACGACGAGATCCACAGGATCACGTGGGAGAACGCCTGCCGGTTCTTCGACTGGGACCCGTTCCGGCACACCGCCAGGGAGGACGCCACGGTCGGCGCGCTGCGGTCCCGGGCCACCGACGTGGACACCACCCGCATGACCCGCGCCGAGTGGAAGGCACGCAACGAGGCCGCCGGGATCGGCGTCTTCTAGCCTCGCGTCAGGCGCGCGCCCGGAGGTCGGCCTCGACGACCCGGCGGAGCAGCTTGCCGGTCTCGGTGTACGGCAGCGCGTCGACGAACGACACCACGTCGGGCGTCTTGGAGCTGCGCAGCGACCGGCGGGCGAACGCGCGCACCGCCTCCGCGTCGAGGCCGGCCCCGGGGCGGGCCACCACGGCCACGGCGATGCGCTGCCCCCACTCGTCGTCGGGCACACCCACCACCGCGCACTCGGCGATGCCGGGGTGGCGGAGGAGGACCTCCTCGATCTCGGCCGGGGCGACGTTCTCACCGCCGCGGATGATCGTGTCGTCGTTGCGCCCCTCGATGAACAGGTAGCCGTCGGCGTCGAGCCACCCGCGGTCCCGCGTCGGGAACCAGCCGTCGCCGTCGACCACGGCGCCGGTGGCGTACTCGCCCGACACCTGCTCGCCGCGCACGAAGATCTCGCCGGGCCCGCCGGCGGGCGCAGGCCGGCCCGTCTCGTCGCGCACCTCCACCTCCACGGTGGGGAGCACCCGGCCGGCTGACGCGAGGCGGGACACGGCGACGGGGTCGCCACCTCGGGCGGCCCGGTGGTCGTCGGGGCCGAGCACGGCGATGGTGGAGCTGGTCTCGGTGAGGCCGTAGGCGTTGGTGAGGTCGACGTCCGGGAGCAGGTCCATGATCCGCCGCAGCACGGTGGTGGGCGTGCGGGCGCCGCCGTAGGAGAGCGTGCGGAGGCTGGGCAGGCCCGCACCGTCGGCCTCGAGCACGTCCGCGATGCGGGCGAGCATGGTGGGCACGACCATGGCGTGGGTGATGCCCTCCCGGCGCACGGAGTCGACCCAGGCCCGGGCGTCGAACTGGGGCAGGTAGACGATGCGGCGCCCCGCGTAGAGGTTGCTCAGCAGGTTGGCCAGGCCGGCGACGTGGTACGGCGGGACGCTCACCAGCACGGCCTCGTCCGGGCCGGCGCCACCGAACTCGACCGTGCCGATGACGTAGGCCGACAGGTTCCGGTGGCGCAGCACGGCGGCCTTCGGGGCCGAGGTCGTGCCGCTGGTGTACAGGAGGACCGCGGGGCCGTCGGCGTCGACCGGCACGTCGCCGGATGCGTCCCCGGACGTGCCCCCGGCGACCATCTCGCCCGCGGCGATGGCCGGGTGGCCGCGCCCGGCGAGGGCGTCGTGGGCGCTGCCCTCCCCCACGACCACGACGTCGCCCAGCGGCTGGAGCATCGACTCGAGCTGGTCGACGGCGAGGCGGTAGTTCAGCGGGACGAACGGCACACCCGCCGCCGCGGCCGAGAAGAGGGCGACCGGGACGCCGAGGCCGTTCGTGCCCACGTACGCGACGGCGTCCCGCCCGGCGACGAGGTCGGCGCCGGCCCACGCCCCGGCGAGCAGCTCGCTCGCCGACAGGGCCCGGTCCGCCGCCTGCACGGCGGTGGCGTCGCCCCGGGCCGCGGCGGCCATGTCCAGCAGGAGCAGCAGGTTCATGCTGGCCCGGCCTCTCAGTCCGAGGAGGGCAGCGGCTTGGCGCCCTTCAGCAGGAGCGGCTCGCCGTTCACCGTGAGCGCACCCCTGCCGGCCCGGCTGCACAGCAGCTCGATGCCCAGCTCGTCGCCGGCGTAGCGCTTGCCGATGGCCGGGCCCTCGCCGAGCGAGGCATCCGGCGTGCCGGACGTGCCGCCCGGGTCGTCCGGCACCATGGGTGCGCCGCCGCAGGCGACCGCGACGTCGTCGGCCGGCGCCTTCACGACGACGACCTGCGCGTCGCAGACGGTGCTGTACAGCTTCATCCCGGGTCGCAGGCGCATGACGCCTGATGGTAGACGACGCCCGCCCAAATCTGACAGTAGAGTCAGCTGGTCCGATCCGTCCGACACTTCCCGTCCGCCGCTTCCCGTCCGACCCTGTCCGAGACTGTCCGACCGAGCCAGGAGACGCCGATGTCCGAGTACCGCTACGTCCTCTACGAGCCGATCGACGACGGTCGGATCGTCCGGATCATGCTCAACCGGCCCGAGGCCCGCAACGCCCAGAACCGGGGCCTGCTCGTCGACCTGCACGACGCCTTCATGGAGGCGGAGGCCGACGACCGGGTGCGCGTCGTCATCCTCGGCGGGACCGGGCCGATGTTCTCCTCGGGGCACGACATGGGCTCCAAGCAGTCGCTGGCCGAGATGGCGCCCGGCCCGGACCAGCACCCGAGCTGGCGGACCAACGGCGGCACCCGCGAGGGCGCCGAGCGCCTGATGCTCCAGGAGTGGCACTACTTCTTCGACAACACCCGCCGCTGGCGGAACCTGCGCAAGATCACCATCGGTCAGGCCCACGGCGACGTGTACGCCGCCGGGCTCATGCTCCTGTGGGCGTGCGACCTGATCGTCGCCGCCGACACGGCCCGCTTCGCGGACGTGGTCGGCACCCGCCTCGGCATGTGCGGCGTCGAGTACTTCGCCCACCCCTGGGAGCTCGGCCCCCGGAAGGCCAAGGAGCTGCTGCTCACCGGCGACGCCCTGACCGCCGAGGACGCGTACCGGCTCGGCATGGTCAGCAAGCTCTTCCCGGAGGACGAGCTCGAGGAGCGCACGATCGACTTCGCCCGCCGCATCGCGGAGGTGCCCACCATGCCGGCGCTGCTCATCAAGGAGTCGGTGAACCAGTCACAGGACATGATGGGCTTCTACAACGCCCTGAACGCCTCCTTCACGATCCACGAGCTGAACCACTCGCACTGGGCGCAGGTGCACGAGAACAAGTACCCCGTGGCGCTCGAGGAGGACGGCATCCCCAACTGGAAGCAGGCGCCGCCCATCGTGCGGGCCGCCAAGGACCGGGTCCGGGCCGCGGAGTAGCCGATCCCGTGACCGACCGCGTCGCCGCGAACGGTCCCGCCGACGCCGTCCGCCGGGCACCGTTCGGCGCCAACCCCCACGTCGGGGCGCGTGGCCAGCGGACCCGGCACCGCATCCTCGACGCCGCCCTGCGGGTCTTCGGGGATGTCGGGCTGTACCACGGCAGCGTCGAGCGGATCGCGAAGGAGGCCGGCTGCTCCCGGGCCGCCCTGTACCAGTACTTCGCCGACAAGGACGACCTGCTCCGGCACCTCGCCGCCCAGCTCACGCTCCAGCTCGACGCCGCGGTGGCCTGGCTGCGTCCGGTCACGCCGGACGCCGAGGGATGGGCATCCCTGCGTGACCTGGTGGAGCGCTGGGGCGAGATCCACGAGCGGCACCAGCCGGTGTTCGACGCCTTCCCGGTCATGCTCGAGACCGACGCCACCTTCGCCGAGGACGCCACCCGGGCCCGGTCGCGCTTCGTGAGCGCGATCGCCGCCCGGGTCCGCAACAGCGACCTGGCACAGGCCGCCGTCGACGGCACGGTCGACCTGTTCCTCGTGAGCTTTCCCCGGGCCTTCGAGGACATCGGCATGCTGCGCCGCGCCGTGCCCGGCGCGTTCCCCCGCGGGGCGACACTCGACGCCCTGACCGACGTCGTGCACCGGGCCCTGTTCTCCCTCGATCCGGCGGTGAACGTCCACGAGCACGACCTTCCCGCACCGCCGCGGCTGCCGTTCGGTCCGCTCGTCCGCTCCGGCATGGAGCACGACGGGCGCACCGGCGGCGACCGCGCCACCCGGGCTGCCCTGCTGGACGCCGCCCGCACCGGGTTCCTGCGCCACGGGTACCACGGGACCCGCATCGACGCGATCGCCGAGAGGGCCGGGCTCTCGCACGGGACGCTCTACACGTACTTCCACGGCAAGGACCACGTCGCCCAGGTGCTGGCGCTCGACGCCATGCGTGCCGCCGCCGACACGCTGCAGCGCCTGCCCGACGTGCAGGACGGCACCGCCAGCCGGGCGGCGGTGCGGCGCTGGCTGGCCGACTACAACCAGGCGCAGGCGGGCGCGACGGCGATGATCCGGGTGTGGTCGGACGCGCTCCGGAACGCCGGCGATCCGGTGCGCGAGATCGCGCCGACGCTGGACTGGGGCCGCCGCCGGCTCTCCCGCCGGCTGGCCGAGCGCGGCTTCGGGGACGTCGACCTGGAGGCCGCCGTCCTGCTGGCCTTCCTGTCCTCCCTCGGCGGGCGCGAGCGGACGCCGTCGGAGCTCGACACGGCGGCGCTCGTGCTGCAGCGGGGCTTCTTCGGTGCCCGCACCGGCGATTGACCCGACTGTCAGATCCTTCTAGCGTCCGGCCACCGGCTCGACTGGAGGAGCACCCGTGGACCTGACTGGACGTTCTGCGATCGTGACCGGCGGCGCCGGCGGGCTGGGCGCGGCGACCGTGCGCCACCTGGTGGCGCAGGGCGTGCGCACGGTCGTCTACGACCTCGACCTGTCCAGGGCCGAGACGCTCGCGAAGGAGCTGGGGGACGACGCCGCGGCCGCCGGCGGCGACGTGAACGACGACGACGCCGTGCGGTCGGCCATCGAGGCCGCCCAGCGGCTCGGCACGCTGTCGATCGTGGTCAACGTGGCCGGCGGCGCCACCGGTGGCGGCCGCACCCTCGACCGCGAGGGCAACCCCGCCGGCAAGGACGTGTTCATCGACACCATGGGGATGAACGCGTTCGGGACCTTCAACGTGACCCGGCTCGCCGCGGCCGCCATGGCCGCCAACGATCCGGATGCGGACGGCCAGCGGGGCGTCGTCGTGAACACCGGCTCGATCGCCGGCATGGAGGGCCAGACCGGCCAGGTCGCCTACGCGGCAGCCAAGGCCGCGATCCTCGGCATGACCCTGCCGCTCGCCCGCGACCTCGCCGTGGTGGGCATCCGGGTGTGCGGGATCGCGCCCGGCACGATGGGCACGCCGCTCATGCTGAGCACCCCCGAGGAACTGCAGGCCAAGCTCACCCAGAGCATCGTCTTCCCCAGGCGCATGGGCCGCCCGGAGGAGTTCGCGCTCCTCGTGGAGAGCATCGTGCGGAACCCCTACCTGAACGGCGAGAACATCCGCCTCGACGGTGCCCTGCGCTTCCCGCCCAAGTGAGCACCGGCACGGCCACCGCCGACATCCTCGCCGCCTACGACCTCGAGCCGGTCGGCGCGGGCCGGTTCCGGGCCGGCAACGCCCGGTCGACCCACGGCGTGGTCTTCGGCGGCCAGCTGCTCGGCCAGGCACTGCTGGCCGCCGGCGCCGCCCACCCCGGGATGCCGGTGAAGACCCTGCACGCCGTGTTCGCCCGGGGCGCCTCGCCGGACGCCGGCCTCGACATCGAGGTCGAGCCGGTGCACGGCGGGCGCACGTTCGCGAGCAGCACGGTCACGCTGCGCCAGGGCGACCGCACCTGCGTGCGCGCCCAGGTGCTGCAGAGCGCCGACGAGCCCGACTGCATCCGCCACGCCGCACCCGCGCCGACCGTGGCCGCGCCGGGCGACGACGCCGATGCGCCCGCCGAGTGGGCCGTGCACATCGTGGGCGACGTCGACATCGACGACCCGGACGCCGTCGGCCCCGCCGAGCTCGACGTCTGGACGCGCTTCGCCGGCGCTCCCGACGACCCGGCGCTGAACCAGGCGCTCCTCGCGTTCGCCACCGACGGGTTCCTCATCGGCACGGCGATGCGCCCGCACGAGGGCGTGGGGCAGGCCCAGGCCCACCGGTCGCTGTCCACCGGGGTGATCTCGCACACGATCACCTTCCACGAGCCGGTCGACGCCGGGGCGTGGAACCTGCTGTCCCACCGCAGCCCCTACGCCGGCCGGGGCCGCTCGTACGGCACCGCCGACGTGTTCGACGCGGCTGGCCGGCTGGTGGCCTCCTTCGTCCAGGACGCCATGATCCGCCCCCGCGACCCGAAGGCCGGCGGCGGGCTCTAGCGCGTGCGGCCCTGTGCCGGGCCGTCGACCTCCACGCGGGCACGGCCATGGGACAGATGCCGCGCGGTGTGCCAAGGTCTGCGGCCATGCGTTTCGGACTCGACGTGGCCCAGCAGCGCGTGTCCTGGGACGAGCTCGTGCGGCGGGTGCAGCTCGCCGAGGAACTCGGCTTCGACGGCGCGTGGGGGTTCGACCACTTCCAACCGATGTACGGCGAGGGCCCGGGGGAGACCTTCGAGGGCGTGACCACGCTGGCGGCGCTGGCCGGCCGGACGTCGCGCATCCGGCTCGGGCTGCTCGTCACCGGCGTGACCTACCGGCACCCGTCGGTGCTCGCCGCGCAGGCGCTCACCATCGACCACGCCTCGCACGGCCGGCTCGAGCTGTCGCTGGGTGCCGCCTGGTACGACAGGGAGCACCACGAGCTGGGCATCCCGTTCCCCCCGCTCGGCGAGAGGTTCGACCTGCTCGAGGACGCGCTGGAGATCGTCACCCGCCTGTTCACCGGCGAGGTGGTGTCGTACGACGGCGCGGTGGTGTCACTCCGAGACGCCCGGCTCCGACCGGTGCCGGTCCAGCAGCCGCGCCCGCCGATCTGGATCGGCGGCACCGGCCCGCGCCGGACCCTGCCGCTGGTCGCCCGGTACGCCGACGTGTGGCACGCATGGGGCACGCCGAGGTCGCTCGCCGACGCGAACCGGCGCGTCGACGAGCTGGCGACCGAGGTGGGCCGCGACCCCTCCGACATCGTGCGAGCCGGGTCGCTCTCGCTCGACGACCTCGACAAGGCCGCCAAGCACCTGGAGGGCTGGCAGGAGGCCGGCTACGGGTACCTGGTGTGTGGGTGGCCCGGTGCCGGGGCCGCCCAGGTCGAGGCCTTCGTGCGCGAGGTGCTGCCCGAGCACACGGGCTGAGCTCTCCTCACCCGCCCGTCACGAAAGTGGCCCGGCGGCGACGGAATCGCCACGTGCCGTCGTCGTGGTGGAGCAGGTCCTCGTAGCGACCGACCAGCTGGACCTTCCAACCCCTCTCCCCGAGGAGCAGGAGGACGATGTCGCTCACCGCCTCGGCCTCGTGCTCGTCCCAGCGCGTGATGTGCGTGTTGAGCACGAGGTGGCGCTGCGGGCGCTGCGGCGCCCAGCCGGTGTACGCCGCGAGCAGGGCCTCGTGGCCCTCGTGGGTGCCCATCCCGGGGATGTCGACCACACCGTCGGGGCAGAAGGTGGCGACCACGTCGGCGGCGCGGCCGTCGTCGAGGGCCTGGGTGTAGGCGGCGAGCGTCCGGCGCACCCCGGCGTCGACGTCGGCGAGGGTCGGCCCGCTCACAGCCCGATGTCCACCATCGACCGGTCGAGCGGGTTCACGTTGACGTGCTCCAGGGCGGGAGCGAGCTGCTCGTGGCTCGAGCCGGCCAGGTAGCCGTCGATCAGCCGGTGGTAGTTCGAGATGTGCCCCTCGATCTGCTCGGACAGCCGCATGTACTCGAACCCCCTCGTGCGCAGCCCCCGCTGCTGCCGCGGCAGGTTCGAGAAGTCCTGCACCGGGATCGGCGGCACCCGGGGGTCGTCGTGCGCCCACGCCTCCGGCACCGGGAGCGGGCCGGGCTCCTCCCCCACGGGGAAGCGCGTGAGCGACCAGATCTCCATGAGCGTCTCCTCCGGGCCGAGCGGACGGAAGCGGTACGAGGAGGCGCTGCTGTACATCGGGAGCACGAAGAAGTGGGGGAAGCAGTACCCCATCGGCTCGTTCAGGCCGCCGGCCTCGAGCTCGTCGAGGTCGGGGATGGGTGCGCCGCGCTGGCGGTGCCATGCCACGACCGCATCGCTGAAGGCGCTCTCCCAGTGCCGGCGGGCGAGCACCGGGTCGGCCGGTAGCTCGACGGTGGGGGCGAGCTGCTCCGCCACGGCCACGTCGTGCGCGTGGACCATCCCGGACATGCCCTCGCTCATCACGCGCAGGTAGTGCAGCTCGGACTCGAGGAACGTCGTCGGGTCGAAGGAGCCGTCCTTGGCCGGGTAGCGGCCGGGGATGCGGAGCTGCGGGTGGGTCTCGAGCACGTGGTACTGCTCCATGAACGCCTCCTCGGCGAGCTTCCAGTTCACGGGGAGCCGGAAGGCGTACCACCACTCGGCGTGCAGTGTCTGCAGCTGCCAGGCGTCCATGACGGTGGCGAACGGCTCGATGCTGTCCCGCAGGGGTGGAGCGCCGGGGTCGAGGTTGATCCAGGCGCAGCCGCCCCAGGTCTCGCAGCGGACCGGAACGAGGTCGATGTCGCCGTCCCGGAGGTTGTGCTCGGAGAAGGTGCGCCTGCGGGAGACGAAGGTGTTGCGCCCGTCGGTGCCGTAGCACCAGCCGTGGAACGGGCAGGTGAAGCCGGACTCGCAGCGGCCGGGGCCCTCCACCAGGCGGACGCCCCGGTGTCGGCAGGCGTTCTGGAAGGCGCGCACCTCACCGTCGTCACCCCGGACGACGATGACCGAGTCGTCGAGGATCGTGTACTCGGCGTAGTCGCCGGGGTCCGGGATCTGCTCGAGCCGGCACGCCATCTGCCACACGCGGGGCCAGAGAAGCTCGGTCTCCAGCGCGAAGAACGCCGGGTCGTGGTAGCGCTGCGTGGCCACGCGGTCGGGCACCTCGACCGCGAACGGGACCGGGAGCGACCGGTGGTCCGGCGCCATGGCGCTCTTCTCCTGGCTCGACGGCACGTGGCTGCCTACAGTAGACCGATCGGTACAAAATCGGGAACCGCTCGCATCACCCCACCGCCGCCGGCAGACGTCGACGTGCTCGTCGTGGGCGCCGGCATCACCGGCATCCACCAGCTGCACCGGGCCCTCGAGGAGGGCTTCACCGCCCGGCTCGTCGAGGCCGGCGACGGCGTGGGCGGCACGTGGTTCTGGAACCGCTACCCGGGCGCCCGGTTCGATTCGGAGAGCTACACGTACGGCTACCTGTTCTCGAAGGAGCTGTTCGAGGAGTGGGAGTGGCAGGAGCACTTCGCCACCCAGCCCGAGATCGAGCGCTACCTCAACCACGTCGTCGACCGCTTCGACCTTCGCCGGCACATGTGCTTCGGCGCCCGGGTCACGTCCGCGCGGTGGAACGAGGCGACGGGCACGTGGCTGGTCGCCACCGACGACGGCGGCGCCAGCCGGGCGCGGTTCCTCGTCGCTGCGACCGGCGTGCTGTCCGTGCCCTACGTCCCCGACATCCCCGGACGGGGCGATTTCGGCGGTGTGCAGCACCACACCGGCCGGTGGCCCGCCGAGCCCGTGGACCTCGCCGGACAGCGGGTCGCCGTCGTGGGCACCTCGTCGTCCGGCGTGCAGGTGGTGGCGGCGGTGGTGGACGAGGTCGCCGAGCTCACCGTGTACCAGCGCAGCGCCAACTGGTGCACCCCGCTGAACAACCGGCCGATCACCCCGGCGGAGCAGGCGGAGCTCCGAGCGGGCTTCGAGGAGCTGTGCGATCTGGTGGACCGCTCCGTCCACGGGTTCCACCACCCGCCGAACCCGCGCTCGGCGTTCGACGACACCCCCGAGGAACGGCAGGCGTTCTTCGAGCGGATGTGGGCGAGCCCCGGGTTCATGAAGTTCACCAGCAACTACGCGGACATCCTCACCAACGGCGAGGCCAACCGGGAGTGGTGCGAGTTCATCGCCGGCAAGATCCGCAGCATCGTGCACGACCCGGAGACGGCCGAGAAGCTGATCCCGAACGACCACCGCTACGGCGAGAAGCGCCCGCCGTACGTGGCCGGCTTCTTCGAGGCGTTCAACGAGCCGCACGTGTCGCTCGTCGACCTCAGGGAGGAGCCGATGGTGCGGGTCACGGAGTCCGGCATCCGGACCACCGCGACCCGCCGCGAGCACGACGTCATCGTGTGGGCCACCGGGTTCGACTTCGGCACCGGCGCCATGACCCGCATGGGCATCGTCGGCCGCGACGCCCTCGCCCTCACCGACCACTGGGCCGAGGGGCCCTCGACGTTCCTCGGCATCCAGACCGCCGGCTTCCCGAACCTGTTCTTCCCGGGCGGCCCGCACGCCGCCGCCGGCAACAACCCCCGCTACAACGGCGACCAGGTCGACTTCGTGACCGACGTGCTCGTCGACGCACGCGCACAGGGCTACGGCGTCGTCGAGGTGACGCCCGAGGCCGAGCGGCGCTGGACCGACATGGTCGACCGGGCCGCCGCCGAGACACCGTTCGGGACGATCGGCCAGTACGTCGGCGGCAACATCCCGGGCAAGCCGAAGCGCTACCTCCTCAACGCCGGCGGGCGCCCCAAGCTCCACAAGGAGATCGCCCGGGTGAAGGCCACCGGCTACGCGGCGTTCCGCCGGTCACGCGTGGGCGCCACGGCACGCTCCGCCTGAACGTTCAGTGATCGTGGACCCACCATCTCGGCTCGGCGGGCGCAGCCCGCCCCCGGGGTGCGAGGGTCGTGGAACCCCGGCGGCCTGCCGGCGGCGGCGCACCGAGCCACCACGGGCTGGTGTAGGCGAGTGCCCAGTCGTTGCACGGGTGGTCGAATGGCGCGGGTGCGTCGCTCGGCGTCGCCGGATCCGCAACGCGGAGCACGACCCAGTCACCGTCGTCAGGGTCCAGGTGCACATCGAAGGTGATCGGCCGGGCGCCGGGCCGCCCGTGCGGCTGCGCGGACTCGGCCGTGATCACGTCGGCGACCTGGGGCACCTCGGTGCCCGGTCGCAGAACCTGCACCGCGACGGGCATTCCGGCGCGCTCGGGTCCCAGGTCGAGATCGACCGCGAATCTCGTGCGGCCCGCACGTCCGGGGAGGCTGCCACCCATGGGCACACGGTCGGCGGTTGCGGCGAGGCGCAACCCCGCCTCCCGGGTACCGAACACGCGACGTGCGAGCAGGGCGTCGCGCACACCACGTCGTTGCAGCCCTCGCAGCCACAGCCCCGTCCGACCCTTGCCCTGCTCGACGCCCCACTGCACGCCGTGCTCGTCGGTGGTGCCGATGATCCCCACCCGCCAGCCGGCGTTGAGGCAGGCCACGAGGGGCGAGGGCATGCCGGCCGCCAGGTTCTTGAACAGGTAGTCCTCGCGCCGGTTGAACAGCTCCAGAGACACCATGCGGTCGGCGATGCGCTCGTCGAAGGCGAAGTCGTCGAACACCGCCGGTTCACGGTTCGGGTGGTTGAACCCCGTCAGCCCGTCGGCACCGCCGCCCAGCTCGCCGTCGCCGGGCCGGCGCAGCAGCCAGTCGTAGAAGAGCCGCATGCCCACCGGGTCCTGGTCGCGGATGGCGGTGAGCAGCTCGGCGATCTCGGCTTCGGTCATCAGCTCGCCGAACTCCGTCCGCAGCAGCAGCTCCAGCAGCTCGATCGGGAGGCCGACCTGGGCCAGCCCGTCGGCGGTGACGCCGCCGGTCCGCAGCGCATCCATCCAGTCCTCGCTGAACCAGACGTTCATGTGCCCGAGATGCGGGCTCGACCACTCGAAGCCGGGCAGCGCCGCGTACCGGGCCGGGGCGTCGGCGTCGTCCGCGAGCCGGCGCGTGGTCTGCCAGCCCGCGTCCGTCATGCCGAGGATCGAGCGGCACGGGTTCGCCTCACCCACGACGTCGGGCACCGGAGCACAGAAGTCCCGGCGCCCGAAACCCGCGACGGTGTGGTCGGTCAGCGCCGCTATGTCCAACCCCTCCCGCCGCATCATGGCGTGGAAGGCGGACGGGTCACCGGCACCGTCGGACAGGTGGCTGTGGTTGTGGAGGTCGGCATGGACGAGGCGGACGCCCGGAAAGAGCGCCGAACGCCGCTGCGCGCCCCGACCCCGAGGGGTCACGAGTGGCGCGCTCAGCGCAGCCCTCGGGCCGAGCGCCACCATGGCACCGGCGGCGAGGCCGCCCCTCAGCAGGTCGCGACGACGAACAGGCACGTCACACTCCCCCCGTCAGTGACAGCCTCCGACCGCAGCCATCATACGTCGTGAAGCGTGCCGCCACACCGCTGAAGGCAGCCCGATCGAACGGCACGCTCTCCGGCAGCACGTGCGGTCCCCGAACGTGGTCCGAGGGAGCGAGCATGATGGCGGGGCGACCGGTGATGATGGTGAGGGTCTCACCGGACCCGGCACGATCGAGCAACGAGCGACCGCGCGATCGGCCGAGGTCACACGGTCGCGATCGGGGTGACGGGTGAGCCGACGATGCCGGGCAGGCGGAGCGGCGGCGCCGTGAGCAGGAACCGGCTGCGGCCGTGCTCCCGCAGCCAGGCGGCCAGGTCGCGCAGGTACCACAGCTCGCCGAGGGGCACCCCGAGCTTGAACAGGCACAGGTGGTGGATGGGCAGGAACGAGTGGCGGGCGGGATCCCGGTCCTTCCCGAGCAGCCCCTCCACCGCGTAGTTGTCGGCCGCGAGCGCGGCGATCCCGCTGTCGGCGATCCACTCGAGCAGCGCCTGGTCGTGGGCGTCGAGGTAGCTGCCCGTCGTGAAGACCGTGCGCGGGTCGGGCGCCCCGCCCCACTCCACGAGCTGGGTGGCGAAGCCGGTGTGGAGGAGCAGGACGTCGCCGGGCTCCACCACCACGCCGTCGGCGTCCATGATCGCCTGCAGGGTGGCCAGGTCGACGGCCCGCCACTCGCGGCCGAGGTGGGCCTCGAGGTCGACGAGGACGCCGCGGCCCTGCACGCCGTGGACGGCCATGTGCTCGAGGCCGAGGTGGTGGGCGACGCAGCGGCCGTCGGCGGTGGGGCCCTCGAGATCGACCCCGGCCCGGTAGCCGTTGTAGTAGACGGCCTCGTCGACCCCGTCGCCGTCGGCGTCGAACTCGGCGCCGACGTGGGCGAGCGAGTCCCACTGCGTGGAGTACTGCAGCGCCAGGGTGACCACGTCGTCGGCCCAGACATCGACGTACTTGGGGTCGCCGAAGCCGGGCATCTCGCTCATGTGGACGTTGTAGAAGGTGGCCGGGGTGCCCTCCATGTCCTCGGTCGGAGCGACGCGGGGCGGGCGGCGGCGCTGGTTGAGCACGGTGCCGCCGGGCAGGTCGAGCGGCAGGCTCAGGCAGAACGAGAGGCCGTGCTCCACCTCGCGCACCCCGTGGAGCACCTTCTCGGGGGTGAGCAGGTTGATCCGGCCCAGCTCGTCGTCGTCACCCCAGTCCCCCCAGGTCGACCCCGGTGGGCGCTGCCTCCACCGTGACGTCACGTCGTCCTCCTCGTTGCCGGGGTTGTACCGATCGGTCTACTTTGGGGACGGGCTTTCGCGCACGACGACAACGCAATTTTCATGCTCGGGAAGGTAGAGCACGATGGTTGAGAAGGACTTCGTCGTCTCGGGGGACGGGCACGTCCTCGAGCCGACCGACCTGTTCAAGACCCGCCTCCCGAGGCACCTCCGCGACCGCGCGGTGTGGGAGGAGGACTTCGAGCTCGACGAGCCCTGGGTGGAGGGCGGCGCCCGCAAGTTCCGCCGGCTGCACACCGCCGGCTACGAGGGCTGGACCATCTCCCGCTACCGCCAGACCGGCGGCCGCATGCCCGAGGGCGACCCGGAGTGCATCCTCGAGGACATGGACCTGGACGGGGTCGACGTCCAGGTCATGCACCCGAACCTGTCGCTGTTCGGCCTCTACTCCGACGACCACGAGCTGTCGATGGCCCACGCCCGGGTCTACAACGACTACATCGTCGAGCGGTTCGCGCCGTACTTCGACCGCCTGGTATTCACGGCACCGATCCCCATCACCGACGTCGACGACGCCGTCACCGAGATCGAGCGGGTGGCCGGGAACGGCTTCCGGGCGATCCTCCTGCCGGCGACGCCGCCGCGGAACTACCACACACACGAGCTCGACCCGGTGTGGGCGGCGGCGCAGGCCAACGGCGTGCAACCCTTCTTCCACACCCAGACCGGCGGCGTGAAGGTCGACGACGCCGAGGCCACCACGCTGAAGGTGGTGCTGGAGAACGCCGCCCAGGTCAACCAGCCGATGACCGGGAAGGCGGCGGCGAAGCGGATGGTCACCCAGGCCGTCTACGGCACCATCGTCCCGCAACAGCTGATCTGCCACCTCATCGGGGCCGGCGTGCCCGAGCGCTACCCCGACCTGCACTTCTGCCTGATCGAGTTCAACGCCCACTGGCTGTCGTCGCTCGTCGGCGGCCTCGACAAGTGCTGGATCACCGGCACCGGCCAGGACCCCGACTGGTGGCTCGGCCGCTGGGACGACAGCCGGCCGGCCCACGACCAGCCCGACATGGCGCAGCTGTTCCGCCTGAACGAGAAGTGGCCGTACCCGCTGATGCCGAGCGAGTACGTCCGGCGCCAGTTCCACGTGCAGTTCCAGGACGACCCGGTGGCGGTGGCCTGCCGGCACATCACCGGCCTCTCGACCATCGTGTGGGGCAACGACTACCCGCATGCCGAGGGCACCTTCCGTGGCAGCCGCGAGCTGATCGCCACGCAGCTCGCCGGCCTTCCCGACGACGAGCGCAAGGCGATCCTGGGCGGCACGCTCGCGAACGTCCTCGGCCTGGCACCGGTGCCGGCCTGAGCCGCCCGCGCCGGCGCCGATCCGCCGACCGGCCATGAGCGAGCACCTCCGCTTCGACGGGCGCGTCGCCGTCGTCACCGGCGCCGGCCGCGGCCTCGGCCGGGCCTACGCGCGCCTGCTCGCCGAGCGGGGCGCCGCGGTCGTGGTCAACGACCTCGGCGGATCGATGGCCGGCGAAGGCGCCGACGCCGGGCCGGCCGCCGCAGTCGCCGCCGAGATCACGGACGCCGGCGGGACGGCGATCGCCGACACCTCCGACGTGGCCACCGAGCCCGGCGCCGAGGCACTCGTCGGCGCCGCCGCTCGAGCGTTCGGCCGCGTCGACGTGCTCGTCGCCAACGCGGGGATCATGCGGTGGGCGCCGTTCCCCGACGTGCCCACCGACGACTACGAGGCCCACCTCGCGGTGCACCTCGGTGGATCGTTCTTCGCGGCGCGCGCGGCCTGGCCCCACTTCGTCGACCGGGGCTACGGGCGGGTGGTCCTCACCACCTCCACGGGGATGCTCGGGCTTCCCGGCAACACGGCGTACGCCGTGGCCAAGGGCGGGGTCATCGGCCTGGCCCGGAGCCTCGCGACGGCGGGCGCCCGGCACGGGGTCACCGCGAACTGCATCGCCCCGGCGGCGTCGACCCGGATGGCCGCCGGCGGCGGGCCGGACATGCCGCCGGAGCGGGTGGCCCCGATGGTCGCCTACCTCGCCCACGAGGCGTGCCGGGTCAGCGGGGAGATCTACACGGCCGGCGCCGGCCGCTTCGCCCGCCTGTTCATCGCGTCCACCCCGGGCTGGGTCGACGAGGGCGGCGCCGCGACGATCGAGGACGTCGCCGCGCACTGGGCGGCGATCAACGACGAGGCCGGCTACACGGTGCCGGCCAGCCTCACGGACTGGTCGGCCCGGTTCCTCTCGCACCTCGACCCCGACTGACCCGGGCGACCACCCGCCTCTACCGGTCGGTCCAATAGGATCACTTCGTCGCGGCCATGGAGCGCCGAGCGGTACGACGGCGGCTGGGGTGCCGGCGTCAACCAGGGCGGCCGGAGCCGAGGGGAAGCGACCCCTGGATGCCCCGCAGGAAGATGGTGGCGAACGGCTCGGCCACGTCCCTCGCCGACAGGCGGTGCCCGGGCTTCAGCCACAGGTACGTGTAGTTGTGCATGCCCAGCCACGCCCGGGCGGTGAGCCACGGGTCGATCTCGCGGAACTCCCCCGACGCCACGCCGGCCCGGAGCACCGCCTCGACCCGCCGCTCGTACTCCCGGCGGCGCGCCCGGAAGCGCTCGGCCCGCTCACCGGTGAGGGCGGGAAACTCGTGCAGGAACACCCAGACGTGGTCGGGGAAGCGGTGGATGACGTCGAGGAGCTCCTCGCCGAGCATGGCGAGCTGCGCGGGCGGGGACCCGCCGGCCTCGGCGACCCGGTCGGCGCCCCGGAGGACCTCGTCCATCACCCGGTCGTGGATGGCGGCGAGCAGGTGCTCCTTCGAGCCGATGTAGTGGTACAGCGCGCCCTTGCCGAGGTCGTTGGCGTCGCACAGCTCGTTGATGCCCGTGGCGTGGTAGCCGTGCGCAGCGAACAGGCGGGCCGACGTGTCGACGATGGCGGCGCGGCGGGCCCGCCACCGGTCGCTGCGACTGGAGTCGTCGCTCGGATCGGCCCACGGCATGGACCCGCAGGCTACCGGCCCCCCGGTGCGGGTCGGGTCGATAGGATGACCGGTCGGTACAACGGCAAGTGGGGAGGGGGCCACGCCGATGCCCGACGCGACGATGCCGGTGGACGTGAACTGGGCCGGCGTGCTCTCCCACCACGCCACCCGGTCTCCCGGGCGGCCCATCACCGTGTTCGAGGGCGAGACCCTCACCTACGCCGAGATGGCCGCCCGGTCGGCGGCGCTCGCCGGTGGCCTGCGGTCACGCGGGATCGGACGGGGCGACGTGGTGGCCCTGCTCGCGTACAACTGCCCCGAACTGCTCGAGACCATCTTCGCCGCCAACCACCTCGGGGCCATCGCGATGCCGATCAACTGGCGGCTCGCCGCGCCCGAGGTCGGCTACATCCTCGAGCACTCGCAGGCCAAGGCCGTCGTCTGCGACGACGCGCTGGCGCCGCTGGCCGACGAGGCCCTCGCCGGCACGGGCATCGAGATCGCCCGGGCCTGCACGGTGACCAAGGCCCCCGAGGGTTGGACGTCGCTCGCCGAGCTGCGCGGCCAGGGCGGCGCCCCGGCGCTGGTGCCCGCCGGGCCCGACGACGTGCACCGGCTCATGTACACGTCGGGCACGACCGGACGGCCGAAGGGTGTCATGCTCACCCACGGGAACCTGGCGTGGAAGAACCTGGCCCACATCGTCGAGTTCGGCTTCACGCGCGACGACCTCGGCCTCGCCTGCGGACCGCTCTACCACGTGGGCGCGCTCGACCTCACCACCACCACGCTCGTCGCCGCCGGCGCCACCACCATCATCCACCGGGCCTTCGACGCCGCCGCCGTCGTCGACGAGCTCGAGCGCTCCCGGGTCACCACCGTCTGGCTGGCCCCCGCCATGGTCAACGCCATCATGGCGCTGCCCGACATCGGGTCGCGCGACCTGTCGTCGGTGCGGGTGATCATCAACGGCGGCGAGAAGATGCCGATCCCGCTGATCGAGCGGATCCAGCGCACGTTCCCCTCGGCGTGGTTCGCCGACGCCTACGGCCTCACCGAGACCGTCTCCGGCGACACCTTCCTCGACCGGGACAGCATCATCACCAAGCTGGGCAGCGTCGGGCGTCCCTGCCTGCACCTCGAGCTCGACGTCTGGGACGAGGAGGGGCGATCGGTCGCGCCGGGCGGGAAGGGCGAGATCGTCCTGCGCGGACCCAAGGTGTTCACGGGCTACTGGCGCGACCCTGAGGCCACGGCCACCGCGTTCGCCGGGGGCTGGTTCCACACCGGCGACATCGGCGTGCGCGACGAGGACGGCTACCTCTGGATCGTCGACCGATTGAAGGACATGATCGTCTCCGGCGGCGAGAACATCGCGGGCTCCGAGGTCGAGCGGGTGCTGTACGACCACCCGGCGGTCCTCGAGGTCGCGGTGGTGGGGCGCCCCGACGAGCGCTGGGGCGAGGTGCCCGTGGCCCACGTGGTCCTCCGCCCCGGTGCGGCGGCCACCGCCGAGGAGTTGATCGAGCACTGCCGCGGCCAGCTCGCCGGGTTCAAGGTGCCGAAGGACGTCACGTTCCTCGACGCCCTGCCCCGCAACCCCTCCGGCAAGGTCCTCAAGCGGGAGCTGCGGGCCACAGCCGAGCCCGGCGCCACGCTGCACGGCGACGGGGCGATCCGGTAGCCAGCGCCGACGCCACGCTGCATGGCCACTAGGCCATCCGGTAGCCACCACCGCCGCCGCCGGAGTGGTGCTGAGCAGTCGCACAGCCCTACGGTGTGCCCGTCAACGCGCCGAGGGGGGCGCGCACTGGCAGGGGGAGGACGCACGTGGGTGAGCTCGACGGCAAGGTGGCGGTGATCACCGGCGCGGGATCCGGGATGGGCCGGGCCACCGCCGGGGTGTTCGTACGGGAGGGCGCGAAGGTGGTCGCCGCCGACATCACGGGCCGCGAGGAGGAGACGGCCGCCACCCTCGGCGATGCTGTGATCCCGTGCCGCTGCGACGTGCGCGAGGAGGCCGACGTCGAGGCGATGTTCGCCCGCGCCGTCGACGAGCTCGGCCGGGTCGACGCAGTGCTCAACGTCGCGGGCATCGGCGCCGGCGGCATGTTCGCCGACACAACCCTCGAGGACTACCAGCGGATCATGGACGTCAACCTCACCGGCGTGCTGTTGGGAACCAAGCACGGGATCCGGGCGATGCTGCCCACCGGTGGCGGCTCGATCGTGAACTGGTCCTCGATCGGAGGCATGAACGCGTCGATCGGGACGAGCGTCTACAGCATCTCGAAGGCCGGCGTGATCTCGCTGACGAAGTCGGCGGCCATCGAGTACGGGGCGAAGGGCATCCGCGCCAACGCGATCTGCCCCGGCTTCGTCGAGACCGAGCTGACGGGTGGACCGGGCTCCGCGAAGCACTTCCCCCAGCTCATCGAGTGGTCGGCCCTGAAGCGTGCGGGCCGCCCCGAGGAGGTCGCCGAGCTCGCCTCGTTCCTCGCCTCGGACCGGGCCAGCTTGCTGACCGGTGCCATCATCCCGATCGATGCCGGCACCGCGGCCCGGCTCCCCTGACCGACGACATCACGAGCTCCGACACTGGCCGGCATCGAGACTGACGGCCCCGCAGGACGCCCGCCGGGCCTCGTACCCGTCGAGCGGCGGTTCCCGCGCCGGCTACGCCGAAGCTGCCGCATGAAGGAGGCGACGTGAGCATCTCGACCTTCGACGACGCCCGCGCGGCCGTCCGGCGGGGAACGGCGCCGGTGGACGCCGCCCGCGGGCTGGTCGCCGCGATGACACCCGAGGAGCGCCTGTGGTGCGTCGACGGCGACGCCCCCACCTGGGCCGGGCTGGAGTTCCTCGGCAACGACGGCTACCACCAGGCACCGTTCGTGGCCGGCGAGGTCGAGCGCCTCGGGATCCCCGGCCTGCGCTTCAGCGACGGGCCGCGTGGAGCCGTCACCCGCAACGCCACGTGCTTCCCCGTGTCGATGGCCCGGGGCGCGACGTGGGACCCGGACCTCGAGGAGCGGGTCGGGGAGGCCATCGGCCGCGAGCTGCGGGCCACGGGCGCGACCCTCACCGGTGCGGTGTGCGTGAACATCCTGCGCCACCCGGCGTGGGGTCGCGCCCAGGAGACCTACGGCGAGGATCCGTTCCACGTCGGCGAGCTGGGCGCCGCGCTCACCCGAGGCCTCCAGCGCCACGTGCTCGCGTGCGTGAAGCACTTCGCGTGCAACTCCATGGAGAAAGCCCGGTTCTCCGTCGACATCGAGGTCGACGAGGTGGCCCTGCACGAGGTGTACCTGCCGCACTTCAAGCGGATCGTCGACGGGGGCGTGGCGGCGGTGATGTCGGCCTACAACTCGGTCAACGGCGAGTGGGCCGGCCAGAACCGCCAGCTGCTCACCGACGTCCTGCGGGACGAGTGGGGCTTCGAGGGCTTCGTCATCAGCGACTGGATCCTCGGGCTGCGCGACGCCGCCACGTCGATCGCCGCCGGCCTCGACGTCGAGATGCCCTACCGGATGGTGCGGGCCCGGCACCTCCCTGGCGCGCTCGAGCGGGGCGAGGCGTCCTGGGGCGACGTCGACCGCGCCGTCGAGCGGGTGATCGCCACGCTGCTCCGGTTCGACGACGTCCTGTCGGCTCCCGCTCCGTCGATCGACGTCCTCGGCAGCGACGGGCACCGGGCGCTGGCCCGGGAGGCCGCCGCCCGGTCGGTCGTGCTGCTCCGCAACGAGCCCGTCGACGGCGCGCCGGCGCTGCCCCTCGACGCCAGCGCCCGGGTCGCGGTCCTCGGCCGGTTGGCCGGCATGGTCAACGTGGGCGACGGCGGCTCGAGCGACGTCTGGGACCTGGAGTGCCGGACCGTGCTCGACGGCCTGCGCGACGCCTTCGGCGACGCCACCCACGACGACGGCGCCGACCGCGACCGGGCGGCGGCCGTCGCCGCCGAGGCCGACGTCGCCGTGGTCGTCGTCGGCTACACGTACCTCGACGAGGGCGAGTACATCGGCGCCACCGACCCGTCGCTCGCGGCCCTGTTCCCGCCGGCCGACGAGCCGGAGGTCGTCGAGCGCTTCGAGTCGTGGGTGGCGACGCTGCCGGAGACGACGAAGCCGGGCCACGTGGCCGGCCGGGAGGGAGGCTTCGCCGTCGGCGGCGACCGCGACACGCTGCGGCTCCGGGACGACGACGTCGCCCTGATCCGTGCCGTCGCGGCCGCCAACCCCCGCACGATCGTCGCCATCCAGGCCGGCAGCGCCGTCGTCGTCAGCGACTGGGCCGACGAGGTCCCGGCCGTCGTGCAGGCGTGGTACGGCGGCTCGCAGGCCGGGCCCGGGCTCGCCGACGTCCTGTCCGGCGCCGTGAACCCGTCGGCTCGCCTCCCGTTCTCGGTGCCCGTCGACGAGGCCGACCTGCCGCCGTTCGACCGCGACGCGACGTCGTTCCGCTACGACCGCTGGCACGGCTGGTGGCACCTCGCCCGCACCGGCAGGACACCCGCGTTCCCGTTCGGCTTCGGCCTCTCGTACACCACCTTCGAGATCGACGAGGTCGCCGTCTCCCCGGAGAGCGCCGCCACCCCGGAGGACGGCGTCATCCACGTGCGGGGCGTTGTCCGGAACACCGGCCGGCGCGACGGGGCCGATGTCGTGCAGGTCTACGCCGAGCTGCCCGACGCCGACGCCCCGGCGCGGCTCGTCGGCTTCGCCCGGGTGGAGGTCCCCGCCGGTGCGGCCACACCGTTCGCCGTGCGCGTCCCGTTCGACCGGCTCGCGACCCGCGACCCCGACCGGCACGACTGGCGCCCACCCGCCGGGCGACACCGCATCTCGGTGGGTCACCACGCCGGCGACCCGTCGGCCGCGGTCGCTCCGGTCGATCTGTGACGGTGCGTCCCCGGAGGCCGGGAACCGCTCAGCGCGGCGTGTCGCCCTGCAGGGTGATGCGGTGCATGACCCGGCGGTGGCCGTGGTAGTCGTTCACCGGGTTGTGCTGCACGCAGCGGTTGTCCCACAGCGCCAGGGAGCCGACCTGCCAGCGGAACCGGCAGGTGAGCTCGGGCCTCACCTGGTGCTGGAAGAGGAACTGCAGCAGCGGCCGGCTCTCCTGCTCGGTCATGCCCTCGAAACGGACCGTGTGGGCGACGTTCACGTACAGCGCCCTGCGGCCGGTCTCCGGGTGGGTCCGCACCACCGGGTGCACGGCCTCGTAGACCCGGTCGTCGGCGTCGGTGCCGGCGTCGCGCCGGCGGTCCTCCCGGGTCTTGCTCACGTCCGCCAGAGCCGAGCTGTTCACCGCCCGCAACGGATCGAGCAGCTCGCGCATGGCCGGCGAGAGCGCCTCGTAGGCGGCGTACTGGTCGGCGTACAGGGTGTCGCCGCCCGCGGGCGGAACCTCCCGCGCGAGCAGCATGGTGGCCATGGGCGGCTGCTGGAGGTAGGTGGTGTCGGAGTGCCAGATGCCGCCGAAGTTCACGGTCTCGTGCGGCAGCTTGATGACGGCGATGATCTCGGGGTGGCCGTCGATGCCGGGCACGAAGGGGTACTCCGCCGGCTCGCCGATGCGCCGGGCGAAGGCCAGGAACCGCTCCGGGCTCAGGTCCTGGCCGCGGAAGAACACGACCCCGTGAGCGAGCCAGATGCGCCGGATCTCGGCCACCACGTCGTCGTCGAGGTCCCGGCTCAGGTCGACGCCGCCGATCTCGGCGCCGACGGAGCCGGACGCCGGGATCACCGTCAGGGAGCCACGGGCCGTGCCGGGCGGACTGGAGGCCATGGCGTGCTCCTCGGGTGCGAGCGGTCCGTCGTCGGTGCCATGATAGAGCATGACAGTCTCGGTCGACGCGAACATCGTTTCCGTCGCCGATGCCGCCATCTGTGAGCTGACGCTCACCTCCGTCGTCCCGTCAGCCACATCGATCGAAGGGGTAGCGCGTGGACTTCGAGCTCACCGACGACCAGCTGGCGCTCCAGCAGGTCGTGCGCGAGGTCGCCGAACGGGAGTGCCCCACGGCCCTCGTGCGGGCCGTCATCGCCGGCACCAGCGACGGCGGCTCGCTGTGGAAGACCTACGTCGGCCTCGACTGGCCGAGCCTGGTCGTCCCCGGCGCGCTGGGCGGCATGGGCCTCGGCACGGTCGAGCTCGTGCTCGTGCTCGAGGAGCTGGGACGGGTCGCCGACCCCACCCCGTTCCTCGCCACCACCAGCCAGTACGCGCCGCTCGTTCGCTGGTGCGGTGACGACGACCAACGGGCGTCGCTGCTCGGACCGGTCCTGTCCGGCGGCACCGGCGCGGCGGCCTTCGACGGCGACGTCACCGCCAGCCGCGACGGTGCGTCGTGGCGCCTCAGCGGGACGGCCCGCAACGTCGTCGACGGTGACCGGGCCGACGAGCTCGCCGTGGTCGCCCGCACCGGCGACGGCACGGCGGCCTTCGTGGTCGCCGCAGCCGACGTGACCGCCACCCGGCAGACCACCTTCGACGCGGCCCTCCACGTGGCCGAGGTGACGCTCGACGGGGTGCCGGTCGACGCCGGCCGGGCCCTGCTCGCCGGTGGCGACGAGGGCGTGGCCACCGCCCGGGCGACCGCCACCGCCGGGCTGGCCGCCACGATGGTCGGCGCCTCGCAGCGGTCGTTCGACCTCGCCCTCGGCCACATCCGGGAGCGAAGGCAGTTCGGCGTCCCGATCGGCTCGTTCCAGGCGCTGAAGCACATGGCGGCCGACGTGCACATCGCCATCGAGCGGGCCCGGGCCGTGTGCCAGTTCGCCGGGCTCGCCATCGACGAGGCCGACGACCGCCGGCACCTCGCCGCCTCCATGGCCAAGGCCGCGGCCGGCGACGCCCAGCGCGTCGCCGTCCAGCACGGCATCCAGTTCTTCGGCGGCCTGGGTTTCACCTGGGAGAACGACCTGCACCTGTTCGTGCGCCGGGCGAAGGTGGGCGAGCTGCTGCTCGGCACCTCGGCGGAGCACCGGGCGCGTGTGGCGAAGGAGGTCCTGGCCCGATGAGGCTCCGGTTCGACGACCAGACCGAGGCGTTCCGCGCCGAGTTCGTCGAGTGGTTGGAGGCCAACGCCCCCCACCCGGCCGAGACCACCGAGCGGGCGACCTCGAGCGCACACATCCCCGGGTGGGCCCGTCGCTGGCAGCGCACGATGTTCGACGCCGGCTGGCTCGTGCCCGGCAACCCGCCGGAGTACGGCGGCCGCAACGCCTCTGTGCTCGAGCAGTTCGTGCACCAGCAGGAGCTGCACCGGCGCCACATCTACCCCAGCTTCAACCCCCAGGGCCTCGCCATCATCGCTCCGTCGATCCTCGCCTTCGGCACCGGGGAGCAGAAGCAGCGCTGGGCGAAGCGGATCCTGCGCGCCGAGATCACCGGCGCCCTCGGCATGAGCGAACCCGACGCCGGCTCCGACCTCGCCGGCCTGCGCACCCGGGCCGAGCTCGACGGCGACCGCTTCGTCGTCAACGGCCAGAAGGTGTGGACCTCCGGCGCGCACCACGCCGACGTCATCCTCGCCTTCGTGCGCACCGACCCGGACGCGCCCAAGCACAGGGGCATCAGCTGCCTGCTGATCCCCACCGACACGCCGGGCGTGACGCGCCGGCCGTTCGGCTCGCTCATCAGCCCGGACGACACCGATTTCAACGAGGTGTTCTTCGACGACGTGGAGGTGCCGGCCGAGAACCTCGTCGGTGGCCTCCACGAGGGTTGGACCGTGGCCACCGGGTCGCTCGGGCACGAGCGGGCGATGCTGTGGCTCAACTACAGCGACACGCTCGACGACCTGGTGCGGACCGGCGGGCGGGCGCTCGCCGACCGCGGCCTGGCCGACGACGCCGCCGTCCTCGACTGGTTCGGCTCGCTCGTGGTCGACGCCGAGGCGATCCGCCTGCTCGGCTTCCGCACGCTGGCCAAGGCCCGCAAGGGCATGGTGGCCACCGAGCAGTCGATCCTGAAGCTGTTCGGCTCGGAGGCCGTCCAGCGCGCGACGCTGCAGGTGCTCGAGGCTCTCGGCCCCGACGCCCTCGACCACACCGAGCGCACCATCCCCCCGTACCACCTCGACAGCGAGGCCCACGGCGAGGGCTGGTTCGACCGCTACCTGCGCAGCTTCGCCGGGACCATCGCCGGGGGGACCTCGCAGATCCAGCGCAACATCATCGCCGAGCGGGTCCTGGGGCTGCCCCGCTGACCGACGGCTGCTAAGCAAGCGCACAGCATCCGGGGTGCGAGGCGCCGGAGGAGAGGGGGATGGTCATGGCGATCCGGGTGGTGCAGTGGACCACCGGCAACGTGGGCAGGCGCGCGGTGCGCGCCGTGGTCGGACGCCCCGACCTGAAGCTGGTGGGGTGCTACGCCTGGTCGGCCGGCAAGGTGGGACGTGACGTCGGCGAGCTGTGCGGGATCGGACCGGTCGGCGTGGCGGCGACCGACGACGTCGACGCCCTGCTCGCCCTCGAGCCGGACTGCGTCGTCTACACGCCGATGTGGCCCGACACCGGGGAGGTCGTCCGCATCCTCGAGGCCGGCGTGAACGTGGTCAGCACCGCCGCGTTCGTCAACGGGAACCGGCTCGGCGCGGATCGGGACCGGATCGCCACGGCGTGCGAGCGGGGCGGCGCCACGATCTTCGGCACCGGCATCAGCCCCGGCTGGATCGACTCGCTCGCGATCATGCTCGCCGGCATCTGCGACCGCATCGACAAGGTCGTCGTCGACGAGGCGTCCGACACCACGCTGTACGACTCACCGGAGACGGAACGGCCCTGCGGCTTCGGCCGGCCGATCGACGACCCGGGCCTCGAGCCCATGGCTGCGGCGGGGACGGCGGTGTTCGGAGAGGCGGTGGCGATGGTGGCCGACGCCGTCGGCGTGGAGCTGGACGAGATCGTCTGCGAACCGGAGTACGCCCGGACCACCGAGGACGTGGTCATGGACTCCTGGACCATCCCCGCCGGGCACGTCGCCGGCGTGGCCGCGAGCTGGCAGGGACGGGTCGGCGGGCGCACCGTGGTCGAGCTCAACGTGCGCTGGAAGAAGGGCCAGACGCTCGAGCCCGACTGGGCCATCGACGAGGGCCACACCATCACCATCGATGGCCGGCCCACCGTGCGGACCCGGGTCGAGTACCTGCCGCCACCGGACTTCGAGGCGACGACGTTCGCCGACTTCATGGTCCTCGGCATGATCATGACGGCGCTCCCTGCGGTGAACGCCGTCCCGGCCGTGGTCGCGGCGCCACCGGGCATCGCGACCTACAACGACCTGCCGTTGCCGCTCCCGAGGGGCTACGTGCCGACGACGTGCTGATCCTGGATCCGGGACACCGGGGGCCGACCGGACCGCTCCGCGGCGCGCCGCCGCGTCGGCCGCGGGGCAGGGGTGTGGGTCGTCCGCCGGCGGCGCACCGGAAGGCGCCTCGGGTGGGGCCGCTACGGTGCTGGCCATGAGCGGGAGCGACGACACCAGGTCGACGCGCCAGTACCACCACGTGCTCCGGTGCCCGTGCGGGGACACGCTGACCGGCGACACCGAGGACGAGCTCGTCGACACCGCCTTCGCCCACCTCCGGGAGAAGCACCCGGAGATGGCCGACGAGTACGAGCGCGAGCACATCCTGTTCATGTCGCTGCGCCTGCCGAAGTAGCCGCCGGACGTCGGGTCGCTGCCGGCCGGGCCGAGCCCCGTGACCGCTCGGCCTCTCAGCCGAGCTGGGCGATGATCTGGGGCAGGTCGGCGGTCGTGCGGATGCCGGGCGGAGCGGCATGCACGACCGGCACGGCGTTCACGGCCCGGTGCGCGGTGAAGCCGGGCGAGTGCTCGGCCATGCGCTCGACGGGAACGTCGAACACGAGCCGGACGTCCATCGGGACGTCGCCCGCGACCCGGACGCGCCAGCCAGTCGGCAGCACGTCCCAGTCGGTATCCAGGTCGTCCGTGCACCACCACGTGGCGACGAACCGGATGAGCTCCTCGCCGCCCCGCAGCCCGGTGATCACGGTGCGCATGCCACCCACCGTGCCCGCCCGGATGGTGCCGGCGGCCACGTCGACGTCCGAGTTCGCGGTGGCGACCTGCTCGGTGGCGTCGAAGCCGTCGAGCGACAGCCCGAGCGCCTCCGTGGTCGCCTGGAGCGACGGCCCGAACGCGTGGAGGAGGTGCTGGGCACGCCCCGGCTTCAGCTCGGCCGGCGGCTTCCCGAAGCCCATGACGTCGAACATCAGCTGCGGCGACGGCCGCCTCGACATGTCGGCGTACTCCTCGATCGTGAGCCGGTCGAGCCGGCGCGACAGCGACGTGAGCACGATCGGCACCGCCTCGGTGATGAAGCCGGGGCTGCTGCCGGTGCTGTGGATCGAGCTGCCCCCGGCCTCGCACGCGGCGTCGATGCGCGCCCGCACGTCGGGATCGAGGCTGTCCGGGCGGTGGAACTCCCCGCGGGTGGTGACGACGTCCTTGCCCGACGCGAGCAACCTGGCGACGGCGTCGACGTCGCAGCCCTGGGGCATGTAGAGGACGACATCGGCGTCGAGGGCGACGATCTCGTCGATGTCGGAGGCGGCCGGCACGCCGGTGGGCGCGTCGAGCCCGCACAGCTCGGCGGCGTCCCGGCCGACCTTGCCCGGGCTGTGCACCCACACGCCGACCAGCTCGAGGCGCGGGTGCTCGATCACCGCCCGGAGCGAGCGGGTCCCGATGTTGCCGGTCGCCCACTGGACGACCCGGATCGGTGCCGGTGCGTTCATGTCCCCCTCCGTTCGCGGTCGGTCACAGCGTCCGGTACAGGCCACCGTCGACGAGGATCTGCGCGCCGTTGACGTAGGCCGACGCATCGCTGGCCAGGAACAGGCACACGCCCACCATGTCCCCCGGCTGCCCGATGCGGCCCATCGGGTTCATGGCGCCGGCCCGGCGCTTCACGTCCGGGCCCCAGGCGTCGGTGATGTCGGTGTCGAAGGCGCCGGGCAGCACGAGGTTGGCCCGCACCTTCGGCGCCCACGCACCCGCCAGGCCGAGCGTGAGGGCGTTGAGCCCGGCCTTGGCCATGGCGTAGGGCAGCTCGCCGACGCCGGGCCGCAGCGACCCGGCGGTGCTGACGTTGATGATCGAGCCGCCGTCGGCCTCGGCCATCCGCGCGCCGAGCAGCACGCCGAGCCGGAACGGGCCCCGGGCGTTCACGGCGTGGACCTTGTCGTACAGCTCCGGCGTCACGTCGGCGAGGCTCTCGTAGGGCGGCGACATCCCGGCGTTGTTCACCAGCACGTCGCACCGCCCGAGCTCGGCGTACACCGCCTCGGCGAGGCGGTCGCAGTCCTCCCAGCGCCCGGCGTGGAAGGCGACCGGGACGGCGCGGCGACCGGTGGTCGCCGCGATCTCGGCGGCGGCCCGCTCGCATGCGTCGAGCTTCCGGCTGGCGACGACGACGTCGGCCCCGGCGGCGGCCAGCCCCTCGGCCACCGCCCGGCCGATGCCGCGGCTGCCGCCCGTGACGACCGCCACCTTCCCCGTGAGGTCGAACCGCTCGGCCGGGCTGGTCATCGCTCCCCCTCCGCGACCCGGATCAGGACCTTGCCGACCGCCTGCCCGTCGGCCACGAGGCGGAGCGCCTCGGCGGTGCGCTCGAGCGGGTAGGTCGCCCCGATGTGGGGACGGACCGCGCCGGAGGCGAGCAGCTCGGCCAGCTCCGCCTCGTTGCGGGCGAGGTCGTCGGGCGCGTGGGTGGCGAAATCGACGAACTGGAACCCGAGAACCTGGACGCCCTTGAGCAGCACGAGGTTCAGCGGGATGCGGGGGATCTCCCCGGAGGCGAACCCGACCGTCACGAACCGGCCGCCCCAGCGCAGCGAGCGCAGCGCCGGCTCCGACAGGGCCCCGCCCACCGGATCGACCACGACATCGGCACCGTCGGGCAACAGGTCGCGCAGCGCCCGGCGGAGGTCGACCGTGCGGTGCTCGACCAGGTGCGTCGCCCCGAGGTGCCGCGCCACGTCGAGCTTCGCCGGCGACGAGGCCACGGCCGTGACCGTGGCGCCCATCTGGGCCCCCAGCTGCACGGCCGCGGAGCCGACGCCGCCACCCGCGCCGAGCACCACCAGCTGGTCGCCGGGGGCCAGGCGGGCGACCGAGCGCAGGACGTGGCACGCCGTCCGGTAGGTGACGCCCGACGCGGCGCCGACGTCGGCGTCGACGCCCGGCGGCCGGCGCTGCACGGCATGGGCAGCCAGCACGACCTCCTCGGCGAAGGCGCCGACCAGCCCCGTGCCGACGACCGGGTCACCGACCGCGACGTGGCCGACGCCGGCCCCGACCTCGAGGACGGTGCCGGCCAGCTCGCTGCCCGGCACGAAGGGCGGGTCCGCCGGGATCTGGTACGTCCCGGCGACGAGGAGCACGTCCGGGAAGTTCAGGGCGGCGACCTCGACGCCGACCCGCACCTGCCCGTCGCCGACCTCGGGCGACGGCAGGTCCTCGATGCGCACGACCTCGGGCGGACCGAGCTCGGGGCAGACGGCGGCGCGCACGTCAGCGGGCCTGCCACACCGGGTCGCGCTTCTCCACGTAGGCGGTGGCGCCCTCGACGGCGTCCCGGCTCCCGGACACGGCCACGATCCGGCCCCGGCGCTCCTCGACGAGGAGGGAGTCGCCGCTCACGAGCCGTAGGTGGTGGTCTCGGCCAGCTCGGCGGCCTCCCGCATGAGGTCGAGCACGATCGGCCCGAAGGCCTGGAGCGCCGGCGTGTCGTCGGTGGCCCGCTGGTAGCCCTGCTCGAGCACCACCGCCAGCTTCCACTTGGCGAGCACGCAGTAGTAGTCGATGTCGTCGACCTGCCGGCCCGACACCTCGGCGTAGCGGGCCAGCACGTCGGACCGGCTCGGCATGTGCGTCATGTCGACGTAGCCGCCGACCGAGCCGTCACCGGTGTCGGTCTCCTCCGGCCACGAGTGCACCACCCAGCCCAGGTCGAGCTTCGGGTCGCCGACGGTGCCCATCTCCCAGTCGACGATCGCAGCGAGGCGGGCGGGTGCGCCGTGCTCGAACATGACGTTGGCGAACTGGTAGTCGCCGTGCATGATCCCGGGCACGTAGTCGAGCGGGCGGTGGGTTCGCAGCCAGGCCGCGGCCTCGTCGAAGCCGGGCAGCTCGCGGCCCTTGATGCGGTCGAGGAAGGCGGTCCAGCGGTCGACCTGGCGGTCGTGGAAGCCGTCGGGGCGCCCGAGGTCGTCGAGCCCGCGGGCGCGCCAGTCGACGTTGCCCAGGCGGGCGATGCCCTCGACCAGCTCGAAGGCGAGGCCGCGCCGGGCGGCCGGGTCGCTGTGGAACGGCTCGGGCCAGCGGCGCCCGTCCGGGCCGGGCTCGAGGTCCATCGGCGACCACCCGTCGACGAAGCCCATCAGGTAGAAGGTGCGCCCGAGCACCGACCGGTCGGTGCACAGCGCGACGGCGTGGGTGTGGGGGACGTCGGTGCCCCCGAGGGCCTCGATGATCCGCCACTCGCGCACGATGCCGTCGTCGCGCGGGGCCGGCGCGGTGGCCGGCGGGATGCGCATCGCGCAGCGCAGGTCGCCCCGGCGCAGCTCGTAGATCTCGTTCTGGCTCCCCCCGGAGATGAAACGCGACTCGAGCGGCGCACCCGTGCCGGGCAGGCCAGCGGCGTCCATCCACGCGGCGAGGCGCCCGGTCCGGCCGGCGTCGAGGGCGGGCACGCCGGTGGTGGGTCCGGCGTCGGATCCGGCGGCGGGCGCGGTCACAGGTTCCCCTCCTCGAGCTCGAGCAGCGCGGCGTACTTCTCCCGGGCGGCCTCGATCTTCCCCGGGATCCACCCGGTGGGCCACATGCCCTCGGCCGGCCGGTGGTCCCGCAGCACCTGGCGGGCAACCGTGACCTTGTGGACCTCGGTGGGCCCGTCGGCCAGGCCCATGACCCCGGCGCCGAGGATCATGCCGAAGAACGGCATCTCGTTCGTGGTGCCGAGCGCCCCGTGCACCTGCATCGCCCGCCAGGCGATGTCGTGCAGCACCGTGGGCATGACGACCTTCACGGCGGCGATGTCCTTGCGGACCTTCCGGTAGTCGTTGAACGTGTCGATGCGCCACGCCGTGCGCAGCACGAGCAGGCGGAACTGCTCGAGCTGGGCCCACGAGTCGGCGATGTAGCCCTGCACGAACTGCTTGTCGGCGAGCAGGCTGCCCTGGGTCTCGCGGCTGAGGGCCCGCTCGCACATCATGTCGAGCGCCTGGCGGGCGAGGCCGACGGTGCGCATGGCGTGGTGGATGCGCCCGCCGCCCAGGCGGGTCTGGGCGACGGCGAACGCCTGCCCCTCCCCGCCGAGCATCGCCGAGTCGGGCACGCGGACGTCGCGGTAGTGGATGAGCGCGTGCGAGCCCTCGCCGATCGGCTCGCCGAACAGCCCGACGTTGCGCTCGATCTCGATGCCCGGCGTGTCGGTGGGGACCAGGAACATCGACATGCCCGTGTACGGGCTGACGTCGGGGTCGGTGACCGCCATGACGATGAGGAACGAGGCGGTGCGCGCGTTCGACGAGAAGTACTTGTCGCCGTTGATGACCCACTCGTCGCCGTCCCTCACCGCCCGGGTCCGGAACATGGTCGGGTCGGCGCCGGCGTGGGGCTCGGTCATCGAGAAGGTCGAGAAGCACTCGCCGTCGAGCAGCGGCTGCAGGTAGCGGTCCTTCTGCTCCGGGGTGCCGTAGTGGGCGAGGATCTCGGCGTTGCCGGTGTCGGGCGCCTGGGTCCCGAAGACGACCGGCGCCCACGACGACCGGCCGAGGATCTCGTTCAGCAGCGCCAGCTTGAGCTGGCCGAACCCCTGGCCTCCCAGTTCGGGGCCGAGGTGGGTGGCCCAGAGGCCCTGGCGGCGGACCTCGTCCTTGAGCGGGTCGACGATCGTGCGGCGGGCGCCGTCGAGGGGGACGAACTGCTGGTGCGGGAAGAGGTGGTCGAGCGGCTCGACCTCCTCGCGCACGAACCGGTCGGCCCAGTCCAGCCTGGCCTGGTACTCAGGATCGGTCTCGAAGTCCCACGACACCGGACCCCCTCCCCTCTCGTGTCGGCCCCGGCGCGCCGGTCGGCCCGGGCGCCGCTGTCAGAGTCTGGTCGACGTGGACGACGTCACGGCCCACTTCGTGGGCGCACCGGGCCGACACCACCGGGCGGCAGAGGACGCGGATGTCGCCGGGCATCACGCGTCCGGCAACCGGAGGATGCGCCGGGCCACGAGGTTCCGCTGGATCTGCGAGGTGCCGCCCATCACGCTCTGGGCCCGGCTGTAGAGGTAGGTGCGCAGGTGGGCGTCGTCCCCGCCCTCGTGCGCGCACCCGCCGACGGCCAGCGCGGCGTGGCCCACCGCCTGCTCGACCCACGTCATCAGCAGCTTGTCGATCGACCCCTCGGGGCCGTGCGCCACACCCCCGAGGCGGTCGGACAGGCGCCGGCTGACGTGGCGCTGGAGCATGTCGGCCTCGACGATCGCCCAGGCGAGCTCGCGTCGCTCCTCGTCCCCGTAGCGCTCCGGGTGCCGGCGCACGAGGGTCGTGAGCTCGCCGACGGTCTTGCGGTAGCGGCTGGCGAAGCCGAGCTCGTGCGGTTCGCGCTCGTGGCTGACGATGGTCATGGCCAGCGGCCAGCCCTCGCCGGGCGCGCCGATCATGTTCCCGGCCGGGACCCGGGCGCCGTCGAAGATCACCTCGCCGAACTCCCGGGTGACGCCGTTGATCATCGTCAGCGGCCGTTGCTCGACGCCCGCCTGGTCCATGCGGATGGCGAACGCGGAGAGGCCCTTGTGCTTCGGCACGTCGGGGTCGGTGCGGGCCAGCAGGAGGCACCAGTCGGCGAGGTCGGAGTAGCTGGTCCAGACCTTGTGGCCGGTGACGACGTAGTCGTCTCCGTCGGGCTCGGCACGCGTGCGCAGGGACGCGAGGTCGGAGCCGGCGTCGGGCTCGCTGAAGCCCTGGCACCACCGGTCGTCTCCGCTGATCAGCCCCGGCAGGAACCGCCGCTTCACCTCGTCGGACCCGTGGTGGAGGATGCCCTGCACGAGGTAGCCGAGGCTGGGCCGCGGCGGTGCGCCGGCGTTGGCCAGCTCGTCGTCGAGGATGACGTCGTAGACGCTCGGCAGGCCGTGGCCCCCGTACTCCTCCGGCCACGACAGCCCGAACCAGCCGGCCCGGTAGAGCGACCGGTGCCAGCGGGGCTGGGCCTCCCAGTACTCGTCGCTGGTCGACGAGGCGCCGAGCTTCGGGGTGTGCCCGGCGAGCCACCGGCGCAGGCGCGAGCGGAAGGCGGCCTCCTCGGGGGAGTCCGCGAAGTCCATCACCCACCCCCGACGCCGGCGTGAGCGAGCACCCGGGCCAGGTTGGGTCCGACGCCGCCGAGGATGTCGGTGGAGAGCAGCGCCCGGCGCAGGTGCACGTGCGCCAGGCAGTCCCAGGTGTTGCCGATCCCGCCGTGCACCTGGATGGCGGTCTCGCACACGGTCCGCGCGGCACGGGCGGCGTAGGCCTTCGCCCGCGCGGCGGCGGCGAGCGCCTCGGCCGGCGGGAGGGCGTCGACCGCCCAGGCTGCGTGCAGTGCCGCGCTGCGTGATCCCTCGGTGTGGACCACGGCGTCCGCGAGGAGGTGCTGCACCGCCTGGAAGGAGCCGATGGCCCGGCTGAACTGGTGCCGCTGGGCGGCGTGGTCGACGGCGAGCGCGACGGCCCCGGCCATCGTGCCGACCAGGTCCGCAGCCGTCACGGCGAGGGCCAGGGCCGTCCAGCGGTCGAGCTCGGTCGGGCCCAGGACGCCCGCCCCCTCCACGCCCCGCGCGGCACCGACCGGCACCGGCGCCGTCGGCCGGGTGAGGTCGACGCCGTCCCCCCGACCCGCGACGGGCACCGCGCCGAGCGACCAGCCATCCGGGGCCGGCACGAGCAGCAGCGCCGATCCCTCGCCGAACGCATCGAGGGCGACGGCGTCGTCGCCGACGACCGCGAGGGCGGCCAGGCCGGCGGCGAGCGCCACGGTCTCGGGCCCGAGCGCATCGGGCACACCGGCGAGCCGGCGCAGATCGGCGGCGAGGACGGGACCGAGGAAGGCGGCGTCGGCGCGACCCCGGGCCAACGCCTCGGCCACGATCGCCACCTCCACGGCGGACGCCCACGGAGCGCCGGTGGCGTCCACGGGGTTCCGCAGCTCGCGCCAACCAGCGTCCCCGACCGCGGCGTCGAGCTTGGCCGCCCGCTCGCCGTCGTCGAGCTGGCCGACCGACGCGGGACCCAGGCGCTCGACGACCCGCCGCACCGAGTCTCCCAGCGCGACCTGCTCGGGTGAGTGGCGGACGTCCATCAGCGGTCTCCCTCCACCCCGGCGAGCGGCGTCCACGCCGCGCGCAGCTCCCGCCGCAGCACCTTGCCGGACGGCAGCCGCGGGATGCGGTCGACGACGATCACGCGAGACAGGCGCTTGTAGGTGGCCAGGGAGTCGGCGACCAGCTGCGCGAGCTCACCGTCCGCCACCGGCCGCCCGGGATCGAGCCGCACCGCGGCGACCGGCACCTCGCCCGCCGCGTCGTCGGGGACGCCGAACACGGCGCAGTCGAGCACGGCCGGGTGACCGTGCAGCACGGACTCGATCTCGGCGGGGGCGACCTGGAAGCCCTTGACCTTGATCATCTCCTTCGACCGGTCGGTGAGGTGCACCCAGCCCGCCGGCTCGAGCCAGCCGACGTCGCCGGTCCGGAACCAGCCGTCGTCGAAGGCGGCGGCGGTGGCGTCGTCGGGCAGGTAGCCGGCCATGGCCGAGGCGCTGCGCACCTGGATCTCGCCGACCTCGCCCGGCGCGAGCGCGGCGCCGGTGTCGAGGTCGACCACGCGCAGCTCGACGCCGGCCGGGGGGAGGCCGGCGGAGTCCAGCCGCCAGTCGCCGGGCCGGTCGACGGGGTTGCAGGCGATGACGGGCAGCTCGCTCGCGCCGTAGGCCGGCAGCCAGCGCACGCCGGTCCGCTCGGTGACGCGCTCGGCGACCTGCGGCGTGACCGGGGTGGCCCCCCACATGATGTACCGCAGCGACGAGAGGTCGTGGCGCTCGAGGTCGGGGTGGTTCGCCATCGCCAGGGCGATGGGCGCCACCGCCATCTCGAGGGTGAGCCGGTCGGAACCGATGCAGCGCAGCACCTCGTCGAGGTCGAACCGGGCGTGCAGCCGGACGGTGGCGCCGGCCGACGCCGCGGCGAGGAGGTTGAGCAGCCCGAGGATGTGGGACGGCGGCGTCGCCACCTGGAAGCGGTCGTCGGGGCCGAGGCCGAGCGACGCCACCCAGTGGTCGGTGGCGTGGCCGAGCGAGCGGTGGGTGTGGCGCACGGCCTTCGGCATGCCGGTGGTGCCGGAGCTGAAGACGAGCACCGCCTCGGCCGTGTCGTCGACCGGTGGCTCGGGCTCGTCGGCGGTCGACGCCGCCCGCTCGAGCAACGGCGGCGAGTCGACGTCGGTGACGCCGTCGTGGCCGAGCCGCGTCGCGAGCATCGAGGTGGCGTCGCCGTCGGCGACCGCGTGGACGGGCTCGGTGAGGTCGAGGGCGTGCCCGACCTCCCGTTCCTTCCACGCCGGGCTCAGCAGGACGGCGGCTGCGCCGACCCGGCTCACGGCGTGCACCGCCACGACGAGCTCAGGCCGGTTCGACATCATCACCGCCACGCGCCGCCCCGGGCCGATGCCCCGCCCGGCGAGCACCCTGGCGAAGCCACGGGCGCACCGGTCCAGCTCGGCGAAGGACCAGGCACGGTCGCCCGCGCGGAGGGCGACGTGGTCACCCCGGCGCGCCGCCGCCCGCGCCAGGCCGTGGTGCAGCAGCGGGTGCGACGCCGACATCGGAAGCATTCTTCGCATTCCTGAGAGCGCCGTCAAACATTCCCGGCTATGTCGTTCTCGACAGTCCCGCGCGAGGATGTCCGACCCATGAGCCGACGCCGGATCGGTGCCGAGGACTCCGAGACCAGGGCTGCGCTGCTCGACGCCGCACACGCCCTGATGATCGAGGACGGGTACGCGGCGGTCACCTCGCGCAAGGTCGCGGCGCGCGCGGGGCTCAAGCCGCAGCTGGTGCACTACTACTTCCGCACCATGGACGACCTGCTCCTCGCCCTCTTCCGGCGCGGCGCGGAACGGAACCTCGAACGCCACGCCCGGGCGCTCGCCTCCGAGCAGCCGCTGTGGGCCCTGTGGGAGTTCAGCAACGACCCGGCCGGCACCGCGTTCACCGTCGAGCTGATGGCGCTGGCCAACCACCGCACGGCGATCCGCGCCGACGTGGCGCAGTACGCCGAGCGGTTCCGCCGCCGCGAGGTCGAGGCGGTGACCCGCATCCTCGAGGGCTACGGGGTCGACACCGGGCCGGTGCCGACCATCGTGCTGCTCGTCCTGCTGTCGTCGGTGACCCGGGTGCTCGCGCTGGAGGACGGCCTGGGCCTGCGCCTCGGGCACGCGGAGACGCGGAAGGCGGTCGAGCGGTACCTCACCGAGCTCGAGGGCCCGCGTCCACCGCGCGCCGCGCGGGAACGCCGTTGAGCCCTGCTCAGAGCGCGCGCGGCCCCTCGGCGGCCAGGGCGCGCAGCTCCTCCTTCACGACCTTGCCCGTCGCGTTGAGCGGCAGCGCGTCGACCACGGCCACCCGCCGCGGCACCTTGTAGTTCGCCATCCGCTCGCGGCTCCACGCGATGACGTCGGGCTCCGAGGGCGTTGCGCCGGGCCGCGGCACGATGAACGCCATGCCCACCTCACCGAGGCGGGTATCGGGGATGCCGATCACCGCGGCCTGGGCGATGTCGGGGTGGCCGAGCAGCGCGTTCTCGATCTCGGCCGGATAGGCGTTGAACCCGCCGACGATGAACATGTCCTTCGACCGGCCGACGATGCGGAGGCGGCCGTCGTCGCCGATGACGCCGAGGTCGCCGGTGCGGAGCCAGCCGTCCGGCGACAGCGCCGCAGCCGTGGCCTTTTCGTCGTCCAGGTAGTGCGCCATGATGCTGCCGCCCCGCAGCAGGATCTCCCCCGGCTCGCCGGCCGGCACGTCCTCGCCGCCGGGGCCGACGATGCGCACCTCGAAGCCGGGACGGGGCGTGCCCACCGTCGTGGCCACGGTCTCGGGGTCGTCGCCGGGCGTGGTCGCCGACGCCGTCCCGCCCTCGGTGAGCCCGTAGCCCGTGATCACCACGGAGAACGGCAGCTCCTCGTGGATCCGGCGGATGAGCTCCACCGGGATGTCGGCCGCACCGGTGACGGCCACCCGCAGGCTCGACAGGTCGTACCGGTCACGGTCCGGTGCGTCGAGGATCGACTGGTAGATCGTCGGCGCCCCGGGGAGGACGGTGATGCCCTCCGCGGCGACGCGGGCGAGCACGCGGTCGACGTCGAAGACCGGCTCCGGGTACATGGTGGCGCCGGCGGCGACCGCGGCGAGGATGCCGGCCTTGAGCCCGAACATGTGGAAGTACGGGTTCACCATGAGGTACCGGTCGCCGGCGGTGAGGCCGGTCATCGCCACCCAGTCGGTGGCGACGCGGAGCGTGCGAGCGTGGGTCTGGACCACGCCCTTCGCCCGCCCGGTGGTCCCGGAGGTGAACAGGATGTCGGAGGGGTCGTCGGCCGACACCGCGCCGGCCCGCCGCACCAGCTCGTCACGTGCGGCGCCGCCGGCCCCCGCGACGACGTCCTCCCAGGACCGGGCGCCGGGGGGCACCGGCCCCTCGACCACCACGGTGGTCGCGAGGTCCGGGAGGTCGACGCCGGCGGTGCGCAGCATCGCCACGTGGTCCGCCCCGAGGAAGTCGGTGACCGTGATCAGGACGCGGGCGCGGCTGCGCCCGAGGATGTCGGCTGCTTCGGGGCCCTTGAAGCGGGTGTTGATCGGCACCAGCACCGCACCCGCCTGCCACAGCCCCAGGGCGGTGATGATCCACCTGGCGCTGTTGGGCGCCCAGATCGCGACGCGATCGCCCGCCTCGACACCGGCGGACACCAGCGCGGCGCCGACGTCGGTGGCCTCCGCGAGCAGCTCGGCGTAGCTCCACCGGCGATCGCCCTCGACCACCGCGGCCTGCGGGCCCGACCGCTCCGCCGCGCCCGCGGCCATCGCCGGGATGCTGGTCCACTGCTGATCGACGTCGGTCACTGCTCGCTCGCCTCCACGGTCCGCACGGGCCGCCACCGACGGAGGCGGCCGCAGGTATGTGACGCCGATGCGGCGTCCCTGGGCGCGAACGGCGCTCTCGGGTGCCGCGAGGGCAATCAGAACGAGGTTCGCGCAGATCGCGATCGCCATGCGAGCCCCAGTAGGGTGAGACCATGGCAGAGGCAGAGCAGCAGGCGGGCGAGGTCGCCGTCGGCCACGTCGCCGACGGGGCCTGGCGCGAGCGGGCGATCGAGCGGTCCACCCGCGGGGCCCGGCTGCGTGCCGCCAGGCGCGTGCAGCGGTTCCTCAACGCCGCCCGCGAGATCATCGCCGAGAAGAGCTCGGTCGAGTTCACGGTCCAGGAGGTCGTCGACCGCTCGGAGCTGTCGTTGCGCAGCTTCTACCAGTACTTCGACGGCAAGCACGAGCTGCTCCTTGCGCTGTTCGAGGAGGAGATGAACGAGGCCGTGCAGCGCATCAGGGCGGCCACGGAGGAGGGCGATCCCCTCGACCGCCTCGAGCAGACCGTGCTCGTCCTCTACGAGCTGTGCAGCCCCGGCCGGGCCCCCGAGCAGCCGCTCTTCTTCGAGTTCGCCCAGCGCCTGCTGCTGACCCATCCCGACGAGGTCTCGCGGGCCTACACCCCGCTGTTCGACCACATGGCCGGCATGCTCGACGATGCGGCCACCGCCGGCCTCCTGCGTCCGGGATCGCCCCGCCGGTTGGCGGCGATGGTGCTGCAGGCGGCCACCACGACCGCCGGCCGCAGCGGCGGCGCCCGCCAGCCCATCACGGCCGCGGAGATGTGGGAGTTCTGCCTGCACGCCATCGCGCCGGACGACGTCGTGGCGTCCCGGTCGCCGGGCCCGCGCCGCCGCCGGGCCCGCGCGTGACCGGCCCGGCCCCGCTGCGCCGGCCCCGGTCCGCCCTCGCCACCCTGCACCCGAGGAGGAACCCGTGTACGACGTGCCCGAGGAGATCGTGGTCGAGGCCGACGGCGCCATCCGGATCGTCCGCCTGAACCGGCCCGACGAGCTCAACGCTCTCAACCACGGGCTGCACGAGGGCATCGCCGACCTGTGGCCGCAGATCAGCCGCGACCGGGAGGCCCGGGCCGTCGTCCTGACCGGCAACGGGCGTGCGTTCTCCGCCGGCGGCGACTTCACCTACCTCCGCGAGCAGACCACCGATCTCGACCTGCGGCGCACCTCGCTGGCCACCGGCCGGCGCCTGGTGATGAACATGGTCCAGTGCCGGGTCCCGGTCGTCACGGCGGTCAACGGGCCGGCCGTCGGCCTCGGCTGCAGCCTCGTGTCGCTGTCCGACGTGGTGTTCATGAGCAGCCGGGCGCACCTCGCCGACCCGCACGTGGTGGTCGGGCTGGTGGCGGCGGACGGCGGCCCCATCACCTGGCCCCTGCACACCAGCCTCCTGCTGGCGAAGGAGTTCGCCTTCACCGGTGAGCGGATCCCCGCCGAGCGGGCCCGCGAGATCGGCCTGGTGAACCACGTGGTGGAGCCGGAGGAGGTGGTCGACCGGGCGATGGCGTGCGCCCGCCGGATCGCCACGCTGCCGCAGTACGCGGTCGAGACCACGAAGCGCGTGCTGAACATCCACATGGAGCGGGCCGTGCTGGCCACCATCGACTTCGCCCTCGCCGGCGAGTACGAGTCGTTCGGCACCGACGAGATCAGGGCCTTCCTGGACAAGGCGCTCGAGAAGGGCTGAGGGGCCCGTCGGACGGGGCTGGACGGGGCTGCCCGCCCGAACGCGGGCAGCCCCCCTCAGGGAACGGGCTCAGGGCACCGGGCTCAGCGGGCGGAGGCCACCGGGGCCGACGCGACGGGGGTGTTCTCCACGTTCATGAGGCGGGCGAGGTTGCCGCCCATGAACTTGCGGAGCCGCTCCTCGGTGTGGTGGCTGAGGTCGTCGACGTACGACACCGGGTTCGCCAGACCCTCGGGGTGCGGGTAGTCGGACCCGAACAGCACGTTGTCCTCGCCGAGGAGCTCCGCGAGGTAGCCGTAGTCCTCCTCCCAGAACGGGCTGATGTGGATGCAGCGCCGCATGGCGGCGATGGGCTCCTCGGGGAAGTCCTGCGGCATCTTCTTGTAGGTGTCCCTGAGCGCCTTCTGCAGCGGCTCGACCCACGAGGCGCCGTTCTCGACCACCGCGATCCTCAGCTCCGGGTGCCGGGTGAGCGCTCCGTGCGCGATCAGCGACGCCACCGAGTCCTCGATGGGACGCCACGAGGAGAGCATCCGGAACGCCGCAGGCTGGAACGGCAGCATCTCCTGGTCGCTGCCCTCCCACCAGTTGGCGATCTGGTCGTAGCCGCTGTCGGAGGAGTGCAGCGCGACCAGGATGTCGAGCTCCACCACGCGCCGCCAGAACGGGTCGAACTCGGGCAGCGCGAACGAGCGCGTGCCGCGGAAGCCGGGCACCGGCGCCGGCCGGATGAGCACGACCTTGGCGCCCCGCTCGACCACCCACTCGAGCTCCTCGATCGCCTTCTCGACGATGGGCAGCGTGATGACCGGCGTCGAGAAGATCCGGTCCTCGTAGTTGAACTGCCACTCCTCGTACATCCACTGGTTGAGCGCGTGGATGGCGGCGTGCAGGAAGAACGGATCGTCCTTCATGCGCTGCTCGACGACGCTGGCGAGGGTCGGGAACATGAGCGTGCGGTCGAGGCCCTGCTCGTCCATCAGCTCGAGGCGGGGCTTGGGCGCCCGGAACGCCGGCGGCGACTTGATCGGTTTGCCGAACAGCTCGCGGCGGCTCTTCCCCTCGGGATTGCCGACCCGGTAGTACTCCTCCTGGGCGCCGGGGCGCGCCACCACGTCGAACGTGGGGTTGGGGATGTACTCGCTGATCTTGCCGCCCACCGCCAGCTTGGTGCGCCCGTTCTCCAGCTTCACGTACTGGATGGCGCTCCGGTAGCGGTCGGGCAGGTGGCGGGTCAGGGACTCCGTCGTCTCGTAGAAGTGGTTGTCGGCGTCGAAGACGGGAATGCCGGATGGCGAGCTCATCGAAGTCCCCTCACTCGTGTACGGCGATGGCGTCGCCGAAGAAGGTACGCCTCGCGCCTGAGAACATCATTCTCTCAGAGCGGTAGCGGCGACACAAGCGCGCGGATCGCAGCACCGCTGTCGACGTCGGCGGTGCCAGTGCCGTCGACCGGGACCGCTCCCGACGACGACCGCACCGGGGCGAAAACTGTACTCTCGCGGCGAGAGAGTACAAGTTGCAGATCGGCTGCCATGCTCGTCCCGTCACCGCGGCGACCGGGTGACGACTGATGTGGACGTGGCCGCAGCCCGACGAGGGGGACGGAAGATGGCCTTGTCCGCACGACCGAACGACCGGCTGCTCATCGACGGCGAGCTGGTGGACGCGGAGCGCGGCCGGCGGTTCGCCTCCGTCGACCCGGCCACCGAGGAGGTCGTCGGCGAGGCGGCGGACGCCTCCGTGGCCGACGTCGACCGGGCCATCGGCGCCGCCCGGCGGGCGTTCGACGAGACGTCGTGGTCCACCGAGCCCAAGCACCGCGCCGCCTGCCTGCGCCAGCTGGCGGCGGCGATGCGCGACGACCTCGAGGAGCTGCGGGCCCTCACCGTGCACGAGGTCGGCGTGCCGATCTCGATGACCAGCGGCCCGGCGCTCGAGGGGCCCATCGGGATCCTCGACTACTACGCCGACCTCGCCGAGTCCTACGACGGCACGGTCGACCTCGGCACCCACGAGGCCTACGGCAGCCTCCACCGCCGCCGGATCCTGCGGGAGCCGGTCGGCGTGGTCAGCGCCATCTCGGCGTACAACTACCCCACGCAGCTGAACCTGGCGAAGCTGGGCCCGTCCCTCGCCGCCGGCTGCACCACGGTGCTGAAGGGTGCGCCCGACACGCCGCTCATCACCCTCGCCCTCGCCGACCTCGTCGCGAACCGGACGGACATCGAGCCGGGGGTGGTGAACGTGCTGGCCTCGAGCGAGGTCGACCCCGGCGTGCGGATGACCACCGACCCCCGGGTCGACATGATCACGTTCACCGGGTCGACACCTGTGGGCAAGTCGATCATGAAGGCGGCCAGCGACACGCTGAAGAAGGTGTTCCTCGAGCTCGGCGGCAAGTCCGCCATGGTGGTGCTCGACGGGGCCAGCGTCGACGGGGGCGCGTTCGTGGCCGCCATGGCCACCTGCTCGCACAGCGGCCAGGGCTGCGCGATCACCTCCCGGCTCGTCGTGCCGCGCACCCACCTCGACCAGGCCGTCGAGACGGCCAGGTCCGTCCTCGAGAGCCTGCAGGTGGGCGACCCGTTCGACCCCTCCACCTACCTCGGACCGCTCATCAACCAGCGCCAGCGCGAGAAGGTGCAGGGCATGGTCGACCGGGCCGTGGCCGACGGCGCCACCGTCGTCACCGGCGGCATGTCGACCGACCACGAGAAGGGCTTCTTCTACACGCCGACGCTCGTCGTCGGCGCCGCCGAGGACAGCGAGATCGCCCAGAACGAGGTGTTCGGCCCGGTGCTCGTGGTGCAGCCCCACGACGGCGACGACGACGCCATCCGCATCGCCAACAACTCGCGCTACGGCCTCTCCGGCGGGGTCGTCGCCGAGGACGAGGACCGCGCCGTGAAGGTGGCCCAGCGGATCCGCACCGGCACCATCAGCGTCAACGGCGGCATGTGGCACGCCCCCGACGCGCCCTTCGGCGGGTACAAGGAGTCCGGCTTCGGCCGCGAGAACGGCATCGCCGGGCTCGAGGAGTTCCTGCAGATGAAGCTGCTGGCCACGCCGGCCGGCTGATCCCGGGCGGTGCGCCGGCGGTCCGCCGCCGGCCCGCACCCCCGCCGCCCACCCGGCGCTCAGTACGACTTGGGCAGCCCCAACACGTTCGTGCTGATGTAGTTGCAGACCATCTCCTGGCTCACCGGCGCGATCTTCATGAGCCGGGCCTCCCGCCAGTAGCGCTCCACGTGGTACTCGCGCGCGTAGCCCATGCCCCCGTGGGTCTGGACGGCCCGGTCGCAGGCGAAGAACGCGGCCTCGGCGGCGAGGTACTTGGCCGTGTTCGCCGCCTCGCCGCACGGCAGGCCCTCGTCGAAGCGCCACGACGCCTCCCGCACCGCGAGCTCGGCGGCGTGGAGCGCCATGTGCGCCTCGGCGAGCGGGAACGCCAGGCCCTGGTTCTGGCCGATGGGACGGCCGAAGACCACCCGTTCCTTGCCGTACCGCACGGCCCGGGCCATGGCGGCGCGGCCGATGCCGAGGGACTCGGCGCCGAGCAGGATGCGCTCGGGGTTGAGGCCGTCGAGCAGGTAGCGGAACCCCTCGCCCTCCGCGCCGACGCGCCGGGTCACCGGCACGCGCAGCCCCTCGTAGCGCACCTCGCAGGACACCACGGCGTTGCGGCCGAGCTTCGGGATCGGGGTGATGTCGACGGCGGGGTCCTGAAGGTCGACCAGCAGCAGCGTCATGCCCTGCGTGGGCTTCTCGCACTCCTCCCGGGGCGTCGTGCGCACCAGCAGCAGGCAGAGCTCGCTGTACGGGGCCTTGGTGGTCCAGACCTTGGCGCCGGTGACCACGTACTCGTCGCCGTCGCGCTCGGCCCGGGTGCGGATCGACGTGGTGTCGGTGCCGGCGTCGGGCTCGGTCACGCCGAAGGCCACGTGCAGCTCGCCGGTGGCGACCCGTGGGAGCACCTGGGCCGCCAGCTCCGGCGAGCCGTAGCGGCGCACCGGCTCCATCCCGAAGATGGAGAGGTGGACGGCCGAGCAGCCGTTCATCGCCGCGCCCGAGGCGGCGATCTCCTCGAGCATGATCGACGCCTCGGTGATGCCCATGCCGCCGCCGCCGTGCTCCTCGGGGATGGCGATGCCCACCCAGCCGCCCTCGGCGAGCTTCTCGTAGAACGCCCACGGGAACTCGTGGGCTTCGTCCCGGGCCGACCAGTACTCGTCCGGGAAGTCGGCGCAGATCCGCCGGATGCCCTCGCGGATGGCCTCGTGATCGTCGGAGCGGCTGAAGTCCATCACCGCCCACCTTCGCTCTGCTCCGCGCGGAGCCCGGCGCGGAGATCGACCTTGCGGACCTTGCCCGACGCGGTGCGAGGGAAGTCGGCGACGGCGCGCAGCTCCTCCGGCCACTTCTGCCGGGCGAGGCCGACACCCTCGAGGTGGGCGGCGAGGTCGGGGAGGCCGGGGGCGTCGTGGCCGTCGACCATGCGCACCACCGCGCAGGCCCGCTCGCCGAGGCGGTCGTCGGGGACGGCGACCACGGCCACCTCGGCGACACCGGGCATCGTGGCGATGGCCTGCTCGATCTCGGCGGCCGACAGGTTCTCCCCGCCGCGGATGATGATGTCCCTGACCCGGTCGGTGATCGTGAGGTTGCCGGCCTCGTCGAGGACGCCGATGTCGCCGGTGCGGTACCAGCCGTCGCCGTCGAACGCGGCGTTCAGTGCCGGGTTCGTGTACCCGAGGCACAGCTCGGGCCCGCGGGACACGATCTCGCCGGGCGTGCCCGGTCCGACCTCGTGGCCGTCGAGATCCACCAGGCGGATCTCGACGCCGGGCATGGGCGCGCCGTCGGTGGTGTGGCGCACGTCCGCGGGGTCGTCGAACCGGCTGCCGGTGATCGAGGGGTGCTCGGTGGAGCCGTAGGCGCGGATGATGCTGATGCCCAGCGCCTGGGCGCGGCGCCCGAGGGCGACCGGCACGGGCGCCCCGCCGAGGCCGACGCGCGCCATGGTGGCGGCGTGCTCCGGCGTGAAATCGGGGTGGTCGAGCAGCGTGGCGAGGAAGACCGACGCGCCCGTGCCGCCACCGATCCCGTGCTCGCGCATGACCTGGAGGGCGTGCCCCGGGTCCCACCGGTCGATGACGTGGATGGCCTCGCCACGCTTCAGCGGGCCGAGCACGGCGCCGAGCATCCCGGTGGCGTGGGTGACGGGCGAGCCCATGAGGTTCGGCCTGTCGGTGACCCAGGCGTCCATGTGCCGCAACTCGCTCAGCATGGTGCGGTGGTCGTGGATGACGCCCTTCGGGTCGCTCGTCGTGCCCGACGTGTAGGCGAGCACGGCCACGTCGCCGGGCGCGGGCGCCGGCAGGTCGGTTGCGGGCTCGTGGCGCTCGACCTCACCCCACGCCACGCGCCGCACGCCGGCCGGCGGCTCGCGGTCGGCGCCGTCGCCGGTGACCACGTGCAGCCGCAGCGAGGCCGGCCGGTGCGTGTCGATGATGTCGAGGTGGTCGACGTGCCCGAACGCCGCCGGCGACAGGTAGGCGTCGGCCCCGCACTCGTCGAGGATGAACGACACCTCCTTGCGGCCGTAGATGTGCACGATCGGCACCAGCACGTAGCCGCCCATCGCCAGGGCCGCGAAGGAGACGATCGCCTCGCGCCAGTTGGGGATCTGGAAGGCGACCACGTCGCCGGCCTCGAGCCCGTGGTCGCGCAGCAGGGAGACCAGGCGCCGGGCCTCGTCGTCGACGGCCCCGTAGGTGCCCGCCCAGCCGTGCGTGCGGGAGTGGACGTGCACGGGGGTGGCCGGCGCACCGGCGAGCCAGTCGGCGATGCGACCGCTCAGCGTCTCCTCGGTCCACCACCCGTCGCGCTCGTAGCGCTCGACCAGGTCGGCTGGGACGTCCCGCAGCTGCCAGCGGCGGCGCTCGGTCCTGGTACCCAAGGGAGTCCTCCTGGTTCAACGGGTCGGTGGATCACAGCTCGACCAGGCGGGGCGCGCCGCCCCGTGCGAGCAGCTCGGCGCCGATCTCGCCGGGGAGCGTGCTGGCGGAGCCGAAGAGGGCGTCGACCACGAGGGTCCGCTTCAGCCAGCGGTGGAACGGGTGGTCGGTCGTGAAGCCGATGCCCGCGAGGACCTGCTGCGCGTGGGTCGCCGTGGTCCGTGCGGCCCGGCCGGCGAGGGACTTGGCCAGGGCGGCGAGCAGGGGGTCGGTGCCGGGCTGCCACTCGCCGGCGACGGCGGCCCCGCCCTCGATCTGCACCAGCGCGTCGGCCAGCTTGTGCCGGACGGCCTGGAACGACGCGATGGCCCGCCCGAACTGCACGCGGTCGAGGGCGTGCTCGCGAGCCTGGGCCAGCATGGTGCGGGCGGCGCCGAGCAGCTGGTGGGCGAGCGCCACCCGAGCTGCGGCGACCGCATCGCCCCAGCGGCCGGTGGCGACGACCGGGGTGGCATCGGCCGCCGGCAGCTCGAGCCTGAGCCGCCGGTGCGCGTCCTCGGGGTCGATGGTGTCCCCGTCGGGAACGGCCACGAGTGAGGCGTCGATCCCGACGACCTCCACGTCGTCGGGGACGTCGCCCACGACCACCATGATGCGTTCGGCCCGCCCGGCGCGCCTCGTCACGGTGCCGTCGACGACGATGCGGTCGCCGGTGCGGCGACCGGGTGGCGTCGAGCCCCCGGGGGCCGGCGCGACGATGCACGTCCCGATCGACGGGTCCAGCCCGAGGGCGTGGGCGAGGACGTCGTCGAGGATCCCCGCGGCCGCGCCCGTGGCCCCCAGGGCACCGAACGCGGCGGCGACGGCCTGCGCCGGCGAGGCGGCGAGCAGCTCGTCCCACCCGAGCTCGAACAGGCCCCGCGCTGCCTCGTCGGGGTCCGCCGCGTCGCGGAGCACGCCGTCGAAGCCGGCGGCCAGCATCGCCAGGTCGTCGGCGTCGATGGCCGTCATGCCTCCGCCCCGAGGTCGAGGAGCCGGCGGGCGATGATGTTGCGCTGGATCTCGCCGGTGCCTCCGTAGATCGTCGCGGCCTTCGCATACAGGTAGTCCTCGCGCCACGACGCCGCCCCGGGGTCGTCGTCGAGCTCGATCACGCCGGGCAGGAGGTCCCGGGCCGTCTCGAGCAGCGTCTGCTCGGCGGTGGCGATCAGCACCTTGTCGACGGAGGTCTCGGCGCCGAGCCGCTCGCCCGCCGCCAGCCGGTGCTGGGTGCCCCGGGAGCGCATGCGGAACGCGACGAGGGCCTGGTACGCGGCGCCCAGCGCGTCGGCGGCGGACGGCGGTGCCTCGCCGCCGGCGGAGACTTCGGCCACGAGGTCGCCGCAGCGTCGGAGCAGGTGGGCGCCACGGTGCCAGAACGTGGTGGACCGCTCGTAGGGCAGGATGTCCATGGCCACCTGCCAGCCCTGGCCGACCCCGCCGAGCACCCGATGGCCCGGCACGACCACGTCGTCGAAGAACACCTCGGCGAACTCGGGCCGGCCGTGCTGGGTCTCGATCGGGGCGTGGGTGATGCCCGGGCTGTTCATGTCGACGAGGAAGGCGGTGATCCCGCGGTGGGCACTGCCCGGCGCACCCGTGCGGGTGAGGAGGACGCACCGCCGGGCGTACTGGGCGAAGCTGGTCCACACCTTCTGGCCGTTGACCACCCAGCCGCCGTCGGTCTCGGTGGCCCGGCAGGTGAGCGAGGCGAGGTCGCTGCCGGCGCCCGGTTCCGAGAAGCCCTGGCACCAGAGCTCCTCCCCCCGCAACAGGGGCGGGACCACCTCGGCCGCCAGCTCCGGGCCGGCGACGTCGATGACGGTGGGGGCGAGGACCTCGATCATCGACCAGCAGTTGGGGTCGGCCAGCCGGCGGGCCGCCACCTCCTCACCGACCACCGCGCGCAGCAGCGGGGGGCCGCCGAGCCCGCCCACGGCCTCGGGCCACCCGTAGCGCCCGAAGTCGGCGTCCCACAGGGCCTGCTTCACGGTGAAGTAGCGGCTCACCTGCTCGTCGAGCGTGCCGGGGTCCACGATGGGCGGTGGCAGCCCGGCCGACTCGAGCCAGCCCGACAGCGCGTCCCGGAACCCGGCGGTGTCCATCGCTCCTCCGCGGTCAGGCGGCCGGGACGTCGAGCACGACCGCCGACGACATGCCGCCGCCGGCGCACATGGCGGCGACACCGGTGCCGCCGCCTCGGCGGCGGAGCTCGTGCACGAGGGAGATGACCATGCGGGCGCCGGTCATGGCGACGGGGTGTCCGAGGCTGCAGCCGCTGCCCTGCACGTTCACCAGCTCCTCGTCGATGCCGAGGATCCGGGTGGTGGCGACGCACATGGAGGCGAAGGCCTCGTTGATCTCCCACAGGTCGATGTCGTCGATCCGGAGGCCGACCCGGTCGAGCGCCTTCGGGATGGCGATGGTCGGGGCCAGGCCGGTGTCCTCCGGCGGCACGCCCACCGACGCCCAGCCCCGCACCGACGCCAGGGACGTCAACCCCAGCTCGCCGGCGAGCGCATCGGAGGCGATGACCATGGCCGCTGCGCCGTCGTTGGCGCCCGCGGCGTTGCCGGCGGTGATGCTGAAGCCCTCGATCTCCGGGTGCAGGGGCTTCAGCGAGGCGAGCTTCTCCATGCTCGTGTCGCGACGCGGGTGCTCGTCGACGGCGAAGGTGGTGGTCGTGCCGTCGCGCCGGGTGACCGCCACGGGGAAGACCTCGTCCCGGAAACGCCCGTCGTCGATGGAGGCCACGGCGCGCCGGTGCGACCGCAGCGCCCAGGCGTCCATCTCCTCACGGGTGACCCCGGCCTTCGTCGCGGCGTTCCACCCCACCGTGATGGACATGTCCATGTTGGGCGCCTCGGGCGAGTCCGGGTGGGTCGGCGAGAACCAGTCGGTCCACTCGTCGGTCCCCGGCACCCGGCGCGTGGTGCGGGGCATGGTCGAGCTCGACTGCACCCCGCCGGCCACCACCAGCGTGTCCATGCCCGAGCGGATCGAGCCGGCGGCGGTCTGGACGGCGGCGAGGCCCGAGGCGCAGTGCCGGTTGTGGGCCACGCCGGGCACCTGGGGCATGCCGGCCTGCACGGCCGCGTACCGGGCGATGTCGCCGCCGCCGTAGAGCGACTCGCCGAAGACGACGTCGTCGACGAGCGACGGGTCGACCCCGGCGCGCGCCAGGGCCTCGGTCAGCGCGAGGGTGCCGAGCTCGAGGGCGTCGACGTCGACCAGCGACCCGCGCCCCGCCGTGCCGATGGGCGTCCTCGCGGTGGAGACGATCACGGCGTCGGTCATGTGTGCCTCCCGGGTCCGGCTCGCAGGAGCGTAGGACGCCGGTGCTGAGAGCATCAATCTCATTCATGATGATGCAGCTTTGCCCGATGTGGGTTGGTGCTTCTCGGCGCGGGTAGCGTGGCCGTCGTGGCCGACCGAGACGAGGTGCGACGGCTCCACGGGTACCACCCGCTGCGCGTCCGCGAGGTCGTGCGGGAGACCGCCGACACGTCCTCGTTCGTCCTCGACGTGCCCGCCGATGCCCGGAACCTGTTCGCCTACCGGCCCGGCCAGTTCTGCACCTTCCGCGTCCACCTCGACGGCGAGGAGCTGCTCCGCTCCTACTCCATGTCGAGCGCCCCGGAGACCGACCCGGCGCTGACCGTCACCGTCAAGCGGGTCCCCGGCGGCGTGGTGTCGAACTGGCTCCTCGACAACGTCGCACCGGGCGACGAGCTCGAGGCGACCCGGCCGGCGGGCGTGTTCTGCGTGCCCGAGGGCGACGCGCCGGTCGTGGCGTTCTGCGGGGGCAGCGGCGTGACGCCGGTGATGTCGATCACCAAGAGCGTCCTCGCGTCGTCCGACCGGCCGGTGCGGGTGCTGTACGCGAACCGCGACGCCGATGCGGTGATCTTCCGGGACGACCTCGACCGGCTCCGGCACGAGCACCCGGGGCAGCTCTCGGTGCACCACCACCTGGACAGCGACGGCGGCTACCTGACCCCGGACGAGGTCCGCGACGTCGCCGAGACGTCGGGCGAGGGTGCGCTGTTCTTCGTGTGCGGGCCGGCGGAGTTCATGGACCTGGTCGAGCGCACGCTGCTCGACGCCGGGGTCCCGACGGACCGCATCTTCCTCGAGCGCTTCGGCGACCGGACCGGCCCGCGAGCCGAGGAGCCGTCCCCGGCACCCGGCATGTCCGTCCAGGCGGCGCCCGGCGGCGGCGACGAGCCCGACGCCACGGAGACCGTGACCATCGTCCTCAAGGGCCAGCGCCACGACGTCGCCTACCACGCCGGTGACACGCTCCTGCAGACCGCCCGGGCCGGCGGCCTCCGGGCTCCGTTCTCCTGCCAGGCCGGCGACTGCGCCACGTGCATGGCCCTCCTCCACGAGGGCTCCGTCACGATGCGCACCAACAAGGCTCTCACGCCCGAGGAGGTCGACGAGGGTTGGGTGCTCACCTGCCAGGCCCTCCCCCACGGCCGCCGGGTCGTCGTCGAGTACGAGTCGTTCTGATGTGGTGGCAGGCACGCTCTCTCCCGCAGCACCACGTCCCCACCCTGGACGCCCCACCACAGCCCAGTTAGAACGGTCGTTCAAACCAGGATCGGTGAGGAGGGGGCCCGGATGACGATCGCCAACGCCACGGACGTCTACTACGACCCGTACGACGTCGAGATCAACGCCGACCCGTACCCCGTGTACGCCCTCCTGCGGGAGGAGGCACCGGCCTACCACAACGAGCGGTACGACTTCTGGGCGCTCTCGCGCCACGAGGACGTCCAGCAGGCGCTCGTCGACTGGAAGACGTTCTCGAACACCCGCAGCGACATCCTCGACATCATCAAATCCGGCGTCGAGCTCCCGCCCGGGGTGATCCTCTTCGAGGACCCACCGGTGCACACGATGCACCGCGGGCTCATGTCCCGGGTCTTCACCCCCCGGCGGATGGCCGCCCTCGAGGACCAGATCCGCGACTTCTGCGTCCGCTGCCTCGACCCGCTCGTCGGTGCCGACCGCTTCGACATCATCAGCGACTTCGCCTCGATCCTGCCCATGCGGGTGATCGGCATGCTCCTCGGCATCCCCGAGGAGGACCAGATCGCCGTCCGCGACAAGACCGACGCCAACCTCCGCACCGAGCCCGGCCAGCCCATGGCCGTCAGGCAGGACGAGGTCGCCAGCGGCGCCATGTTCGCCGACTACATCGACTGGCGGGCCCGGCACCCCTCCGACGACCTCATGACCCACCTCCTCAACGCCGAGTTCGAGGACCGGGACGGCGAGATCCGCAAGCTCACCCGCGGCGAGGTGCTCACCTACACGGCCGTGCTCGCGGGTGCCGGCAACGAGACCACCGGCCGGCTCATCGGCTGGCTCGCCAAGCTGCTGGCCGAGCACCCCGACCAGCGGCGAGTCCTGCTCGACGACCGGTCGCTGATCCCCAACGCCATCGAGGAGACGCTGCGCTTCGAGCCCACCGGCCACGCCGTCGCCCGCTACGTCATGCACGACGTCGAGTACCACGGCACCACGATCCCCGCCGGCACCGCCATCCTCCTCCTGCTGGCGTCGGCCAACCGCGACCCCCGCCGCTACGAGGCCCCCGACGCCTACGACGTCACCCGTGCTGACAGCCAGCACCTGACCTTCGGGTACGGGCTGCACTTCTGCCTGGGTGCCAACCTCGCGCGCCTCGAGGGCCGGGTCGCGCTCGAGGAGCTCCTCGACCGGTTCCCGGAGTGGGACGTCGACGACGAGGGCAGCCGCCTCGCCCCGACCTCGACGGTCCGCGGCTGGGAGAGCCTCCCGCTGATCATCCGCTGACCGCCGCTCATGCCGCCGTCCAACGACGTCTGGGACGTACTGTCCACGGCCCGGACCATCCGCCGGTTCACCGACGAACCGGTCGACGACGCCACCCTGCGGCGCTGCCTGGAGGCGGCGACCTGGGCGCCGAACGGCGCCAACGCCCAGGCCTGGCGCTTCATCGTGCTGCGCTCACCCGAGCAGCGCGCCGCCGTCGCCGAAGCGGCCCGCCGCGCCCTCGAGGTGATCGAACCCGTCTACGGGATGACCCGGCCCGGCGACGACGACCGGAGCCGGCGGGCACGCAACAACCGCGCCACCTACGAGCTCCACGACCGTGCGGGCGACCGGACCTCCGTGCTCTTCGCCACCTTCCGCTACGACACCGCCTCCGAGGTCCTCCTCGGCGGGTCGATCTACCCGGCGATGCAGAACTTCCTGCTCGCCGCGCGTGCCCAGGGCCTCGGCGCCTGCGTCACCAGCTGGGCCTCCTACGGCGGCGAGCAGCTGCTCCGGGAGGCCGTCGGCATCCCCGACGACTGGCTGCTCGCCGGCCACGTCGTGGTGGGCTGGCCGCGCGGCAGGCACGGCCCGGTGCGCCGGCGCCCGCTCGGCGACGTGGTCGACCTCGACCGCTGGGACCAGCCCGCGGTTCCCATCGCCGGCGACCGCACGCTCGGCGCCGGCCGGGACGTCCTCGGGTCACGCCGCTGAGGACATGAGCGGATAGGCACGTTCTCTCGGCAAACGGTGGTCAGCGTTGCCGGAAGCCTCGCTGTGTGGCCTGGGCTCACGCGGCAAATCCCGTACTGTTCGGTGCCCACGTGCACGCCTATCCGCTCCGGCTTCTGAGCGTCCGGCGTCAGTCCATGACACGACCGCCGTTGACGCCGAGCACCTGGCCGGTGACGAAGCTCGCCTCGTCGCGCACGAGGTAGGCGACCGCGGCGGCGATGTCCTCCGGCACGCCGACGCGCCTGACCGGCATCGACTGGAGCAGCGTCTCGACGCCCGGACCGAGGTACCCGCTGCGCTCGGCCTCGCGCAGGCTCGGCGTGTCGACGAACGACGGCGGCACGGCGTTGACCGTGATGCCCTTCGCGCCCAGCTCCCGGGCGAGCGACCGGGTCAGCGCGATGACCGCGCCCTTCGTGGCGCTGTAGTGCGTCTGGAGTGGGCTGCCGGTCTGGGCGCTGGACGACGCGATGTTCACGATGCGGCCCCAGCCGGCGTCGACCATGTCGGGCAGCACGGCCTGGCAGCAGTCGAACACGCCGTAGACGTTGACCGCGAACACCCGCTCGAGGTCGTCCCGGGTGATCTCGCGGAACTTCTTGAACGGCGTGAGGCCGGCGTTGTTCACGAGGATCGTCGGCGGCCCGAGCTCGGCGCGCACCTCGGCCACGGCCGCGTCCACGCCGCCACGGTCGGACACGTCGAGGGCGTAGGCGACGGCCCGGCCGCCGTCGGCCCCGATCTGCTGGGCGGCGGCCCGCCCGCTCTCCCCGTCCCGCTCGAACACCGCGACCGATGCGCCCTCCAGCGCCAGGCGGCGGCTGATCGCCAACCCGATCCCCCGTCCACCGCCGGTGACGACGGCGGTGCGGGAGGTGGACCATGCGGGAAGAGCGCTCACGGTACGACCGCCGCGACGTGCTGCTGGTGCATCGGGCGATGCTAGACCGACCCCATGGCCGCACCCACCATGACCGTCCTCCACGCCCGCGGCATCCTCGATGTCGACACCGGCGACGTGATCGACGACGGGTACGTCTGCGTGGAGGGCGATCGGATCGCCTCGGTCGGCACCGACGGCAGCGTCGCCTCCGACGCCGACGAGGTGGTCGAGCTGCCCGAGCTCACCCTGGTCCCCGGCCTCATGGACATGGAGGTCGATCTCGTGCTCGGCGGCCCCGGGGCCGGCCTCACCGACCCGGTCGTGACCGATCCGGTGACGATGACCCTGCGGGCCACGGTCAACGCCCGCCGGACCCTGCGGGCGGGGTTCACCACGGTCCGGAACCTCGGCCTGTTCGTGAAGACCGGCGGCTACCTGCTCGACGTGGCCCTGAGCCGGGCGGTCGAGGGGGGCTGGGTCGACGGACCGCGGATCGTGCCGGCCGGCCATGCCATCTGCCCCACCGGCGGCCACCTCGATCCCAGCGCCCAGAGCGGGCTCGCGCCGCACATGATGCCGCTGGGCGTCGAGGAGGGCATCGCCGACGGCGTCGACGAGGTCCGCCGGGCCGTCCGCTACCAGGTCAAGCACGGCGCCCGGCTCGTCAAGTGCTGCGCCTCGGGCGGCGTGGTGACGCTCGGCCCGCCCGGCGCCCAGCAGTACTCCGACGACGAGCTCGCCGCCATCGCCGACGAGGCCCACCGCCGGGGCCTGAAGGTGGCCGCCCACTGCCACGGCGACGACGCCGTCAACGCGGCGATCGACGCCGGCATCGACTGCATCGAGCACGGGTTCATGATCACCGGCGACACCATCCAGCGCCTCGTCGACACCGGCACGTTCCTCGTGTCGACCACCGCCCTCACCGAGAACTGGGACATCTCGACGCAGCCGGCGCACATGCAGGCCAAGGCGGCCGAGATGTTCCCGAGGGCGCAGGAGTCGCTGTCGAACGCCATCGAGGCCGGCGTCAAGATCGCGTCCGGCAGCGACGCGCCCGCCATCTGGCACGGCCGCAACGCCGAGGAGCTGGTGGTGCTGGTCAAGCGGGGCATGACCCCGCTCCAGGCCATCCGGGCCGCCACCACGGTCAGCGCCGAGCTCATCGACGCCCCGGACCTCGGCCGGATCGCGCCGGGCATGCTCGCCGACATCGTCGGCGTGCACGGCGACCCGCTCACCGACATCACGACGCTGCAGCAGGTGCGGTTCGTGATGAAGGGCGGCAAGGCCTACACGCGGTGACCGCCGCCCGGGATGCTCAGGAACCGGGCGACGCCCCGGCGGCGGCGCGGACGGCGTTCATGATCCCCTGGTAGCCCGTGCAACGGCACAGGTTCCCGGAGAGGCCCTCCCGGATCTCGTCGTCGCTCGGGTCGGGGTGGTCGCGGAGGAACGCGGTGACCGACACCACGAACCCGGGCGTGCAGAAGCCGCACTGCAGGCCGTGGTGCGCGCGGAAGGCCTCCTGCACGGGAGACAGCTCGCCGCCCTCGGTCGGCGTGAGCCCTTCGACGGTCGTGACCTCCGATCCCTCGGCCTGGACGGCGAGCACGAGGCACGCCCGGACGGCGTCGCCGTCGAGCAGGACGGTGCAGGCGCCGCAGACGCCGTGCTCGCAGCCGAGGTGCGTGCCGGTGAGGTGGAGCTGCTCGCGCAGGGCGTCGGCGAGGGTGGTGCGCGGCTCGACGCGCACGCGGCGGTCGGCGCCGTTCACGCGGAGCCGGACGTCGGTCTCACCCACGTGCTGCCTCCTCGACGGCTCGCCGCCACCCCCGGGCGACCATGACGCCGGCGACGTGCCGGCGGTACCCGGCGGGGCCATGGGCGTCGTCGGGGACCGACGCGAGGCCGGCGGCGGCATGCTCGCCCAGGGCCGACGGGTCGATGTCACCCACGGACGTCCCGACCGCCGCCCGCTCGGCGGCCGCGCCCCGCTCCGGCACGGGACCCACGCCGAAGAGCCCGATGGCGCACCGCCGGACGGTGTCGTCGGCCGCCAGCTCGAGCGCGATCGTGGCGCCGGCGATGGCGAAGTCGCCGTGGCGCCGGGCCAGCTCCTCGACGGCGAAACCGCACCGCCCGTCCCACACGGGGAGGCGCAGTGCGGTGAGCACCTCGTCGTCGGCGAGGTCGGTGGTCCACGTGCCGGCGAAGAACTCGGCCGCCGGCACCTCCCGGGCGCCGCGCGGCGACGCCACCTCCATCACCGCATCGAGAGTCAGGGCGACGGCGGGGTACTCGGCGGCCGGGTCGGCGTGGGCGATGGAGCCGCCGACGGTGCCGCGGTTCCGGATCTGGACGTGTCCGATCAGCGGGGTGGCCCGGGCGAGGAGCGGCACGGCGGCCGCCGCCTCCGTGGAGCGCTCGACCGCCGACTGGCGGACGCCGGCGCCGATGCGCAGGGAGCCGTCGACGCGCTCGATCCGCTGGAGCTGCTCGATGCGACCGAGGTCGACCAGGTGCTCGAAGAACGCCAGGCGCAGGGCGAGCATCGGGATCAGGCTCTGCCCGCCGGCGAGGACCTTGGCGGCGTCGCCGAGCTCGCCGAGGAGCCCGACGGCGTCGTCGAGCGTGGCCGGGGCGTGGTACTCGAACGGTGCCGGCTTCACGATGCGGCTCCTGCGCCGGCCGTCGACCGGGATCCTCGGACCTGCCGGACGACCTCGGCCGGGGTCACCGGGAGCCGCGTGAGCTCCGCGCCGAAGGGCGCCAGCGCGTCGGCCACCGCGTTGATCACGGCGGCGGGGGCGCCGATGGCACCGCCCTCGCCCACGCCCTTGTAGCCGCCGGCGCCGGGCCCCGGCGTCTCGATGTGCCCGTACTCGAGGTCGGGAACCTCCGCGATGGTGGGCAGCAGGTAGTCGAGGAACGTCGTGGCGGTGGGGTTGCCCTCCTCGTCGTAGGCGAGGTGCTCGAGCAGGGCCCCGCCGATGCCCTGCACCGTGCCGCCGGCGATCTGGCCCTCGACGACGGTCGGGTTGATCATCGGCCCGCAGTCCTCGCTCACCACGTAGCGCAGCAGCCGGACGAGGCCGGTCTCGACGTCGACCTCGCAGGTGCAGACGTGGGTGGCGTTCGCCCAGATCATCGGCGCCGGCGCGGCGTACCGGCCGCTGGCCTCCAGCCCGGCGGGCACGCCCTCGGGCAGCTCGTGGGGCCGGAAGTAGGCGGCCTCCGCGATCTCGCGCAGCGTCACCGCCTTCGCCGGCGTGCCCCGTACCGCGGCCCGGCTGCGGGCGAGCTCGATGTCCTCGGGCGCCGCCTCCAGCAGGTGGGCGGCGATCTGCACGATGCGCGCCCGCAGGCCGGCGGCCGTCTCGGTGATGGCACCCGCGAGCATCGACCCGCTCCGGCTGCCGCCGGTGCCGCCGCCGAAGGGTGTGATCGCGGTGTCGCCCTGGATGGTCGCCACGTCCGCGATGTCGACGCCCAGCGCATCGGCGGCGACCTGCACGGCCGCCGTCTCCAGGCTGTTGCCGGTCGAGCCCCCGGCCAGGTAGACGTTGACCGTGCCGCTGGGCTCGATGCGGATGGTGGCGCCCTCGGTGGTGTACGGCGGCATGCCGGTGGTGGTGGGCTCGACGTAGCTGCTGGTGCCGATGCCGAGGTACCGGCCCTGCGCCCGCAGCTCCGCCTGCTCGCGCCGGAAGCCGTCGTGGTCGACGATCTCCAGCGCCTGCTCGAACACCTCGCGGGGTGACATGTCGCTGTAGGGCATGCCGTTCGGGTTGGTGCACGGCAGCTCGTCGCGGGCCAGCATGTTGCGGCGCCGGAGCTCGACCGGGTCCATCGCGATGCGGCGGGCGGCGATGTCGAGCAGCACCTCCCGCGCCGTGGTCTCGAACATCCACGGGCCCCGGTAGGCGGTGCGGCCGGCGGTGTTCGAGAAGACCGAGGTGGTGGACCAGCTCGCCGTGGCGATCCGGTAGGGCCCGGGGAAGAGCATCCCCACGGCTGCCGCCGTGCCCACCGGCCAGGGCGTCGGGTAGGCGCCGACGTCCTGGACGTGGTCGATGCGGGCGGCGAGGATCCGGCCGTCGTCGTCGAAGGCCATGGCGGCTGCACCGTGCTCGTGACGGGCCTGGCCCGCGGCCATGAGGTTCTCGCGCCGGTCCTCGATCCACTTCACGGGTGCCGCCACCTTCCGCGCCGCCAGCATGAGGCACATGTCCTCGCGCAGGGGCACGACCTTCTGCCCGAAGCCACCGCCGGTGTCGCGCATGATGACCCGGATGTGGTGCTCGGGCAGCCCGAGCAGCCGGGAGCAGAACGCCCGCAGCTCGTGGGGCGCCTGTGTCGCCGCCCAGACGGTGAGGTCCTCGCCGGTCCACTCGACGACGATGCCGCGGGTCTCGATCGGCACGGCGGCGTAGGCCTGCTGGTGGATCGACTCCTCCACGACGTGCGCCGCCGTGGCGAACACCTCCTCCACGTCGCGGCGGCCGCGGCCGCGGAGCCGGCCGGCGACGTTGCCCTCGAAGCCGGGGTGGACCAGCTCGCCGGCCTCGCCCGCCGTCGTGTAGTCGGCCACGGGCGTCAGCGGCTCGTAGTCGACGTCGACCAGGTCGACGGCGTCCTCGGCCAGGGCGCGGGTCTCGGCGACGACCAGAGCCACCGGGTCACCGACGAAGCGGGCCTCGCCCTCGGCGAGGGGCGGTCGGGGGGTGTCGGGGATGTCCTTGCCCGCCGTCGAGTACCACGGCTCGTGCACGTCCGGGTGGAGGTCCGCGGCGGTGAGCACGGCGTGCACGCCGGGCAGCGCGAGCGCCCCGGACGGGTCGATGCCGCCGATGCGCGCCCGGGGGAACGGGCTGCGCACGAAGCAGGCGTGGAGCATGCCCGGCCGGACGACGTCGTCGACGAACGTGCCCCGGCCGGTGAGCAGCCGGGCGTCCTCGACGCGCTGGACGCGGCTGCCCGTGTACCGGGCGGCGCCGGTGAACGCGGTCCCCTCCATGCTGAGCGGATGCTTAGCGTCGGCGTCGGGCCATGGTCAAGGACGGCCCGGGCGCCATCGCCCGGCCGCGGGGCGCCGAGCGGAGGCCGTCATCGCCAGGCGGCGAGGTCGGGGTCGACGTCCACGCCGAACGTGCGCATCGCCATGGCCAGCAGGTCGTACGCACCCACGGTGAAGACGAGGTCGAGGAGCTGGCGGTCCGACAGCCCGGCGGCCAGCTCGGCGTAGGTCTCGTCGTGGATGCGGGCGTCGCCGAGGAGCTGGTCGACGGCGCGCAGCAGCGCGGCCTCGGCGGGCGCCCACGCCGGTGCGTCGGGCCCGGCCGCGACGCGGGCGATCTCCTCCTCCGTCATCCCGATGTCGAGACCGATCACCTTGTGCTGCAACCACTCGTACTCGGCGTCGCGCACGGCTGCCACCCGCAGGACGAGCAGCTCGCGCTGGCGCAGCGAGAGGCTGGTGGCGAACAGCACGTGACCGTTGAACGAGTGGTACGCCCTGGCCAGCTCTGGGTGGCGCGCCAGCAGGCCGAGGATGTTCAGCCCCTTCGGCCGGTCGTCGCGCCGCTCCGGCAGGGGGTGTCGCACGGTGGGCGGGCGCAGCGCGGCGATGGCCTCCCGCATCTCCGGCGGCCACTCGCCGGGCGGGAGGGGCGGCAGGCGCACGGTCACTTCACCCGCTCGTCGCCGTAGAGGGTGGTGCGGTGCATGTCCCGGGGCGAGGCGGGGTCGTAGGGCCGGGCGCGGTGGAGCACGCCCCGGTTGTCCCAGATCACGAGGTCGCCGACCGCCCACTCGTGGCGGTACACCCGGTCGGGCACCGTGGCGCGCGCGAGCAGGTCGTCGAGGAACGCCCGGCCCTCGGCCTCGCCCATGCCGACCACCCCTGCGGTGGTCGCGCCGAGCACGAGCGACTTGCGGCCGTCGTCGTGGGTCCAGACCAGGGGGTGCTCCTTCGCCGGGCGCGACCGCCACATCCTCAGCTCCTCGGGCGAGGGGTTCGGCTTGTGCAGGCGCTGGGCCGCCTCGAAGGTGTGCACGACGCGCACCGACTCGAAGCGCTCCTTCTCCTCGTCGGTGAGGTCGTCGTACGCGGCGTAGGTGCTGGCGAACTCGGTCTCGCCGCCGTCGGCGGCGATGGCGTGGGCGGCGAGCAGCGTGGCCATGATCGGTACGTCCTCGGTCATGCCGTCGATGTGCCAGTCGAAGGTGCCCTTCAGGTACTCGGCCGCCGGCGTCTTCGCCGGATCGAGGGACACCCGGAAGATCTCCGGGAGCTCCTTGCCCCTGCCCGGGAAGGTCTCCACGCGGCCGAGCCTCCTGCTGAACGCGACCTGGGTGGCGTCGTCGAGGTGCAGGCCCCGGAAGACGAGGACCCCGTGGGCCTCGAGGGCCCCGAGGGCCCAGGTCGGGAGCCGCTCGTCGTGCAGGAGGTCGCCGGCCTCCACGCCGAGCACCTCGGCGCCCACCGTGTCGGTCAACCTCTTGATGTCCGGTGCGCCCATGCTGCTTCCTTCCGTCTAGAGCTCGCCGCCGAGGGAGGCCAGGTACTCCCGGGTGCGGCGGGACGATGCGACCTTCTCGTCGCGGTCGGCACCGATGGCGACGACCCGCACCGACAGGTCGGTGGCGCCGGCGTCGGCGAACGCGCGCAGCCGCTTCTCGATCATCGACTCGGTGCCGGCCGCCAGCAGGTCGCCGACCTCACGCGCGTCCCCGCGGTCGAGCAGAGCCTGGTAGTTGGGCGAGACCTCGGCCTCGGAGAGCACGCGGTTCGTGCGGGCGACCGCCTCCCCCACCTCGCCGGGGGCGCACAGGCACACGGGCACGCCGGCGATGACGCGCGGTGGCGTGCGGCCCGCACCCTCCGCGGCGCGGGTGATGGTGGGGACGATGTGGTCGCCGATGGCCCGCTCGTCGGCCATCCAGAGGACGGTGCCGTCGGCGCGCTCGCCGGCGAGTCGCAGCATCATCGGCCCGAGCGCGGCGAGCAGCACTGGGGTGGGCGCGATGTCGGTGATGTCGAGCGGGGCGTGCACCCGGAACCGGTCGTTCTCCACGTCGACCGTCCCGGGCCCGGCGAGCGCCTGCTCGAGCACGTCGAGGTGCGCCCGCATGGTGGCGACGGGCGCGTCGTAGGGCAGGCCCAGCATCTCGTCGATGACCCAGTGGTGCGACACGCCGAGGCCGAGCGTCAGGCGCCCGCCGCAGGCGGCCTGCGTCGACAGGGCCTGCCGGGCGAGGGCGATGGGGTGGCGCGGTTGCACGGGGACCACGGCGGTGCCGATCTCGAGGCGCGTGGTCTCCCGGCCGACGAGCGTGGCGGCGGTCAGCGCGTCGAAGTCGTCGGGGATCTGGGGGATCCACACGGAGTGGAGCCCGGCCTCGTCGGCCCAGCGCGCGTCCTCCAGCATGCGATCGATCTTGGTGGCGTACCGGCTGCGCTCCGGCCCCAACATCACCCCGACCCGCATGGCGGACCTCCAAAGAGAACGCTGTTCTTCGAGGAGTGTAACGCGGCTCCGGTGACCGGTCAGAGAGCCGGCGCGTAGCCGCCGTCCACGGGGATGGTCTGGCCGGTGACCCAGCCCGCCCGCGGGCTGGCGAGCGTCGCGACGATCCAGGCGACGTCGGCGGGATCGCCGGGCCGGCGCACCAGGTAGCGCGACAGGATCGCCCTCTGCTGCGCCTCCATCGCCGGATCGTCCCACAGGCCCGCGGTCAGCGGCGTGCGCATGGTGCCGAGGGCCACGTTGTTGACGGTGATGCCGTGGCGGGCGACCTCGGCGGCGATGCCCCGGCCGAACGCGGCCGCCCCCGCCTTGGCCGCGCCGTAGACGGCCGTGCCCTTCTCGGGCGTGCGGGCGGCGTCCGAGATGATCGTCACCACCCGACCCCATCCTGCGTCGATCATCGCGGGCAGCACGGCGTGGGTGCAGTGCAGGACGCCGTGCAGGTTGACGTCGATGAACCTCCGCCACGCCTCCGGGCCGGTCTCCACGAAGGGGCCCGGTGTGCCGAAGCCCTCGGTCCCGGCGTTGCCGGCGTTGTTGACCAGGATGCCGACCGGGTCGACGCGCGAGAGCGCGTCGACCACCCCGGTCGGGTCCGTCACGTCGAACGGTGCGGCGACGGCTCGGCCGCCGCCGTCGACGATGCCGGCGGCCACGGCCTCGGCCCGCTCGGCGACGACGTCGTTGACCACCACCTCGGTGCCGGCGGCGGCGAGCAGGCGGGCGATGCCCTCCCCCACGCCCTGGCCGGCACCGGTGACCAGCGCCCGGTGGCCCTCCAGTCGGAAGTCGAGGTCCTCGCTCACGGCTGCCCCTCCCCTACGAGGCACCCCGGGGCACCTCGCGGAACGGGACGTCCCGGTCGAGGGAGCGCTCCCGTGGCATGCCGAGCACGCGCTCGGCCACCACGTTCGCCGCCATCTCGGTGGTGCCGCCGCCGATGCAGGCGACCTGGCGCATGAGGAAGTCGTTGCCGGTGTCGGCCAGGTCGCCGTCGCCGTCGTCCCAGGCCGCGCCGGCTGCGCCGGCCAGCTCGAAGCCGATGGTGGTGCGCCGGGTCGTGACGATGCCGCCGAAGAGCCTGGCCACGGCCGCGACCTGGTCGGGCATCGCGCCGGAGGCGATGCCGGTGGACACCCGCCGCTGGAGCGCGCCGGCCGCCAGGCTGAGCATGGTGGCCTCGCCGACCAGGTCGCGCACCGCCGGATCGTCCGCCCGGCCGGCCGCGCGGGCGAGGTCGAGCATCGAGGCACCGCCGTCGCCGGGCCGGGCGGTGCCCGCGGGGACGGTGACGTACGGCGAGTTGTAGAGCATCCGCTCGTGGAACAGCCACCGGGTGGCGACGGTCCAGCCCTGGTCGACCTCGCCCACGCGGTCCGAGTCGGGGACCCGCACGTCGGTGAAGAACTCCTGGCAGAACTCCCTGTTCCCGTTCAGCATCTCGATCCGGTGGACCTCGATGCCCTCGCGGTCGATGGGGAGCAGGAACACCGTGAGGCCGCGGTGCTTGGGCACGTCCCAGTTGGTGCGGGCCAGGCAGATGCCCCAGTCCGACCACCACGCGCCGGTGGTCCACACCTTCGAGCCGTTCAGCACCCACTCGTCGCCGTCGCGGACGGCGGTGGTGGTGACGCCCGCCAGGTCCGAGCCGTTGCCGGGCTCGGAGAGGAACTGCATCCAGATCTCCTCGCCCTTCAGGATGGCGGGCACGTGGCGGCGCTTCTGCTCCTCGGTGGCGAAGTCGAGCAGCACCGCCATGCACGGGGTCATGGTGGGCGCCTGCAGGCGCATCGGGAACTCGCGACCGGCGAGCTCCTCCTGGAGCACCTGCTGGTGCGCCGGCGTGAGGCCCTGGCCGCCGTAGGCGGTCGGCACGCAGATGCCGGCGAGGCCGCCGTCGAACAGGATGCGCTGGACCTCTCGGTCGCGCGCGACGCCGGCCAGCTCCTCGTCGTCGGTGCGGCCGCGCAGCGACACGAACCGGGACCCCACGCGCTCGAGGTGGGCCCGGATGTGGGCGCGGGCCCGCTCGCGGAAGTCGTCCAGGGACTCGATCTCGGGCTCGCTCATGCGGCCTCCCCCCGCTCCATCAGGTCGACGATGCGGCGCCGGTGCTCGCCCGGCGTGCCGAACAGGGCGCGGTCGACGGTGTGCCGGCGCAGGTACAGGTGCAGGTCGTGCTCGTAGGTGACGCCGATGCCGCCGTGGAGCTGCACGCAGTCCTGGAGCAGCTCGGAGCCGTACTCGCCGACGAACGCCGTGGCCGCGCTCGCCAGGGTCGCCGCGTTCGCGTCGCCGGCCGCCACGGCCTCGGCCGCCTCGCCGACCAGGGCGTGGCTCGCCTCGAGCCAGCTCTTCATGTGGGCGAACCGGTGCTTGAGGGCCTGGTAGGAGGCGAGCGGTCGGCCGAAGGAGTACCGGTCGAACGACCAGTCGACGGTCATCTCGAAGGCCCGCTCCATGGCGCCGACCGACTCGGCGTCGAGCAGCACGAGGGCGTGCAGGAGCTGGCGCTCGACGTCCTCGACGGCCTTGCCGACCTGGCCGACGAGGGCCGCGGCCGGCACGCGCACCCCGTCGAAGCGGACGGTGCCGAACCGGCGGGTGAGGTCGACGCTGCGCAGCGGGGTGAGGGTGACGCCCGGGGCGTCGGCGGGGACCACGGCCTGCGTGAGCCCGTCGCCGGTCCGGCCGCTGACCAGCAGGTGGGTGGCCGCCGTCGCCGCCTCCACCGGCCGCTTCACCCCGTCGAGCACGACGTCGTCGCCGTCGGGGCGGATCTCGAGCGCGACCTCGCCGGGCCCCGCCGTCGGCTCGGCGTGGCACCACGTGGCGACGGCGGAACCGTCGAGCAGGCGGGCGAGCAGGTCGAGATGGGCGCTGCCGGCGCTGAGCGCGCCTGCGACGATGTTGGTGGTGACGAGCGGACCAGGCGCGGCCCGCCGGCCGAACTCGTGCGCGACGAGGGCGAGGTCGAGCAGCCCGCTGCCGGACACGGAGCCGCCGCCGTGGTCCTCGCCGACGAGCAACGACGTCCAGCCCAGCTCGGCGCCCCGGCGCCAGACGCCCGGGTCGAACCCGAGCTCGTCGTGGCGCAGCGCGCGCACCGCCCCGACGGATGCGTGCTCGTTCAGGAACCGGGCGGTGGCGTCCCGGAGGACCTCCTGGTCCGGCGTCAGCTGCAGCTGCATGGGCACGCCTCCTGTCTGGCTCCGGCGGGATGCCGACGGACCCGATCGTCCGCGACGAGAACGTGACCCGCGCTTGTTGGGGACAGTAGTCTCGCCACATGAGAGCGGTCGTCATCGGAGCGTCGAGCGGTCTGGGCAGGTGCGTCGCCGTCTCCCTGGCCGCCCGCGGCGAGCACGTCGCGATGCTCGCCCGGCGCAAGGACCGGTTGGAGGCGGCGGCCGCCGAAGGCGGCCCGACCGCCATCGCGATCCAGTGCGACGCCACCGACGAGGTCGGCTGCCCCGAGGCGATCGACCGGGCCGCCGAGGCGATGGGCGGGATCGACGCCATGGTGTACACGACGGGCGTCGGGATCCTGCGCCGCATCGAGGAGCTGACCGCCGACGACTGGAACCGGAGCTTCGCCACCAACGTCATCGGCGCATCGATCGCGACAGCGGCGGCCCTGCCCCACCTGAAGGCGGCCCGGGGCACGGCTGCGTACTTCTCCTCGGTCAGCGCCTCGATCACGCCGCCGTGGCCGGGCCTGGCCGCCTACGTCACCTCCAAGGCCGCGCTCGACAAGCTCGTGGAGGCCTGGCACACCGAGCACCCCGAGGTCGGGTTCACCCGCATCACCGTCGGCGACTGCGGCGGCGGCGAGGGCGACGGCGCCACCGAGTTCGCCAACGACTGGGACCGCGAGGTCGCCGCCGACCTCGTCACCACGTGGTACGAGCGGGGCTACATCGCCGGCGCGCTGATCGACGTGGACGAGCTCGTCGACACGGTGAGCGCGGTGCTCCACCGGCGACCCAGCGCCCGGATCCCCTCGGTCACGGTCGTCCCCCGCCTGCCCGTCACCGACTGATCCACGTGGCGTCACCGCTCGGGGGGCCTGGCCCGGTGGCTCATGCCGTGCGGGTCGTGCCGAGGACGGCGCAGCGACCGTCGGCACCGGCGTCACGGACCTCGACCCGACCCAACCCACCGTCCACCTCGGCCACGGCCACGGCCGGGCCGACCCGCACCGGCTGCAGGTAGCGCAGTGCCAGCGAGGCGAGCGTCGCCCCGGGGGTGAGGGACAGCGCGGCCTCCTCGACGGCCAGGGCGAGCAGCCCGCCGTTGACCGTGTTGGACGCGTTCAGCGACTCCGCGCGGCGGGGAAGCACCACGGTGCCCGGCCCACGGTGCTCGATCCCGACCCGCTCGGCCAGCGGGACGCGCAGGCGCGCCGCGCCCGGCGACCGGCCGTCGATGCCCGCGCGATCCGGCATGCGGAGGCTGGGGTCGGGGGCGACCACGAACGAGGCCGCACCGAAGCCGAGGCGCCGCCCGTCCCCGTCGAGCACGTCGACGCTCGGCACCACGACGGTGCGGCCCACCTTGGCCAACCGGCCGCGCAGGTGCACCCGGTCGAGGTCGTGCGGTGGTGCGTGCAGGTGCACGTCGAGCTCGAGGGTGATGGGCACCCGCGGCTGCATCACGTCGGCGACGAGCAGGCCGGCGACGGTGTCGACCCAGATGGCGAGCACCGAGCTGCGCACCACGTCGGTGCCCGGCACGTGCATCTGCGGGACGATCGGCGCCGACCCGTGGAGCTCGTCGCCCCGGCGCTCCAGGCCGAGCCCGAGCTCGAGCAGCACGTGGCGGGAGTGGTCGGGGGCGTCCGGTCGGGCGGCCATGGTCGGATAACCATACTCACGCTCAACGAGAACCTGACCCTTCATGAGCTAGCATCAGCATCTCGGGGTCACGTCCACGTCGCCACCCGATGACCGAGATGTCAGATCACTGCGAGCGGCGGCGCTCCCGATCTGCTTCGATGTGACCGCCGACACGCCAGGGAGGGACGGTGCTCTTCGGACTCCGATTCGATCTACGAAACCCGTCGTTCGCCGGAGTGACCTGCACCGAACGCGTCCGAGCCGCACTCGACATGTGCGAGTGGGCCGACCAGCGGGGGGCCATGGCCCTCACGGTGTCGGAGCACCACGGCAGCGACGACGGCTACCTGCCGAGCCCGCTGGTGATGGCCTCGGCGATCGCCGCCCGCACGCGGAACGCCATGATCACGGTGGCCGCGCTGGTGGCGCCGTTCCACGACCCGCTGCGCCTCGCCGAGGACGCCGCCGTGGTCGACCTCGTCTCCGGCGGGCGGCTGGTCCTGATCGTCGGCGGCGGCTACCGGCCGAGCGAGTTCGAGATGTTCGGCGTCCCGATGGACGAGCGGCCACGGCGGGTGCGGGAGGCGATCACGACGCTCAGGGCGGCCTGGACGGGCGAGCCGTTCGACCACCGGGGCCGGACGGTCCGCGTGAGCCCGCCGCCCACCAACCCGGGCGGCCCCGTGCTGCTCATGGGCGGCACGTCCGAGGGCGCGGCCCGCCGGGCGGCCCGCATCGCCGACGGCTTCGTCCCCTCGGAGCCCGCGTGCTGGGAGCACTACCGGGACGAGTGCCTCAAGCTGGGCAGGCCCGACCCGGGCCCGTGCACCATCAAGAGCTTCGGTGACCAGCTCGTGCTGGCCGAGGACGTGGAGACGGCGTGGGAGGAGCTCGGTCCGTACTTCCTGTACGAGACGCAGGCCTACGGCGCCTGGGAGGCCGAGGCGGCCAGCCAGGGTGGGCGCCCGCCCACCTTCCGGCCGATGTCGACGATCGACGAGATCCGGGAGAGCGGGCAGTACCGGATCCTCACCCCCGACGAGTGGGCCAAGGAACGCAGCGAGTCCGGCGACGAGGACATGCCGGTGTTCCACCCGATGGTCGGCGGCATCCCCCCGGCGCTGGCATGGCGGCACCTGCACCTGTTCGAGGAAGCGTTCCTGTGACCCCGGCGCCGGAACCTTCCGCCCACCCTCGACCCACAGGAGGGACGGTGCCCCAGGTCGCGTTCGCGCCCGATGTCTTCACCTGGCCGGCCGACGAGCCACAGCTCATCGGCGGCCGGTGCACGGCCTGCTCGGCCGTCACGTTCCCGCGGCAGGGGTCGTGCGCCCGCTGCGGCTCCCTCGAGGTCGCAGACGAGCGCCTGCCCCGCCGGGGCACGCTGTGGACGTTCACCACGCAGGAGTTCCTGCCCAAGGAGCCCTACGCCGGCGGCGAGACGCCGGAGACGTTCCGGCCCTACGGCGTGGGCCTCGTGCAGCTCGGCGACGTGGTCCGGGTGGAGTCACGCCTCACCGAGGCCGATCCGGCGAAGCTGCGCATCGGGATGGCGATGGAGCTTCGCATCGTGCCGTTCCGCGTCGACGCCGACGGCACCGAGGTCATGACGTTCGCGTTCGCGCCGGTCGAGGAGGGCTGAGCATGCAGGACGTGGCCATCATCGGGGTGGGCCTGCACCCGTTCGGCCGGTTCGGCGACACGTCGGCCATCGACATGGGCGCCCACGCCGTCCGGGCCGCGCTGGCCGATGCGGGCGTCCGGTGGCCGGACGTGCAGGTGGCGTTCGGCGGCAGCTTCGAGGTCGACAACCCCGACGCCGTCACCAGCCGCCTCGGGCTCACCGGCATCCCGTTCATGGACGTCTACAACGGGTGCGCCACCGCCGCGTCGGCGCTCCAGCTGGCCGCCGACTCGATCCGGTCCGGCCAGTACGACGTCGCCCTGGCCGTCGGCATGGACAAGCACGAGCCCGGTGCGTTCACGTCCGACCCCGTCGACTACGCCGCGCCGCCCTGGTACGGCGAGATCGGGCACTTCCTCACCACGAAGTTCTTCGCGATGAAGATCAACCGCTACATGCACGACCACGGGATCTCCGAGCGGTCCCTCGCCCGGGTGGCGGCGAAGAACTACCGCAACGGCTCGCTGAACCCGAACGCGTTCCGGCGCAAGCCGCTCGGCGAGGAGGAGATCCTCGCCTCGCGGATGCTGAACTTCCCGCTCCGCCACTACATGTTCTGCGCCCCCGACGAGGGCGCCGCCGCGGTCGTGCTGTGCCGCGCCGGGCTGGCCGAGCGGTACACGTCCCGGCCGATCCGCCTCCGGGCCACGGCGCTGCGCACCCGCCGCTACGGGGCCTTCGAGGTCCACGCCTCGTGGACGGCGGTCGACCAGGACGCCGCGCCCACCGTCTACGCGTCCCGCGCCGCGTACGAGCAGGCGGGCATCGGGCCCGAGGACGTCGACGTCATCCAGCTCCAGGACACCGACTCGGGCGCCGAGATCATCCACATGGCCGAGAACGGCTTCTGCGCCGACGGCGAGCAGGAGAAGCTCCTCGCGGAGCGGGCCACCGACATCGGCGGGCCGATGCCGGTCAACACCGACGGCGGGCTCATCGCCAACGGCGAGCCGATCGGCGCCTCCGGTCTGCGCCAGATCCACGAGCTGGTCCACCAGCTCCGCGGCACGGCCGGCGACCGCCAGGTTCCCGGCGAGCCCAAGGTCGGCTACGCCCAGCTCTACGGCGCGCCCGGCACCGCCGGCGTGTCGATCGTGTCCACCTGACCTGCCACCTGACTCGCCGCTCGCGCCCGGGCCGTCACGCCAGGAGACCCGCGACGGCACCGCCGTCCACGAGCACGTCGGTGCCCGTGATCGCCGACGCCTGCGGCGAAGCCAGGAACGCGGCGACGGCGGCGACCTCGTCGGCGTCGATCATGCGGCCGAGCGGGCTGCCGGCCACCATGTCGGCCATCACCGGCTGCGACTCCTGCTCCCGACGCCCCATCGGCGTGTCGACGATGCCCGGCGACAGCGACACGATGCGGGCGCCCCGGGCGCCCCACGCCGCGGCGGACCGGCGCACGAGGCGGATGAGGGCGCGCTTGGCGATGCCGTAGGCCGTGCCGGTGTCGTCGAGGTCGACGCCTGCGGCGGCCAGGTCGTCGAGCACCGAGCCGGCCAGCGGCTCGTCGAGGATGCGGTCGACGTCCTCCGCCGGCGGGAACAGGTGCCCGGCCATCGACGCGAACAGGACGGCGACCGACCCGGCGCCGGCGAGCGGCCCGAAGATCGAGAGGAGCCGTGCCGGGCCGACGATGTCGACCTCGAGGATCCGCCGGCCCGAGCCCATGGTCGGCGACAACCCGGCCGTGAGGACGAGCCGGCCCAGCTCACCGGTCGCCTCGGCCAGCGCGGCGAGGTCGTCCGGTTCGGTCAGGTCGCACCGGTGGGCCTCCACGTCGCCGGCCAGCTCGCCGGCGAGCCGTTCGATCCCCGTCCGCTCGATGTCGGCCAGCAGCAGCCGCTCTCCGCCTGTCGCGAGGCGCCGGGCCACCGCCTCGCCCATGCCGGAACCTGCGCCGATCACCACGTTCGTCGCCATCGCCACACCGTACTGACCCGACCGTCAGAAAGCGGGCGGCGCCCGCCGCTAGGGTCGTGCGACGATGCACAGGACGCCGCTCCGGTACCGGGCCCGTGCGACCCGGGGCGACCAGGTGCTGGCCGCCACCGACGCTCCGGTGCGGGTCGACGTCCCCGGCGCCGCCCCCGTTCTCTGGTTCCCCCGGTCCGAGGTGGCGCCCGAGGTGCTCGCCGGCGACGGCCCGTGGCGGGCCGGCGACGGCGAGCTGGCGGACCACGTCGCGTTCGACCACGAGCAGGTGCGCCTCGAGCTGAGCGACCCCGCCGACGGTGACGCCGCGCGAGACGTCGTCCGGTTCCCCAACTGGGGCGATGCCGACGACCTCGTCGCCGCCATCGATGTCCGGCCCGACGGCGACCGCTGGGTGAGCCCGGCCCGCAGCGACTGGCGGCGTCCCGTGGTCGAGGGCAGCCAGATCCTCGGCCAGGCGGTCGTGGCCGCGTCCCGGTGCGCGCCGGGGCGACGGGTCGTCCACGCCTCGATGGCCTTCACCCGCGCCGCCGACGCCCGGGTGCCCTACCACCTCGTCCTCGACCAGGTCACGGCCGGGCGCACGTTCACCGCGCTGCGGGCCGAGGCACGGCAGGGCGACCGCACGTGCGCGTTCGGCTCGCTGCTGCTCGACGTGACCGCACCCGACGTCATGCGCCACGCCGACCCGGCGCCCGACGTGCCCGGCCCCGACGGCTCGGCGCCCCACGACATGGGCGTGACCGGGCGCGACCTGCGCATCGTCGACCACGCCTACACCGGCGACCCGGACGCGCCCGTCGGGCCGCCCGAGCTGTCCGCCTGGGTGCGCTTCCGCCGGCTGCCCGACGACCCGCCGGTGCACGCCGGCCTGCTCGCCCAGTTCACCGGCCACCTGTCGATCGCCGCGGCCATGCGGCCGCATGCCGGCATCGGCCAGGACCAGGCCCACCGCACCCTCTCGACCGCCGTCAACGCGATCTCGCTGTCCCTCCACCGCGACGTCCGCGCCGACCGGTGGATGCTCTACCACCACCGCTCGACCTTCGCGGGTGACGGCATGACCCACGCCGACTGCCGGGTCTACGACGAGGACCGGGCCCTGGTCGCGTCGTTCACCGTCGACGCGATGGTCCGGGCCTTCGCCGATCCCACGGCCGCGGTCGACCACCGCGCGGCGCTGTAGAGGAGGAAGGAGGGCGCACGATGAGCCTCACCGCAGGACGGGGACCCCTCGGCGTCGACCCCGCCGGCTGGGCCTCACCGCCGCTGAGCCACCGGGGCACCGTCTTCGTCGAGCCCCACCCGCGCCGCATCCGGGCCGAGATCGACGGCCGCACCGTGATCGACACCGAGCGGGCGCTGCTGGTGCACCGGCCCGGGCGCATGCTCGCCTACGCCTTTCCTCTCGCCGAGGTGGGTGACCTGCCGAGCGAGCCCGAGCCCGAGGCGCCCGGCTTCGTGCAGGTGCCCTGGGACGCCGTCGACGCCTGGTTCGAGGAGGGCCGGCGGCTCGTGAACTACCCGCCCAACCCGTACCACCGGGTCGACTGCCACCCGACCCGCCGGCGGCTCCGGGTGCAGGTCGGCGACGCCGTCCTCGTCGACACGAGCGACACGGTCATCCTGTTCGAGACGTCGCTCGGGCCGCGGCTGTACGTCGATCCGGCACACGTCCGCACCGACCTGCTCCGGCGCACCGACACGCGCACCTGGTGCAACTACAAGGGCGAGGCCACCTGGTGGGCGGCGGTGGTGGACGGCACGGCGACGGCGGACGTGGCGTGGAGCTACGAGGACCCGCTGCCCGAGAGCTCGCGCATCGGCGGGTTCCTCAGCTTCGACACGGCCAGGGCCGAGGTGCTGGCCGAGCTGCCGCAGGGCTCGAGCCGCTCGGACGTCCGCCCCGGCGGCTGACGAGACCACACACCCGCGATGGCAGGGCGTCGCGATGGACGCATCCGCGTGCCGGCGCTGTAGGCGTCGGAGCGCCCGACCAGCGGCCGG
>JBKHJZ010000176.1:0-6720 GCA_046537875.1 Acidimicrobiia bacterium | reverse complement strand
CGCCGGCGTCGCCGGTCCTGAAGGCGTCGGCCAGCGCGTCGCTCAGCCGGTCGACAGCGGCGGGGTCGGGTGCGGTGGATGTCGTGACCGTTGCATCTCCCATGTCGCTTCCTCCTTCAGTGCGACTCCTCGGAGGCCGAGCGGATGGGCCGCACGTGGATGCCGGCCCGTACGGCACTTGCGGCGTGGGCAAGGGCCGTACAGCGAGGCCTCCTGGCAACACAGACCACGGTGCGCCAAGACGACGTACGCCTATCCCGCTCATGTCTCAAACCGCACGGTACGAGGGCGCACCCGCGGGAGGCATCGGCCAGATCCACCAATCCACGCGGCCCGGGCGCATGGGGCATTCTCACCACGCGGACGCGCGGGCGCCCGGATCAGACCGTGCCCGGGCCGACCCTCCGGAGACGGGCCCGCCACTCCCACGCCGCCGCCCCCAGGGCACCGCCGCACACCTCGACCGCCATGTCGGCCAGCGCTGGGTGGCGGCCGACGAACAGCACCTTGCCCAGCTGCAGCGCGGCAGCCAGGCCGACCACCGCACCGGCGACCAGCGCCCGCCCTGCTCGGCGCCGCTCCGCCGCGGCGGCCGCCAGCGCGCCGACGGGGACGAAGCTCGCCAGGCGGACCAGGGCGACCGCCGAGGCGCGGCCGCCGTCGAGCACGTCCCAGCCGATGGGATCCCGCAGGCGCTCGGGCACGTACCAGAACCTCGTCGGCAACTCGAGTGCGCCCGGGCGCAGGTAGTCGACGAGTGCGCCGCCCGAGCCCGCCACCAGCGACCGGATCTCGCCGTGCCAGCTCCGCTCGCCCGTGGCCGCGTCACCCACGTGGAGGCGGTAACCGGGGTCCCACCCGGCCAGGCTCGCGGCCGGGAGCCGCCACCGCACCCGGGGGACGCCGTCCACCGACACCACCAGCTCGCCGTCGGCGGCCACCACGTCGAACCGGTGCCAGGCATCGCCGCCGAACACGTCGGGGACCCGGGCCGCCGGGTTGCCGGCCCGATCGCTCCCCGATCGGCGCATCCGCACCACGAGATCGGCGCCCCGCTGACCGAGCATCAGGTCGGCGCGGGTGTGCCCGCCCTCGATGGCGACGAGGCGCGCAGGGCCGTCCTGGTCGGGCTCGAGGGAGCGGGCCGTCACGTGCACGGCGACCTCGTTCCGCTGCGTCACCTCTGCGAGCCAGGCCGGCGGCTCCGGGCTCCGCACGAGCGCCGGTCCGTCGATCGCGATCACGTCGCCGCGCCGGTGCGCGCCGTTCGACACCGGGCGCGGAGGGTCCGGGCGGAATGGGGCGAAGGCCACGACCATGTGCGCGGCGACGACCAGCCCGAGCAGCAGCGACGCCCGCCCGGCGACCCGCGAGACCGGTGGCTCAGTACCCGAAGGCACCGAGCCGCCCGGCGTTCCGCTCGGCGAAGGCCCGGAGATCCTGCGACCGGCGGTGGGCGAACGCCCTGCTGGCATCGACGCGCGCCACGGCATCGGCGGCCCGCGACACGTCCTCGAGCCCGCAGAAGCGGGCCAGCGCCGCGGTGCTCTCCGCCGGCGCGGCCAGGAAGTCCTCGTAGCGGAGCTCGAAGGCCCGGTCCCCCCGCTGCACCACCGCCTCGTGCGCAGCACACGTGTACCGCTCCCACAGCGACAGGCCCTCGTCCAGCGACTCGAAGCGCAGCCCAGGCGTCAGCTCGCTGAGGCCGCCCCGGATCATGTGACGCCACCGCCGGCGCCGGAACCGCTCGAGGCTGTCGCCCTCGACGAGCCGCTGGCGCACGCGCAGGCTCTCCGCCACGTCGACACCGTGGCGGTAGACGTGGACGATCCTCGCCTCGGGGAAGACGTCGAGCCAGAGCGGCAGCGTGAACGTGGTGCGAGGGTCCTTCCAGCCCCAGGCACCCGGGAGCCGCGCCACCGAGCGGTAGCGCCCGTAGCGGGCGGGGCCGAGGTACGACACCGCGAGCGGCGACGAGAGCGCGTACCGGAGGTACTCGACCACCGTCTGCCTCGCCACCGGCCTCTCCACCAGGTGGCGCACCCCCTCCGGCGCCTCCCAGCCGGCGCTGCTCTGCAGCATCATCCACATGTTGAGCCGCAGGAAGAACTTCGCCTCCTGATGCCGGGGCACCTGCCGCCAGCCGAGGAACAGCCCCGCGGCCTCGAGCGCCCGGCTCAGGATGCTGGTCCCCGACCGGTGCATGCCGATGACGATCACGGGGGGCCGGGCTCCGTCGCGGCCCGCTCGCGTCAGCATGTGCCCTCGACGGGGCCGCCATCCTCGAGGACGTTCCCCCGGCTCGTGACCTCGGCGCAGTTGTTCACCCGGCTGTGCCCGTAGCGGTGCCCATCGCCGGCGAACGTGTTGTCGGTGAACGTGACGTCGCGCATGTGCTCCCCGCCCATCAGGAACACGGTGAAGTTGCCGCCGCGGAGGTGGTTCCCCTCGATGACGATGTCCGAGATCTCGTAGTTCCGGGAGCCGTTCCAGGGCTGCACGAAGATGGCCGAGTTGCCGCCCGACGCAGCCGGCACGTCGATGACGTTGCCCCGGATCGTGAACTCGGTGTCACCGGACGCCTGGATGCCGTCGAGGTGCTTCTCCGAGCCGGGGGGCTTCGTCATGTGGATGTGGTTGGCCTCGTAGGTCGACCGGTCCTCGGCCTTGATGCCGTCGGCGTACCCGGTGATCTCGGTGTGCCCGACGTAGGTCTCGACTCCGCCGAGGACCACCCCGTTCGTGGCCTCGCCGTCGGGGCCGGGCACGGCCTCGAGGTAGCAGTGCTCGACGCGCGTGCCGCTGAAGCCCTGCCGGGTCCGGATCAGGGCGGCCGGGGAGAACCCCCGCACGTCGCAGTTGCGAATCGTGACATCGTCGGCCTTGACGACGATGGCCCCGGACACCCTCACGTCCTCGATCGTGGCGCCGTCCTCGGTGACCCTGATCGTCCCCGAGCGGCGCATGGCGGACCGGTCGGTGGGCCCCGCCTCCCGGATGATCGCCTCCCGCTCGCGGTGTGCCTCCGTCGCCGATCGGGGCGCCGCCCCACCCGACCCACCCGGCGGTGCGGCGGGCTGCTCGGTGTTTCCCGCCGGGTCGACCCGGGTGTCGCCGTCGCCGAGCCGCCATGCGACGAGGGCCGCCGTGACCACCAGCACACCCGACACCGCCACGAGGTACCGCCACCGGTGCGTCGAGATCACCGGCGCTGCGGGAGGCGGTCAGCGGGTTGGGCGGACGGACGACGCTTGCCACGGGAGCTGGACCCGGTGGAGGACTTCTTCTTGCGGGACGGCTCGGCGGCGGCCTCGGCCCCGGCGTCCTTCTTCCCGTTGCCGGTGCTCGCCGGCATCAGCCGGCTGCGCTCGGCCCATCGGCCCCGGTAGTAGAGCAGGGCCTCGGTCGCGAACGCGGCGCCCGCGGCGAGGGCGAGCCCGACGGCGATCAGTGTCAGCCTGACCCGCGTCTGGCCCGTGAAGTCGCCCCTCGGCTCCGAGTCCTGCGCGAGCACGCTGAGCGTGATCCGCCGGTCCTCGGGGGCGTTGGCCGCCTCCTGTCGCGCCCCCAGCTCGGCCGCCATGCGCTCGATGAGCGCATCGATGGTCCCCACCGCCACGTCGGGATCGCGGCTGGTCGCCTCGAGCAGGACGATCGGCGTGCGCGGCTCGGCGGCGACCGTGTAGGTGGTCGACCAGCCCTCGTCGGCCATGGCCTGTCGCACCGCCGCGCTCTCCATCGAGAGCATCAGGGCGTGACCGACGGTCTCGCAGGTGCCGCACGACGAGAGGTACGGGTTGTAGGCCGTGTCGTCGGGCGTGGTGATGTCGGTCAGATCGTCGTTGGGCCCCAGCAGCATGGTCGAGGCCTCGGCCGTGTGGTCGGCTGCGACCCGGCCGCTGGACAGGAACGCGAACACCGTGAACGCCAGGGCGATCGGAGCCGCCACGTACCAGCGTCGCAAGACGATCCGCAGTCCGTCCCAGATGTCCACCCGTGCTCCGCTCCTTTGCCGCCCGGGGGGCGCGCACGGCACCCTGATCCCGCGAGCTCGACCGACGGCCCGCCTGGAACTGGTGCCGAGAACGCGTCCGCCTGAGCGAACAGGCTACACCGGGTGGTCAGGTCAACGAGGTCGGGCCCACACGACCAGGGAGCTTGCCACGTTTAGTAGCGCCTGGGGCGGTCGGCCGCTTGGCCGCACACGTGGCCGGCGCCTATGGTCGGAGATCACGATCGGGCGACCGCGGCGGGACCGGTGAACGACCTCGACATCCTGATGGTCACCTTCGACCAGCCGGACTACGTCGAGCTGTCGCTGTCGCGCCTGCTCGAGACCTGCGACGACCGCGCCCGCGTGTGGATCTGGCACAACGGCACCGACGCGGGCACGCTCGAGGTGAGCCGCGGGTTCGCTCGCGACCCGCGCGTCGCCCGGTTCCACCACAGCGTCGAGAACCGCCCCCTCCGGGACCCGATCAACTGGCTGTTGGAGACCTCCCGCGCCCGCTACGTCTCGAAGGTCGACGACGACTGCCTGGTCTCGCCCGGCTGGATCGAGACCCTGGTGGGCGCCCACGAGGACGTGCCGGTCCTGGGTGTCCTGGGCAGCTGGCGCTTCGCGGAGGAGGACTTCGATCCCGAGCTCGCGAGGCCGAAGATGGCCGAGTACCCGCCCGGGCACACGGTTCTGCGCAACTTCTGGGTGCAGGGCAGCGGCTTCGTCATGAAGCGCCGCTGCGTCGAGCAGCACGGCGCGATCCGACCGGGGCAGACGTTCACGCAGTACTGCATCCACCTGGCCCTCGCCGGCTGGGTCAACGGCTGGTATCACCCGTTCGTCCTCGAGGACCACATGGACGATCCCCGCTCCCCCCACACCCGCCTGCGGACCGACGAGGACCTTCGGGCCCGCCTGCCCCTGACCGCCCGCTCGAACGGCGTGACGACCCTGGCCGACTGGGAGGAGCAGATCCGCCGGTCGGCGCGGGCCTCGCAGGCTGCGCCCCTCGACCCCCGGGTCTACCGGGGTTGGCGCCGCACCCGCCACAACCTCGGGTTGCGGGCCCGTCGCCTGGTGGGGCTCAGGAACCGGTGGTGAGCGCCGTCAGACCGGGCGTGATCGCCGCCAGCCGTGCGATGCCGCCAGGTCGGGGAAGACACGCCCCAGCGGGTGCGGCTCGGGGTTCCCCACCCTCCGCCATCCCTTGAGGACCGGTGTCGAGCGCGCACGCTCGCGACCGGCCCCCGAGTCACCCGTCCGTTCGAGCCGCCAGAGCGCCCCCGCGCACCCCAGGGTCAGGAACAGGATCCCGGTGTACAGGGCGTAGGCGAAGGCGTCGAAGGTGAAGGTGACGACAAGGGCGGCGGTGACCGTCGCCATCATCGCCTGCGCCAGGTGACGGGACTCGTCGGTCGCACCCCGCCGCGCCACCCGGCGGGCGACGCTCGTTCCCATGAGGTACAGCAGGAAGAAGGCGCACAGGCCCACATAGCCGGTCGAGACCAGGGTGCCGAGCACCTGGTTGTCGAGCACGACGTACTGCTCGGGCAGGTAGGTCCCGGGGCCGCGACCGAACCAGGGTCTCTGCTCCACCAGGGAGAACGCGTAGGGGTAGTCGTCCTGCCGGCCCTGGATGCTGGGATCGGAGCCGATGTTGAGGAACAGGCTGCGGAAGGTCCCGAGCAGGCCGGGCACCGCGCCCCGGAGCAGGACCATCGCCGCCACCGCGACGACGAGGGCCTTGGCCTTGAGCTCCGGTGCCCAGGAGATGCCCAGCACGAGCAACCCCACCATCAGCGCGATCGCACCCGATCGCGAGATGGAGAACGCCACGCCCAACACCAGCGCACCGATTTGGGCGCCCCGGAGCCACCCCTCGGTGCGCGTCCGGGGGTGGAGGGCGCGGTGGACGGCCAGCGGCAGCAGCATCCCCATCACCACGCCGAACTCGATGGGATGGCCGGCCGTGCCGGCGACCCTGCGGAACCCCGGCGCCCCCCGCTCGCCGATCCCGATGATCTCCGCGTTCAGCACCAGCCCGGGGATCTTGATCATGCCCGCGATGTCGATGCCGAACATGAACTGCAGGATCCCGAAGACGGCCACGACCGACCCGAGCGAGACCAGCCGCCCGAGCAGGGTGTCGAGCCGCTCACGGCTACGGATCCCGTCGGCCGCGAGGAGCGCGACACCCAGCAGCGAGGCGGTGGCAAAGAGCGAGCGGTCGGCCGACAGCCTCTCGGCCACCGGGAGCTGGCGCGCGTACCCCAGCGCGTACGTCAGCGCGTAGACCAGCACGTAGATCATCAGCGCCCGGCGCACCGGATTGGGTCCTCGCGTCGTCAGGTACGGCACGACCCGGCTCACCGCCCACACGCCGAGGAGGCCGAGCCCGAGGAGCAGCGCCGGTCGCCCCGCTCCGCCCACCGACGGGACGACCAGCCTCGCGGGGATCAGGAGGAGCAACACGAGGTAGGCGGACAGCAGGGCGGTCGCATCGGGACGCCACCACGGCTTCCCACCGAACCGCGCGGGCGCTACCGACCGCGAGCGCTCGAGCGCGGCCATGTCGCGGCCACCACCCATCACCGTCTCCGGCCCCGCGAAGAGCGACATCGCCTGCTAGCTGCCCGCCCCGTGACCCGCCAGCGATCCCGCGACCAGGCGCAGGCGGCGCGCCACGTAGCGCGGGAGGCTACCGGTGCGATGCCGGTTCG
>JBKHJZ010000175.1:0-6759 GCA_046537875.1 Acidimicrobiia bacterium | reverse complement strand
ACACGCCACCGCTCGGCGAACGCCTCCTCCCCGGCAGCTTCACCTGGAACTGAGCCGGCGCTCGCCCGCCCGGGTCAGAGCGAGTCGAGCGCCCGGCGCAGGTCGGCCACCAGGTCGTCGGCGGTCTCGATCCCCACCGAGAGCCGCACGAGTCCGGGCTCGACGGCGAACGGCGAGCCCGCAGCCGACGAGTGGGTCATGCGCGCCGGGTGCTCGATCAGCGACTCGACCGCCCCGAGGGACTCCGCGAGCGTGAAGAGCTCCGTGCGCTCGCACAGCGCCACGGCGGCCTCCTCGCCACCGTGCAGCATCACCGAGACCATGCCGCCCGGCGCCCGCATCTGCCGCTCGGCCACCGCCCGGCCGGGATGCTCGGGCAGCCCGGGCCACAGCACGCAGGCCACCGCGGGGTGGCCCCGGAGTGACTCGGCGATCGCCCCGGCGTTCTCGCTGTGGCGGTCCATGCGGACGCCGAGCGTCTTCAGCCCCCGCAGCACCAGATAGCAGTCGAACGGCCCCGGCACCGCCCCCACCGCGTTCTGCAGGAACCCGATGCCAGCGTCCAGCTCGTCGTCGTCGGTCACGACGCAGCCACCGACCACGTCGGAGTGCCCGCCCAGGTACTTGGTCGAGCTGTGCACCACCACGTCGGCCCCGAGCGACAGGGGCCGCTGGAGATAGGGGGTGGCGAACGTGTTGTCGACCACCAGGCGGGCGCCGTGGCGGTGGGCGACCTCGGCCACCGCCGCCACGTCGACGATCGCGAGCCTCGGGTTGGTCGGCGTCTCGGCCCAGACCAGCCCGGCGCCGTCGGGCCAGTCCCGGTCGAGCGCGGCCGGGTCGGTCAGGTCGCGCGCGTGCCAGGGGTGACCTGCAGGAGCGTGCACGCCGTCGGCCAGCCGGAACGTGCCGCCGTACGCGTCGTGGCCCAGGATCACCCCGGCGCCGGGCGCCAGCTGGCGCAGGACCGCGTCCTCGGCGGCCAGCCCGGAGGCGAAGGCCCGCGCGTGGCGCCCGCCCTCCAGCGATGCCAGGCAGCTCTCGAGGGCCGCGCGCGTCGGGTTGGCGCTGCGTGCGTACTCCCACCCCCGGTGGCGGCCCACCTCCTCCTGGGCGAACGTGGTCGAGAGGCTCAGCGGGGGAACGACGGCGCCGGTGGCCGGATCGGGCTCCTGCCCGGCGTGGATCGCCCGGGTCTCGAAGCCCCGGCTCCCCGGAGGAGCGCCCACCGGGTCCCCCGGCTCGGCCCCCCGATCGTCCGCCGGCGGGTTCACGGGGTCGCCCCGTGCGACAGGTGGTCGAGCACATCGGTCCGGCTGAGCACCGTGAGCGGGCGGCCACCGGCCAGGACCACGACTGCCCCCGCCCGGTCCAGGAGCTCGACCGCCAGCGCGATCGGCTGACCGACCCCGATCGTCGGCAGGCGCTCGCCCATCACGGTCTCGACCGGCGTGTCCATCACCGTGGAATCGTGGAACGCGAGGTCCATCAGGGCCAACTCGTCGACCGCACCGAGCACCTCGGCCGCGGCGAGCGGCATCTCGCCCTTGGCCACCGGCAGCTGGGACACCCCGTAGGCCCGCATCACCTGCACCGCCCGGCGGACCGTGTCGCCCGGTCGCACGTAGACGAGCGGCGGGGTGTCCTCGGGCCGCGCGTCGATGAGATCGGCCACCGTGTGGTCGCCCGCCCGGAGGAAGCCGAAGCCGGCCATCCACTCGTTGTCGAACACGCGCGACAGGTAGCCACGCCCGGAATCCGGGATCAGCACCACCACCAGGTCGTCGGGGCCGAGGGACCGGCCGACCTCGAGCGCGGCCGCCACCGCGGTTCCGCCGGAGCCGCCGATCAGCAGCCCCTCCTCGCAGGTGACCCGCCTGGCCAGGAGGAAGCTCTCCTCGTCTGTGACCGCGACGACGTGATCGACCACGGACGGGTCGTAGGTCGAGGGCCAGAAGTCCTCGCCGATCCCCTCGACCAGGTACGGGCGGCCCGATCCGCCCGAGTAGACCGACCCGGCCGGATCCGCACCGATCACCTGCACCGCCGGGTCCCGCGCCTTCAGGTAGCGGCCGGCGCCGGTGATGGTCCCCCCGGTGCCGATGCCGGCGACGAAGTGGGTGATGCGGCCGGCCGTCTGCCGCCAGATCTCGGGTCCGGTCGAGTGCTCGTGCGCCCAGGGGTTCCACTGGTTGTCGTACTGGTTGGGCCGGAAGGCACCCGGGGTATCCCGCACGAGCCGCTCCGCCACCGAGTAGTACGACCGGGGATCGTCGGGCTCCACGGCCACCGGGCACACCACGACCTCGGCCCCGTACGCCTCCAGCAGGCGGATCTTCTCGGGTGCCACCTTGTCGGTGACGACGAAGATGCACCGGTAGCCGCGCTCGGCCGCCACGATCGCGAGCCCGACCCCGGTGTTGCCCGACGTGGGCTCGATGATGGTGCCTCCGGTCCGGAGCGTCCCCTCCACCTCGGCGCGCTCGATCATCGCCAGGGCCGGACGGTCCTTCACGCTGCCACCGGGGTTGAGCATCTCCAGCTTGGCGGCGACCGTGCAGGCCAGGCCCTCTGTCACCCGGTGCAGCCGCACGAGGGGCGTGTCACCGATCAGATCGATCAGCGAGCCGGCGATCTGTGGCTCACCCTGATCGCTCGACGAGCTCTCGGCACGCGCCATGCCCATCGCACGCTCCCTTCGGGCCGCAGGTTGCCGACCCTACCCGGGGCGGTCCGGCCGCAGGCTCCGGGTGGTCAGCTCACCGTGACGCTCTGCTCGCCACGGGGCCGCAGCCAGGGTTGCCGGTCCTGCGACACCAGGACGCAGTGGGTGCCCCGGTAGATCGTGACCATGCACTTGTTGCAGTGCACGCACAGCGACTCTGTCAACCGGCCCGCCCGCCATCGCTCGATGAGGTCGGGCTCGCGGAGCAGGGCCCGCCCGAGCGCCACGAACTGGAACCCCTCGGCCATCGCCTGGTGCACGGTCTCGATGCGGTTGACGCCGCCGAGCAGGATGAGCGGCATCGAGAGGGCGTCGCGGAACTGGCGGGCGTACGGCAACAGGTACGCCTCCTGGAAGGGGTAGCTCCGAAGGAACCGGCCACCGAACAGCCGGAAGGCAGGGCGCAGCGCCCGCGGCACCGTGCGGGACATCTCGACCACCGGTGGCTCACCCCTGAACAGGTACATCGGGTTCTGGAGCGAACTGCCGGCCGTCAGCTCGATCGCATCGAGGCACCCGTCCGACTCGAGCATGCGGGCCACCTCGACGCTCTCGTCGAGCCACAACCCGCCCCGCACGCCGTCGGCCATGTTGAGCTTGGCGGTGACGGCCAGGCGGTCGTGCACGGCGTCGCGCACGACCCGCACGATCTCGCGGGCGAGCTTCGCCCGGTTCTCGAGCGAGCCGCCCCAGTCGTCCCCCCGCTTGTTCAACCGTGGAGACAGGAACTCGCTCGGCAGGTAGCCGTGGCCGAGATGGATCTCGACCGCGTCGAAGCCGCCGTCGGCCACCACGCGCGCCGCGTTGCCGAAGGCGCGCACGATGCGCACGATGTCGTCGCTCGAGGCGGCCCGCGTGCGGCGCATCGCCAGCGGGCTGAACACCGGCGACGGCGAGATGGCCCGGTGCCCGGTGGACGCGGCGACCGCACCCGCGTGCCCGATCTGGGCAGCCACCGCCGCGCCCTCGGCGTGCACTGCGTCGGCCAGCCGGCGGAGACCCGGCACCAGGTCGCGGGTGAGGACGAGCTCGTTGGGCGTGCCGCAGCCGTCGCGCGTCACCGCGCAGTAGGCGAGGGTGGTCATGCCGACGCCACCTCGCGCCACCGTCCGGTGGAACTCGATGAGGCGTTGGTTGACGACGTGGTCGCGCGTGAGGCCCTCGAACGTCGCGGCCTTGACGAAGCGATTGCGCAGCGTGAGCGGGCCCAGGCGGGCCGGGGCGAACGGATCGACGGCGTGCGGCTGCGATGCGGTCATCTGGTCCCCCTGCGTGCGCACGGCACCCACCCCGGCACCGGCGGGCGTCGACGACCGCTCTGCGGCCGCGCCCGCGACGCTACTGCACCACCCGCCCGACGCATCCGGCTCCGAGCTCGTCCTGCCGCTGGCTCGTCCTGCTGCGGCTCTCCGGCTGCCGGCTCATCCCGGCGCCACCACGACGCCCGGCTTGACCGTGCCCCCGCGGTGCCGCTCGTAGACCGCGAGCAGCGCCCCACCCGCGTCGACCACGGCCCAGGGCCCCTCCCCCGTCGCGCCCACCGCCTCCGCCGGCAGCACCCGGCCGTGGCGCACCGCCGCGGCGGTGCCGTCGTCGACTGCGATCCGGAGGAACCCCCGCAGCGCCTCGACCGGGGGCAGCAGCGCGTCGGGCGTGAGCCGGTCGAGCGGCACGGCCTCGTCGATGCCGAAGGGCCCCACTGCGAGTCGCCGGAGCGCGCGCAGGTGCGCGCCGCCGCCCAGTGCGGCGCCGAGGTCGGCGACGAGCGACCGGACGTACGTCCCCGCCGAGCACGACACGTCGATCGGGTAGACCCCCGGCTCGACGGGATCGCCGACGGTGAGGGACTCCACGTGGACCCGGACCGCCGGGCGGTCCACCTCCACGCCGGCCCGCGCCAGCTCGTGCAGCCGCCGGCCGCGGTGCTTCTTCGCCGACACCATCGGCGGGACCTGCGCCACCTCGCCGGTCAGCGTGGCCGCGGCCCGCCGCACGTCGTCGAGCGTCACCGAGCCCATGTCGTAGGTCCCGGTCACCTCCCCGCCCGCATCGAGCGTCGAGGTGGTCACGCCGAGCACCATCTCGCCCGCGTAGCGCTTCGGCAGGCCCGACAGGTACTTCAGCAGGCGGGTCACCCGGCCGACGCCGAGGACGAGAACACCGGTGGCGTCGGGGTCCAGGGTGCCGGAGTGCCCGATCCGGCGCGTGCCGAGCACGCCGCGGGCCTTGGCCACCACGTCGTGCGACGTCCACCCCGCGGGCTTGTCGATCACCGCGAGCCCGTCCCGCGGCGCCTGGCCGTCGCGGGACGGGGCGCCCGCCCGGCGAGGCACTCAGCCGTCCTCGGCGGGGCGAGGCGACAGGTCTCGCAGGATCCCTTCGACCCGCTCGGCCTGGCGGGTCACCGTGTCGGGGCGGAACACCAGCTCGGGCGTGCGCTTCAACCGTGCCTGCCGGCCGATCGCCCTCTGGATCCTCGACCGGTGCTGGGCCAGCGCATCGACGACGTCGTGGTCGGCCTCGTCACCGGCGAGGCTCGTGTACCAGACCGTCGCCCGCCGCAGGTCGGGATCGACCTCGACGGCGACCACCGTGAGGAACCCCAGGCGTTCGTCGTCCAGGCGCTCGAGGGCGTCGGCGACGATCTCGTGGATGAGGTGGTTCAGGCGGGCCGTGCGCGGGAACTCGCGGGCGGTGCCCGCCGGTCGGTGCGAGCGACGGCTCATGTGTGCTCCTCCTGCATGCGGCGACCCTCGAACCCGCCGGGATGCGCTCGTCCCGCTGACCAGGAGAGGTCCAGGCTAGCTGCGGTCGCGCCCGTCCCGCTCCTCCTGGGCGCTGCTCGCCGAGCGACCGAGCCCGGACGCGGCGGAGCGCCCCACCCGACGGCGGGGCGCTCCACGGGGCGGGACCCCGGTGTCAGCCGGTGAACGACGGTGCCGCAGCGACGGGGTCGGCGATCGGCGCGCGGTCGTCCGCACTCCCGTCGTCCCCATCGTCGTCGTCGTCGGTCCCGTCACCGCCGCCCGGTGGATCCGGCACCTCGGTGACCGCCGTGATGCGGATGTCGGTCGCCGCGAAGCTGGCCCGCTGCTCCTCGGTGGCGCCGCTGTGGCTCTGGTCGATGAAGCACACGAGCGCCAGCCCGCCCGGCTCGTCGAGGCTGAGCGTGGTCAGCTCGTCCTCCCAGTCGGGGGGCTGCAGGTAGGTGTCGAGCACGACCTCCTTGCCGTCATCGGTCGGCGTCCACAGCGACGAGCTGCCGCCGGCACCACCGACCTGCTCACCGTCGAGGTACAGGCCGCAGCCCTGGCTGTTCTTCCACTCGCCCCGACCGTCGTTCGCGTCCGGATCGGGGTCGGCGACGAACAGCCGCACCGACGCCGAGACGTCCCACTCGCCCGGCTCGAGCTCGATGGCGCCGACCTCCACCTTCTCACCCACGTTCACGCTGTCCGGCGAGTGCCCGGCCAGACTGACCGGTCCGGGGTCGGTGAACTCGACGACCTCCTCCGCAGCGTCGGCCCGCCCGGCGAAGCCGATCACGAGCGCCACGGCGGCGAGCACCGCGGTGATCCGCTTGCACATGTGTGTCTCCCTCGTGTCGTGGTCACGTCGACGCCCCCGCCTCCCCACGCCGACAGTCGTCCCCAGGTGTCACGGCACCCCCGTACAGGGCGGGAGCGGACGGAGTGCCGCGATGAGACCAGCCTAGTGGTTGGAGCTCCCACCGTGGCAACCAATCCTGTGTCAGTAGGTCAAGCTAGCTTCGTTGCCATGCCAATGGTCGTAGACCGGGCAGGCCAGACTGGGGGGGTGGCGGTCCTGTACGTGAAGAACGTCCCCGAGCGGCTGCTGCGGCGCGTGCGAGCTACCGCCGTCGACCGCGGTGAGACCATGCGTGACCTCGTCCTGCGCGCGCTGCGCAACGAGCTCGAGCGCCTCGGCGTCGAGGTGCCGGAGGAAGAGGGAGACGAGACCTGAAGCCACGACCCGCACCCCGTGGGCGGGCCGTGCCGCCGACTCGCCGCTAG